>NZ_CP089588.1:933658-1244878 GCF_021249345.1 Halobacterium wangiae | reverse complement strand
GAGGGCTTCGAGAAGGACATGGACGCTGGGAAAGCGGTTCTCGTCGATGGTGAGGAGACCGAGGAGGACGTCTTCTCGCGGGAGGTGCCCGAGGACGCGGAACTGGACGCGAAGTTCGCGGCGCGGGCGTGCCCCGTCGACGCCATCACGGTGTACGACGACGACGGCGAACAGCTCATCCCCTGACCGCGTCACGTTTTTCGAGCGAGAGTCCGTAGCCCGGCGTGCATGGACCGAAACGTCGGCGGCTTCGACCGCACCGCTCGCCTCGTGGTCGGCGTCGTGCTCGTGCTCGCGAGCGCCGCGGCGTTCGCCGGCGTCTGGGCCGGCGTCGTCGTCGGACTGACGCTGTTCCTCGCGGGAGCCATCCTCGTCCTGACGGGGACGACCCGGAAGTGCCCGGTGAACCGCGTCGCGGGCATCGACACCGCCCGGTAGCGCCGTCGAGACGCCGAGTTGCCCCGAACCTTCTTACTGTAGCCTACCGTATTCATTGGTAGCATGTGTCATCCCTGGGAGGAAGTACCGGTCTGGGCGGAGACCGACGACGAGGAGGCCGAGGCCGACGAGACGGCCGAACTCCAGCGGGAAGTATCGCCGTCGTAGTCGCTCGAACGCCGCCGCTGCCCTGATTACTCGCAGAGAGCGACCACCTCGCCGTCCTCCACGGCGGTCGTGCCCGAGACGTGGACCTCGTCGCCCGTGCGGACCGCTCGCGAGTAGCCGACGCGATCCTCCCAGTCAGTGCCGGAGCTGACGCGTTGTCGCATACTCGCGTGTCGTCGACCGGGAAGAAAAACCTGCACTCGCGGTTCACTCCGTTCACCGCTCGCTCGTTCCGTCGTCCTCGCTCCGCTCGGACGACGCGCGCTACGAGATCTTGTCGTACTGCTCGGAGAGCTTCTCGGCGGCCTCGCCGAGCTGGTCGCGCTCGTACTCCGTGAGGTCCCACTCGACGACCTCCTCGACGCCGTTGCTCCCGAGTTTCACGGGGACGCCGAGACCGACGTCGTCGAGGCCGAACTCGCCGTCGAGGACGACCGAGCCGGGGAGCACCTCGCCGGTGTCCCGGAGGATGGCCTCGACCATGTGGGCGACGCCCGTCGCGGGACCCCACTGGGTCGCGCCCTTCTTCTCGATGACGTTCATCGCGGACGTCTTCAGTTCGCCGAGGATCTCGTCCTTCTCGTCGTCGCCGAAGTCGGGGTCCGTGCCGTTCACGCGGACCTTCGAGAACACCGGGACCTGGGCGTCGCCGTGCTCGCCGAGGATGGTCGCCTCGACGTTCTGGACGGGCGCGTCGAAGCGCTGGCCGAGCACGTAGCGGAACCGCGCGGAGTCGAGGCGGCCGCCGAAGCCGACGACCTTGTTGCGGTCGCGGTCGCCCGTCTCGTAGAGGTGGCGGTTGAGCAGGTCGACGGGGTTCGATGTCGTGACGGTGACGAAGTCGTCGTTGTGCTCGGCAATCGAGGAGCCGATGTCCTCCATGATCGGCGCGTTGTCGCCCGCGAGGTCGATGCGGGTCTGGCCGGGCTGGCGCGGGATGCCCGCCGTGATGACGACGACGTCCGAGCCCGCGGTGTCCTCGTAGTCACCCTGGTACACCTCGGTGTTCGAGTCGTAGGCGACGCCGTGGTTCGCGTCCGCGGCCTGCCCGACGGTCTCGTCTTCCTTGTCGGGGATGTCCACGAACACGAGCTCGTCGGCGACGTTGCGGAGCGCGAGATTGTAGCCTGCGGCGGCGCCGACGGTGCCGGCGGCCCCCACGATGCTGACTTTCGTCATATCACGTAAACTGCCACCGGGCAGGCCGTTAAGCGCTTCGGTAACGCCAATGGACGGCCCGTACGCGGCCGCTCTGCGTGCCGACAGGCGCCGAACGGCGATTCGACGCACGACGAACACGTCTTCCCGCAGGCTTTTCGCCGCCGCGCCCCATTCCTCGCCCATGAGCGACACGGACGGCGGCTTCGACGAGGAGGCCGTGCGGGAGGAACTCCGCGAGAAGTACGAGGACGAACGCGAGGACCGGGAGGCGACCGCCCGGATGAGCGAACTCCTCCTGCAGGGCGCGACGATGACCAGCGAGCACTGCGACCGCTGTGGCTCGCCCATCTTCCGCTACGACGGCGAGTCGTTCTGCCCGAACTGCCAGCACGAGGCCGAACAGGCCCAGGCTCGGGAGGCGGCTGACAGTCCCAAGCAGAACGCGCGCACGGAGCAGCCAGCCGACACCCAGACCGCAGACGCGGGAACCGCCGACGAGACGGCCACGGAGTCCCAGCCGGACCCGCCGGCCGCGGCCCAGACCGGCGGCCGGCGCGCCCCGCCGTCGAAGTCCGGCGGCCCGCACGCACCCGGATCCCGCGACCAGCAGCGCTCGCGGGACGCCGTCGCCGAGCGGACGCAGGCGCCCCAGTCCCTCCCCGAACGCTCCGGCGGAGCGGCGCCGTCCGGCGAGGCCGCCGACGCGCTCGAATCGTCTATCGCGGCGCTCGCACGCCGCGCCGCGGCCGCCGACGACCCGCGCACCGCACGCGAGTACCTGGAGGCCGCCCGGGAGGCCGCCGAAGCGCTCGCCGCGCTCCGGTAGCCGGGCAGAACTGATTTGCCGGGGGCGGTCCACGTTCGCACATGGACATCCTCGTCCCCGTCGACGGGTCGGACTGTAGCTTCCGCGCCCTGGAGTTCGCCGCGGACATGGCGCGCCGCTACGAGGCGGACCTCCACGTCGTCCACTTCTCGGACGCCGAGACGGACGCGACGGACGAAATCGTGAACCGCGCGCAGAACGTCCTCGACGCCCAGGGCGTCGACGCCGTCCCCGAGGTCACCACGGACGTCGACCTCGAGTTCCGGCCGGGGGACAAGGTCGGCGACGACATCCTCGAACTCGTCACGGACTACGGCTACGACCACGTCGTCATGGGCCACCACGGCTCCGGCACCATCGAACGCGCCATCCTCGGGAGCGCTGCGGAGACGGTGCTGCGCTCCGAGCGCGTCCCCATCACCGTGATCCCCTAGTCGGGCCGGTAGTCGCTCGCCACCACTTCGCGGATGCGTTCGGCGGTCACCTGCCCGACGCCCGCCGCGTCCAGCAGGTCGTCCTCGCCGGCGGTCATCACGGCCTCCACGCTCCCGAACTCGTCGAGCAGCGAGCGCGCCGTGACCGGACCGATGTCCGCGATGGCGGAGACGACGTACTCCTGATGCTCGCCGAGCGTCTTCGCGGCCTTCTCGCCGTGCGCGCTCACCTCCCGGTCGTTGTCGACCTGCTCGCGCTCCGCGATGGTCCGAATCATCTCCGTGGTGTCGTCCTCGCCGCGCGTGTGGACGACGCTGACGCCCCAGTCCACCGCCAGCGAGGACAGCGCCGCGCGGATGGCGTTCGGGTGGACGTTGCGCTCGGCGTAGAGGTCGCCGTCGCCCTCCAGCAGGAGCACGGGTCGCGTGTAGTGGCGCGTCAGGTCCTTGGCCTGCTCGAACAGCGAGCGGTCGCCGCCCAGCAACGTGTCCATGAAGTCCGCGTGTGACTTCCGCTCGACGGCCACGCGGTCCGAGAGCACGTAGTCGCCCACGGAGAGCGTCTCCAGACGCGTCTCGACGGTCTCGCGCTTCGAGAGGTCGCGGGCGATGTTCGAGTCGAGTTCGCGCTGGTCGACGACCACCTCGACCGTCTCGCCGTCCTCGCTCGACGCACGGGCGGTGACACCCTCCTCGGGTTCGTCGCCGCCCTCGACGTCCTCGGGGGCGGGCGCCTCGAAGTCCGCGAGACCGGCCTGCTGGTCGTCGCTCGTCTCGGTGCTCTCGCCGCCGTCGGCGGTGGCGCTCGCGTCAGCGTTCTCCGCTGCGTTCTCCGACGCGTCCGCCTGGTCGGTCTCGCTGTTCTCGTAGTCGTCGAGCGCCCGCTGGTCGTCGCCGAGGTCGCCGGCCAGTTCGTCGGCGACGCCCTTCAGCGAGCGCAGTTCGTCCTCCATCTCCTGCTCGCGGCGCCGGGAGATCCAGAAGTACGCCTCGTCGCGGGTGTCCTCGGCCATCAACACGACGACGCGTCCCTCCGTCTGGCGGCCGGTCCGGCCCTTTCGCTGGACGGAGCGGATGGCGGTCGGCACCGGTTCGAAGAACAGCACGAGGTCGACCTCTGGGACGTCCAGGCCCTCCTCGGCGACGGACGTCGAGACGAGCACCTCGAACTCGCCGCTCCGGAACTCGTCGAGTGTCTCGCGTTGCTCCGTCTGGGTCATCCCGTCGGAGCCGTCGGCGTCGCCCTGGCCGACGAACCGGCGGGTGTCGAAGTGCTGGCCGAGGAACTCGGTGAGGGCCTCGGCGGTGTCCCGCGACTCCGTGAACACGATGACGCGCTCGCCCTCCTCGATGCCCAGCGTCTCCGCGAGCAGTATTCTGGCGCGCCGGAACTTCGGGTGGAGGCCGTCGAACTCGTCGGCCTTCCGCATCGCCTCCTTCACTTTGGGTTCGCTTACGAGGCGCTGGCTCGCCTTCGACGCGCCCGACGAGCGGGCGGCGTTGCGCTGGCGCTCGAAGTACCTCCGCACGGACTCGACGCTCTGGGTCTCCACGAGTTCGACTGCCCGGCGGAGCTTCATCACCTCCGCGTGGACGCTCATCCCCTGGTAGCCCTCGCTGTCGTCGTTGTCGATGAGTTCCTGGAGGCGTGCGCGAATCTTGTTCAGGTCCTTCTGGGAGACGTCCGGGCTGGACGCCCGCGTGACGCCCAGTTCGCGTAGTTTCTCCAGGCGGTCCTCGATGACCTCGTTGACGGCGTCACGCACCTCCAGGACCTCGTCGGGGAGTTCGATGCGTTCCCACTGGACGTCCGTGTCGTAGGTGTGTTCGCCGACGTCGGCGTCGTCCTCGGTCATCACCTCGACGTTCGCGACGCCGAGGTTCTCACAGACCGTCCGGATGTCCTCCTCGTTGCCGCCCGGGGAGGCGCTCATTCCCGTGACGAGCGGGTCCGCGGCGTCGGCGTGGTAGCGCTCGGCGATGTACGTGTACGCGTAGTCGCCGGTCGCGCGGTGGCACTCGTCGAACGTGCAGTGGACGACGTCCCGCAGGCTGATGCGCCCGCCCACGAGGTCGTTCTCGACGACCTGGGGCGTCGCGACGACGACGCGAGCGCTGGTCCACTCCTCCTCGCGGTCGTCGGGTCGCGTCTCGCCCGTGAACACGACGATCTCGTCGTCGGGAATCGTCAGCGCCTCGCGGTAGAACGCGGCGTGCTGCTCGACCAGCGGCTTCGTCGGCGCGAGCAACAGCGACTTCGCCCCGATGTCGTCGGCGAGGCGGTAGGCCGTCACGAGCAGGCTCACCGTCGTCTTCCCGAGGCCCGTCGGGAGGCAGACGAGGGTGTGGTCCTGGCGCGCTGCGGCCGCGAGCTGGAGCTGGTACTGGCGGGCTTCGATGACGTCCGGCTCCAGCATCGGGTGGTCGACGTACGCGGGCTCCGGCATTCGCAACGGGGTACGGCGCTCTCGGGGTTAAGGCTTCGCGTAGCAGGGTGAAAGTAGAGTCAGGCGAGCGCCAGCACCGCCCACATCGCCGCGCCCGCGCCCAGCGGGATCGTCGCGTTGTCGTCGATGACGTAGCCCCGGACGACGGGCGTCGCGCCGTCCGCGAGCGTCGCCGCGAGCGAACCCGCCGCCGCCGCCAGGAGCGGGACGTCGAGCAGGCTCGCGATGGCCAGACAGATAGCGAACGTCGACAGCAACACCCACCCCTCCTTGACGCCGAGTTCCCCGCGCGAGAGCAGTCCGCTGGCGGGGTCGGCGAGCGCGAGCATCAAGATGGCGGGCACCGCGATGGCCGGCTCGAACAGCCACGCGGTCGCCGTCGACGACAGCACGTACAGCGCGTACCCGCCCGGGTTGTCCTGTTCGTACTCGCGGGTGAGTCGGTCGTAGATCCACCACGAGACGTAGCCCGACAGCCGCAGCGCTTCGAGGACGACGACCACCACCGACCCCGCGACCAGCAGCCAGCGGAACGCCTCCCAGGAGAGCACGCCGAGGAGGTACGCGACCGGTACGGCCGCGCCGCTCGCGTGGACTAGCCGCCGGTCGAGTTCGCTCACAGCTCGTCGAAGGTGACTTCCCCGTCGCGTAGCGCCGGCAGTAACGCCGGGAGTTCGGCCAGTTCGACGCGCGTCTGCTCGGTCGAGTCACGGTCGCGGAGCGTCACCGTGCCGTCCTCGAGGCTCTCGTAGTCGACGGTGACACAGTACGGCGTGCCGACCTCGTCCTGCCGGCGGTACCGGCGACCGATGTTGCCGGAGTCGTCGTAGGTCACCGCGACGCCGGCCTCGCGGAGGTCCGCGGCGAGGTCGCGGGCCGTCTCACCCAGGCCGTCCTTGTCCATCAGCGGGAACACGCCGACGGTTGTCGGCGCGACCTCGGCGGGCAGGCGGAGCACGCTGCGGTCCTCGCCCTCGACCTCGTCCTCGTCGTAGTTGTGCGCGAGCACCGTGTACACCGCGCGCCCGACACCGAACGCGGGTTCGACGACGTGCGGGACGATGTGGCGCCCCGACTCGGTCTGTTCCTCGACCGCGAAGCCGGTCTGCTCGGTCGGGACGGTGTACGCCTCGCCGTCGACCTCGACGGTCACCTCCTCGCCCTCGAACGCCGAGCGGTCGCGCTCGGCGAGCGCTTCGAGGGCGTCCGCGACGGCGCCGGCGTCGCCGCCGAACTGCGGGCCGAGCGCGGACATGTCGGGGTCGACGGTCGCGCGCTCGACGGTCTTCGGCTCGTCGTACTGCTGGAAGACGGTGAAGTTGTCGTCGGCGTGCTCGGCGTGCTTCGAGAGGTCGTAGTCGGTCCGGGAGGCGATCCCCTCCAGTTCCACCCAGTCGCCGCCGACCTCGCCCTCGGCGTCCCAGCAGTCCGAGGCGTAGTGGGCGAGTTCGCCGGGGAGGTGCTGGCGGAACCGGAAGCGCTCCATGTCCACGCCGACGCGGTCGAACCACTGCTTCGACCGCGCGAGGAAGTACGCCACCCACTCGCCCTGCACGACGCCCTCGTCGAGAGCCTCCTGTGGCGTGAGGTCCAGGTACTCCTCGCCCTCGGCCTGCTGGGCCGCCACGGGGTACAGCGGCAACTCGACGTCCGCGACCCGCGAGAGGTCCGGCCCCTCGCCCTCGGGGTCGACGAAGAACTCCAGTTCCGCCATCGTGAACTCGCGGGCGCGCAGCAGTGCGTTCCGCGGGCTGATCTCGTTGCGGTAGCCCGTGCCGACCTGCGCGACGCCGAACGGCAACTGGTTGCGGGCGTACTCCTTGAGGCGCGGGAACTCCGTGAACATCCCCTGTGCCGTCTCCGGGCGGAGGTAGCCGGGCTGGCCCGACCCCGGCCCGATGGACGTCTCGAACATCAGGTTGAACCCCTCGACGGGCTGGCCGACCAGCGACGCCCCGCAGTCCGGACAGACGAGGTCGTGCTCGGCGATGAGCGCCTCGACTTCCTCGGTCGGCACGGACTCGGCGTCCTCGACGTCGGTGTTGTCCTCGACGACGTGGTCGGCGCGGTGGCTCACACCGCACTCCGGACACTCGACGAGCATGTCGTCGAAGTCGTCGAGGTGGCCCGACGCCTCGAAGACCGCTTCCGGGGTCACCGTCGGGGCGTCGATCTCCATGTTCCCCTCGCGGGTGACGAAGCGGTCGCGCCACGTCTCCTCGACGTTGCGCTTCAGCGCAGCGCCCTCCGGACCGTACGTGTAGAACCCGGAGACGCCGCCGTACGCCTCGTTCGCCTGGAAGAAGAACCCGCGACGGCGCGCGAGTTCGTCTAGCTCACTCATCGGCCAGCCCCGAGAGGAGGTCGACGTCGCGCACCATGCCGACGAGTTCGTCGCCGGACATCAGTGGCACCTGCTCGACGTCGTTGGTCAGCATCGTCTGTGCCACCTCGCGGGCCGTGCGGCGCTTCGACACCGTCAGCACGTCGGTCGTCATGAACGACTCGACGGGTTCGGCGGGGATCTCGACGTTCCGCGTCGGCAGGTAGCGACTCCCGGTCGCCTTGATCGACTCCCACTTCCAGTTCTCGTCGTCGTCCGCGATGGAGTCGCCGGTGTTCGCCTCGCCCTCGACGACCCGGGCCACCTCGATGATGTCCACCTCCGTGACGATGCCGACCATCTCGCCGGTGTCGCCCAACACGACCGAGTACGGAACGTTCGCGTACGAGATCTCGCGCTCGGTCACCGTCAGCGGCGTACCCGCGTACGTCGTGTTCACGTCCCGGCGCGCGAGGCCACCGACCTCGGTGTCGCCGTCCTCCTCGCCGTCCGCGATGGCGCGCACGACGTCGGTCACCGTCACGATCCCCTCCAACCGGCCGTCCTCGACGACGGGGACGCGGCGCGCGTCCTCCCGGAGCATCAGCGCCGCGACCTCGCGAACGCTGGTGTCCGTCGTCGTGGTCGGGGCGTCCCGCATCAGCATCGCGAGCTGGTCCTCCTCGGGGCGTTCGATGAGGTCGTCCCGGGAGATGAGTCCGCGGTACTGTTCACCGTCGTCGGCCGGCTTCACGACAGGCACTGAGGAGAAGGCGCGCTCCTGGAGATACTCGAGAATGTCGTCCCGCGTCCCCGGCAGTTCGACCGTCACTACGTCTGCGCGGGGCGTCATCGCGTCAGCGACGTTCATGTAGCCGACATTCTCTCCCCACGCATTTGTAGGCTACGACACCGCGTTACCGCTACACACGGCTATTCCTCCAGCAATTATGTTTATCAGCGGTGAACTTGTTCCCGCACTCCAAAAGCTGGCCAGGACTGGATCTCTCCCTAACTGACTTATGCGCCTGTAATTCTGACGGCTAGAACGACCTGTTGCTGTCGGTCTGAGAGGGTTCAGTGTGGCTAAATGAAGGTCGTGTTGTAA
This sequence comes from Halobacterium wangiae, assembly GCF_021249345.1. NCBI lineage: Archaea > Methanobacteriati > Methanobacteriota > Halobacteria > Halobacteriales > Halobacteriaceae > Halobacterium > Halobacterium wangiae. The sequence goes on along the minus strand of NZ_CP089588.1, from coordinate 1,235,973 downwards.
GCGTCTAGTATGGAAATGCGGAAACGCCGCCAACTATGCGTTGTCTGATGCCCTCCAAGACATTAAATGTGAACGCATTGTGGCGACGGCCCCCCTTCTATTGCTGTAAGCCAACTAGTGGGCTGTCAGGTCGGAGGCGGGTAGCAGCAATGGCTATGTTATATTGTTTAATAAGTTTTGGATGGTAAAAAGACTGCACACTTCGTAACTCTATTTGTTGCTAGCCCTCAACAGTCTTTGTTGGAATCGGGTACTGGGTCAGGGAGGAAGGATTCTGGGTTGTTGTGTTTCACGACGCCTAGATGTCTCCCTCCCGGGCATGTCAACAGAGAATATATATGTTGACTGTCGGTTGGCCGCGAGGTTATGGCGTCCACCTGCGCGTTGTTGACTATCGTAGGCAGTAGAATGCCTTGATCCACGCCGGGATTAAGAAGGAGAATAAGTTCGAATAGCCAGCCTGCGCAGACGTCTATGTATCTACAGTCGGAAACCACACCTTCCGTCTTTACTGCTTGGGCCACTGCAGTCTCCTGATTAAGAGATATCTTGTGGACAATCCAGATCTGTGTTGCATTGTCTCGAATGATCACCTCGTTATGCGGGGTAGTGGCGACTGTCTTCCACCCATCCTGCTGCATCCCTCTTTCAAGAGCCGCCACCGTATCACACAACTCCCTTAACGCGCCTTTAGGCGCTCCATCACAGATAGTTGACTCACCCTCGTTGGAAGGCCACGACGATGGGTGTTGCATATCTCTGGCAATGATTGCGGGCCGGTTTAATCATTCGCCCGTTGCAACGCAGCATGATTAGTGCCGGGGTGTGTTCACCACCGCACTGCTGTGGGCTGTGGCGGCTCTTCTGGATCGAAGAGTTCCGACAGTGTATTGGCGCTCACTGCCAACAATTGATTGGCTAGTCCCCCGCTGTAGCCATCTGAGCGCACGCCGATTGCGCTATCATTCACGTGCTTTGTAGTTAGACACCCACCGTCTCCTCTGTAAGATATTCTATAGACGTCAGCAGCGACAAAGTGAAGGGATGATAGGGGGAAGCGGCTAGGAGAAGACTCTCTGACCTAGTTCGGCTGGGCTACGTGTGTACTCATCGATTCGCCCAGCGCTGTAGTATTCATATCCCCAACACCTGTACCGTGAATCTTCAGTACTAACAATAGCCCCACACTATGAATACGCCGGAATCTCACCGGCACAGATGTAATGGGAGGTAGCTCTCTTTTAAGTATTGACTCACGTGGATCAATGTTCGTTGGTCGCAATCTTTGACAGCCAAGAAATGCTTTGCCTAGTCACCTATATGTGTTCGCGCACGCCAACGTTGAGCCCCTGGCTGCAGGTTATCGATATCTCCTGATCTTCCTCATAAAGTCTGGCTACCCGAATCTTACCTACTGGACACGGCCGGCGTATACGGCCAGGACGCTCGCTGCTCTGCTTGCCAGACAGTGGTTGCGGACCAGACTGTCCTAGAGGGCTGCATGAGGCGTTTGTCTCACCCGGGTTGGCGATTAGACGGGAACTCTCATGAGAGGGCGACGGTGTTTTGGGCGTTAGTAGTCGTATATCTCCATGGATTCGCATCACAGTAGGCGTTTCACTCCTCTTTCGGGTACTGTAAGTTATCCATCCCATAGTTTAGGGGCTGCTCCGTGTCTACCGCTATATGCCAACTCGACGTCAGTACCTCTCGCTCACTGGGACAGCCATCATTTCCGGTCTTGCGGGATGTGCCAGTACTGGGACATCCCGGGGACCGGCTACCACTACTAACGAGGACGCTACCGGACCCACAACCATGTCCACCGAGACGGTGGCCACGACAACGGAGCATTCGACGACGACCGCATCGGCTCCGAGGGCCGCTACCGTTTCTACTGGGGACACTGTCGGGAATGATAAACTACAATTCGTCCTTGAGGAGTTCCAGCGTGACGTTGACCTTGAGGGGTTCTCGGAACCAGACTCTGGACAGGAGTTCGCTCTCGCCTCCATCATGCTGCAAAACATGTCGACTGAGGATCCGATCAGTGGCCCCCACTTCTTGACGCGACTTCGGGATGATGAGTACTACACGTACGAACCGCTAATCGCCGACAATAACGATTCCTACTTCTCTGAAGACCAACTTGGGCCGGGGTCGGTCGTACGCGCTTCTATCCCCTTCGAACTCCCGGTAACCGCTAGTGGCCTCAAACTCTTATTCGACGTTGATGAGGCGTTGTTCGGAGGCGTCACGCTCATCATTGTTGACCTGTAGTCCGAGACCAATCGCCTCATTTCCCGCGAGTACCTCCCTCCAGTAGTGTCACTGTAGCCAACACCAATGTCAACCACGGGCTTTGCGAGTCAAGCAAGGAGCGGTTCCGGGGTAGTCCACGGGCACCATTGATTGCACGGGGGACATAACCGTCTTCATCACCTACATCTCCATTAGCGCCCTCTTTGTCACCCCCTCAATATTAGCCAGATTTGAATGCTGAGCAGAATTGGACGACTGATTCGGTCATTACCAACCACAATACACTTCCACTCAGTCACCAACTATTCCATCCAACTCATCTCAGCCATCATGCTGGGAATCTGTTAGCCTATAGCACGAAATACGCCTGGATGCCTTCATAATCGCCCTACCATCCGCAAGAGTACGCTTCGAGGGGGTTCATGGGGGTGATCTAGGATGGTTGGCGAATTAGGACGTTCGGAGGATAGGGTTTAGATGATCTGTGGGGCTTGAGAGCTGTACGGTGGGTTTCCGTGTATGAGTGGAGTGGGTTGGTGGCTGTACTCGTCCCCCTGAGGGGTATTGGTGGGTTCTATCCGGTGGCACATGTCTTCAGCAGTAATCGTTCTGGAGACTGTGGGTACTGAGCCTCATTGTCCCACTACTCTTTCTGCGTGGGTGGTGTGAGACGTAAAGTCAACTTTGATTCGCCATTTGGGTGTGGCTCGCTATCTTTCCTTGATTTGTACTTTTGTTCTGACGCTCTTCGGTGCTTCAGCTCGCCATAATAGGCTTCCGTCTAGTGATTCCAATTCACGCGACTGGGGATGGGGGCAATCGATACTAGCCTGTGCGGTGTCTATAACTGCTTCTGGGTTGTTCCGCCGGCAGTCCTTTTAGTCCGTGGGGGTGTTCGTACCTAGTAGCGTGTTGATTCCTTGGTTAATTGTGTGTTTGCGGGGCTTCAGGGTGATTATGAGGATTCAATGCTTGAGTAACGCTATTGACCAGTGGGTTATGTTGGCTATATGGTGGTTTATGTTGTGGAGTCGGTGGTGGACGGGTGAGAATCAAAGCGGCAGCGAAGTGAACCGACCTCATTCATCGCTGGGATGACGGGGAAGCCCCTCCAAAACTTATTCACTTAAGAATAGAAGTCGCATTCGTATTCCCGTTGTCCTAAGCACTCCAATTTGATATGTATTCATTCCGCCAACCGACGTTGTAACTTCGGGCACAGGCGCGGCGAATCGATATTCGACAGCCGGGTGTCAACGAGGAGATGTGGGGACTGTATCGCCACTGAACGCGTGCACCCCTATGATTTTCATGTACGCCCCACGACACCGACGGAATAGCGATTGAATCGCTCAACCTCACAGACGACCACGAGCATTCTGGAGCACAAGCAACCCCAGCCCTTGCGGAAGCAATACGGATCGAAAAAACTACTAGAGCCAACGGCGGCGAGTCGCGAAGTGTCATGCCGACCTTACAACGCCCGAGAGTATGATTTAGTGGCGGTAGAAAACCTGAACGCTAAAGAAATGCTTGAATCGCCATCCACCAGCCGTATTACCGCCTCTGCTGCGTGGCGAGCGTTCCTCTCGTCACTTGAATACGAGTGCAAGCGTGAGGGGCGCAGCTTTGCCGTTCTGGACTCCCGAGGAGCGATCAGGGAGCGCGTGCCGTGCGGAATCTTGACGGAGAAGCCGTTCTGGGTCCATGAACACTCCTATCACGCTTGTGGATTTGAAGCGGACAGGGACGTGATCGCAACTTGGAACATCCTTTGCCGCGGTCTTCAAGATGAAAGAGGGGGGTAGTCCGAAATAACGCCTGTGGAGACTACGATTCCTGTGGATACGTCCGCATCTGCATAGCCCGTCGTTGAAGCAGGAAGCCCGCTCTAAAGGAGCGAACGGCATCAACCGTGGCACGTAGAGTCGTTAGTTCACGAAGTTACACCGGTACGCCATAATCCGCTACATTTTCTTGAGCAAGTTGGAGGCAAATTCTATCTAAGATCGCCTTCAAATCCCGGTATCCGTGACAAGGAAGCCATCAGCCTCGACCACGCCAAGATATACACGCAGGGAGAGTGAAATGCGAAATCTAGTTTCGCGCTGGTGATGCAGTTGCCCATCTGCGACGTCTGCGAACGAACAAAGGTTCTGGGAAGAGGGTTATGTTCTACGTAGACTAGGTACAGTACATCATGCAGGTCGCCTCGGTCCCAGCGTTCTTTGATATTGGGCTTTCGCCAATACCACTACTCCTGTCTTAACCAGTTGGAGACATAGACTGTCGTCGGTTCATCGAGCAAGCAAAGTCCGAGGCAATCCTCGAGTGTCCGGTAATGAGATGCGGGAAGTGTGTGGTACGCGTCGCCATCGGTAGGGCACCCCAAAAATTAGAACCGCGAAACTAGTCCACTGACTGCACCCTTTATCCACATGGTACTGAATAGTTAGAGATCTCTGACACATAAAGGGCTTGCACAAAATCTTTGAACGGGCACGTCACGCGCTAAACCACTGCTCCAGACAGATATGGCGAACACACTAAATACCCAAAACAAGGGGTTGAGTGTCAATCATTGCCGAAGGGATTAAGTATAATGACTTGAGAAAAGGGGAGTATGCCACGCAAAGGCAAGACAGATACGAGCCGCCGAAGGTTCCTCAAAGCGACCGGTGCCGCCGCCCTAACTGCGACGGTTGCCGGATGTACCTCTGGCGACGACGATGAAGGCAACGATAACACTGACGAAACGACTACTACTGACAGTTCGACAGGCACTACCACGAGCGGTGATAATAACGAGGGCTACACTCCCAACTTCGAGGGATACCCATACGGGGTCAACGAGACCCAGGTTGAACAGGCTCGTCAGGTCATGGAAGAAGCCGGTTATGGCCCAAACAACCGGTTCGAGCTAGACTGGCTCCAGTACCAGAGTCCAGCCTGGGAGGAGATGGCGAACACGATCCGTGCCCGTCTAGAACAGGCCCACATCGACATGAACATCAGCCAGGCGGACTTCGGGGCACTTCTCAACACCACTGAGAAGGGAGACCACCAGGCCTACACGCTCGGGTGGATTGCTGACTACCCTCAGCCTCGGAACTTCCTGCAGCTGATTTCGCCCGACAACACCCTCTATGGGGAAAGCGGCGCCAACGGGGCCCGCCTCTTCTGGTCGGAGGACGCAAACGCTTCCCCCGAAGTCCGGCAGTTCATGAACGAGCAGTACCAGCAGATCTTGGACAATCCGGGGCAGTCTGATGAGGCAGTCCAGGCCCGCAGTGAAGCAGCTGTCAATATGGAGGAGGGTCTCTGGGAATCCGCTGCTCTCATCCCGATCTACCACCGGTTCGACGAGGTCTTCTGGTACGACCACGTCGATTACAATCCGTTCGGCGGTATGGGGAGCTCCCGCCAGAAGTCCAACAATGCAGTGTCGGCCATTGAGGGGAAGAACCGCCTGAGTGGTTCGTCTGCTACGTTCAACTCCCTAGACCCGGTTGCGTCGGGGAACACTGCTAGCGGGGCAAAGATCATGAACATGTTCGATGCCCCGACGAACTACCGGAACGGAACGGCCGAAGTCGAGAACCTGCTGATTCAGGACTACAACATCAATGATGACTTCACCGAGTACACCTTCACGCTGAAGGAGGGCGTTCAGTTCCACGATGATTATGGCGAGATGACGGCGGACGACGTCGTCTACTCGTTCCGGCGTCTGATGGAGTCGACGAACTCCACGAACCAGTACTTCCCAGTGAAGGTGCTGGGAATCGAACACGAGACGGACGACGACGGAAACATCACGCGTGCAACCGGTGTCGAGGCAGTTGATGACTACACCTTCCGCATCACGCTCGAGAGCCCCTTCCCGTACGGTCTGTCCGTGCTTGCCTACAGCGCCTTCTCGGTTGTCCCCGAGGGCATTGTTGGGGACATCGAGGGCTACGACGGAGAAATGGCATACGAGGAGTTCTCGTCCTCGAACCCCATTGGGACTGGCCCATTCGAGTTCGTGAATTGGGAGTCCGGCAACGGTGGAGAGTTCTCTGCAGACACCTTCGAGGACTACCACGGCGACGTGGCGTCCTTCGACGGTACGGACAGTGCAATCATCACTGACCCAACGGCATCGTACAACTACTTCCTTAACGAGAACGCGGACATTTCTGGGATTCCGACCTCCCAGTACGATCCAAATCTTGTCTCCGTTGAGGAAACCCTTGAGGGAGGCCGTCAGGTTGGGAGTTACGGCCCTCTGGAGAACGACAAGACGGTCAATTACTCTGGGGTTCCAACTATTAACACGTTCTACGTCGGATTCAACCTGCAGAAGGTCCCGCAGGCTGTTCGGCAAGCGATGGCACACGTTGTCAACCGCGAGCAGTTCGTCTCGGACGTCTTCAAGGGGCGCGGCGCTGGTGCATACCACCTCCAGCCGTCGCAGGTCTTCCCAGGCGGACAGGAAAGCTACGACCAGCATTACCAGGGCTAACGGCGCTGCCCGGTAGCTGAACCGAATCATTTTTGCACTCATACTTCATTCCAACAGGCATACCCACAATTGCCCTAACCCATCCATGTTGCATAATCAGGCACCCCTTCGAAACTGCACTCCCCGGTGATAACACATGAATCGACTAGTATACATCGCCAAGCGACTGATCCTTGGTGTCCCGGTCCTCCTCTTTGGCCTTACTGTCACGTTCCTCGTACTGTACCTGGGGCCAATCGATCCTGTACTCGCCATCCTTGGCCGAGACGCTAATCCGACAGCCGCCCGCCAGCTCGAAATCGCTCTTGGATTGCGATACCCGAATGGCAACCCAATCCCCCTCTGGGTTCAGTACAAGAATTTCCTCGTCGACATGCTCACGTTCAACTTCGGGGACTCCTGGGGGGTTGCTCGCAATCAGCCTGTAATGGACCTGATCATCGGTCGATTACCCGCCACCCTCTGGCTCGGCTTCTGGTCGGTTGTAATTGCACTAGGACTCGGAGTCCCTATCGGCCTCTACGCCGGGTTAAATTCCAACTCGTGGGGTGATTACACGGCATCCTTCGGCGGTATTGTTTGGCGAGCGATGCCGAACTTCTGGCTCGCAGTTATGCTTGCCGGCACCCTCTCCGCTGGCGGGCTTCTCTCTGGTTATCGGGACTTCCTCATCAAGACAGACGTTATTGGGACTTCTGATGCCCTCGGCCACCTTTTCTCGGGAATCACGCCGTTCACTGGAATCCCAATTCTCGAATTCTTCTGGATTCCAATTCCGAACTTAATGCCAATGGCCGCCGCGCTAAAATGGATTCTTCCAGCTGCCCTCGTCCTCGGATCCGCATCCATGGGGAATGAGGTTCGTATCGGGCGAACAGCTGTCTTAGAGAGTCTGAATTCGGAGTACATTGATACTGCAAAAGCCAAAGGCGTATCTACGCGCAAGATAATCACGAAACACGTTGGACGGAACGCGGTTATTCCCCTCCTCCCCGTTATTATGGGGGAATTCTATCTTCTGATAGGCGGCTCCGTTCTCGTTGAGAGCGTCTTCAGCATCAACGGACTTGGGAACCTGTTCCTCCGGGCTGCATTCGCTGCAGACATCCCGGTCTTGATGTCCTTGACGTTCATCTTCATCGTCATCCAAATCCTGTTCAATACGACACAGGACCTCCTGTACACGTATATTGACCCTCGAATTGCGCTCTCAGACAACTCCGAGTAAACTACTATTCAACAATGTGTGCAAACGTCACTCAACCGGATGATGCGCCTGGAACCACAACCAGTGGTTCCAGTGGCCTGTGGTCCCGACTAGCAAACAACCCAGAACCCGCTGTCCGCTGGGGTATAGTAGCAGCAGTGCTCCTCCTTGTTGAACTCGGTGCCTTCCTTGGTGGAGTTCTCACTATCCTCGACGCGACCGTCATGGGTGTTACGGCGTTCTTTGATGTCGTTCTTGGCGTGTTTTCTCCCGCCCTCGCAGGGATGGTTGTAGACGTCCAACTTGCTCTCAGTGGGTTCATCGAGGGGCTTCGTGCCTCGGCCCACGAAATGCCGACGCTCCTCAGCCGAGACGTAATCCCCAACCAGGGGTATAAGACTCCTGATGGGTCCTGGATAGGGCCGTTTATGGGTCTCTCCCCTGCTATCGCATGGGCACTTCGATTGTCTCTAGTACTCGTTTACTCACTATTCAGCTTCTATTGGTTGTACAGGGGCTGGCTCACGTTCCGGCGACACTATCGAAAAGCTGACTGGACTCCCAAGGATGACATGGTTAACCGCCTCCGGAACCACAGCTGGGGGAAGTTTGGTGTGGTTGTTTTGGTGCTATTCTTGACGATGTCTCTGTTCGGAACGACGATGGCTCCTTCAACGGTTAGTCAGAATATCACCTCGTCATACGGGCATGAGTTCCAGTACTACTCAGAGGAAACTGGACAAGTTGAAACGATTACTTCTGGACAGGCCAACTTCAATTCGAAATCGAAGGGTGCAGGTGATCAAAACGTGGGTGTCATGTCCTACGACGAGTACGATCGCTTCCATCCGTTTGGTACGCTTACAAATGGTCGTGACTTGTTCACCTACATGATGGGTGGGGCCCAAATCACACTAATGGTTGCTGGCATCTCAATTGGACTAGCCAGTCTTATCGCGGCTTTACTTGCCCTCGTATCGTCGTATTACACTGGCATTGTGGACCTCTCTGTGCTGACCATAGCCGATGGTGTGGTATCAATCCCGCAACTGCTATTGTTAATCCTCGTTAGTGTCGTCTTCCAGAACCACTGGCTTGCAAGTGTTCTTAATGGCGGGCTGCTACTAGCTCTGATATTCGGCCTCACGACTTGGCCGTTCCTGTGGCGGTCTCTCCGCGGGCCAGCGCTGCAGGTAGCCCAAGAGGAGTGGGTTGACGCTGCAAAAAGCTTCGGCCAACGGCCGACCACAACGATGCGAAAGCACATGTTCCCCTACGTCCTCGGGTATTTACTGATCTATGCGTCCATGTCCGTTGGCGGAATCGTCATTGCGATGGCCTCGCTGTCATTCCTAGGTAACGGGCTTGGAATCAGCCCCCCGACGCCTGCTTGGGGTCGTGCTATTTCGCTCGGACAGCCCTACGTGTCGACTCAATCCTGGCATATCTCCCTTATTCCGGGAATCATGATTGTCATCCTCGTCACGGGCGCAAATGCGTTGGGTGACGGGATTCGTGACGCAATCGATCCCGAAAGTGAGGGTGGTTCCGAAGAAGAAGCCGCGGCAGCAGGAGGTGGTGCCTAAATGAGCTCAATGATCGACGAACATAACGATCACACCGGAAAAGAGGCAGTACTGTCCGTACGCAATCTTCAGACTGTCTTCCGAACAGACCGCGAACAAATCCACGCTGTGGATGGCATCAGCTTCGACATTCACACCGGAGAGACCCTCGGGATCGTCGGTGAATCCGGTTCAGGGAAGAGTGTCACCGCCCGCTCTATCATGGGCCTAATAGATTCTCCAGGGGAGATTCTCCCAGGATCATCGATCAAATTTAACGGGGAGGAACTCACAGAGTACACCAATTCGGAGTATCAGCAAATCCGCGGAAGCGGCATCGGGATGGTCTTTCAGGACCCACTGAAGTCACTAAACCCGGTTTACACCGTCGGGAATCAAATCAAGGAGGCCCTCAAAATTAATCGTGGCATCACTGGTCAAGAAGCCACGAACAAAGCGGTTGAGTTGCTTGAGGACGTCGCAATTCCTGACCCAGTACGTCGGCTTGGGGAGTACCCTCACGAATTCTCTGGCGGGATGCGCCAGCGAGCAGTCATCGCAATGATGCTTGCGTGTGACCCTGAACTCCTCATCTGTGACGAGCCGACAACGGCGCTTGACGTGACTATTCAAGCACAAATCATTGAACTCCTCCAAGACCTCCAAGAGGAGCGAGATCTCGCGATTCTCTTTATCACCCACGATATGGGTGTGATAGCGGAAATCAGTGACCGGGTGAACGTTATGTACGCCGGTGAGTTCCTCGAGAAAGCGCCGGTCAAGGAACTGTTCAAGAATCCAAAACACCCCTACACAGAAGGCCTTCTGAATGCTATTCCTGGAACGCACGCGGAACAAGAGCGGCTGAACACTATCGAAGGTGACGTTCCCACTCCTAATCAGCCAGCTTCCAACTGCCGGTTCGCGCCACGATGTCCAAAAGCGTTCGAGGATTGTACTGAAGTCCACCCTATCCACGTCCCCGTTTCTGAGGATAAGGACCATACTGCGGCCTGTCTGCTGTACCCGGACGACCGCACTCAGGACGAGGCAGTGAAGTACCACGTCTCGCGAAGTCAGGAAAATGACCAGACAGAGGGAGGTGCAGACAAATGAGCAAAAATACTGAGCAGATGAAGTCAACCATGGCGCAGGGTCGTCGAACTCTTGTCGAAGTGGAGGGCCTGAAAAAGTACTACGGTGAAGGTGGCCGATTCAGCGGTCCCCCTGTTAAAGCAGTTGATGGCGTGAGCTTCAACATTAACAAGGGCGAGACCCTCGGCCTCGTCGGTGAATCTGGGTCTGGTAAGACGACGCTCGGCCGGACACTTATCCAACTTGAGACCGCCACAGAGGGTAGCATCTCATTCTCTGGGCGGGATATCACCGAATTGAGTGGAAAAGCACTCAAGGAGTGGCGGAAGAACGCACAAATTGTCTTTCAGGACCCCGAATCCAGTCTCAACGATCGGATGACAATCGGGGAAATCATCCGAGAGCCGCTTGATGCACACAGCTGGAAATCGCCCGCTGAGCGTCGCGAAAAAGTCCGAGATTTACTGTCTTCCGTTGGGCTACAGGAAGATCACTACTATCGATACCCCCACCAATTCTCTGGCGGACAGCGTCAGAGAATCGGGATAGCACGAGCACTAGCCCTTGAACCGGATTTCCTCGTCCTGGACGAACCGGTTAGCGCTCTTGACGCATCAGTCCAAGCGAAAATCCTCAACCTATTAGGAGACCTCCAAGACGAGTTCAATCTCACGTATCTATTTATTGCCCACGACCTCTCGGTCGTCCGCCACATCTGTGACCGCGTGGCTGTGATGTATCTTGGGAAAATCATGGAGATTGGAGATACTGAGGAACTCTATACGGACGCTCAGAACCCATATACCAACTCACTGCTGTCGGCAATTCCCCGTCCAGACCCGACGAGCGACCGAACGCGAATCACGCTACCAGGCACTCCACCTAGCCCACGTGATCCACCGGAAGGCTGCCAGTTTAGTACGCGCTGTCCAGCGAAAATTAGGCCTGAAGAACACAAGGATCTCAATAACGACACATGGGATGCAATCGAACAATTCCGTGAGGTCGTTCGCGAGCGAACCCGTATCTCCCTTGGAATTCAGAATCAAGTGAAACGACAGCTAGGCATCTTCTCAAAATACGACGATATTGAAGAAGCCGCAGACGATATCTTCGAAAACATCGAACCTCCATCGGAGGTTAAAGAATCGGTCGAAGTAGCAATTGAGCACATTAAGGCTGGGTATCCTGAAAAGGCCCGTGAGGAACTGAAGGAAGAGTTTGGAGGTGTCTGTGACACTGAAAAGCCAGATCTGTACAAAGTCAGTGATTCTGGCCGTCTGAGCTACTGTCATCGCCACCAGAGCGAATACAAAGACGTTGAAACGATAATTAACCGCCGGTCGGGTGATTAACAGGCTTTCATCAACGAAATGAACCAGCGAACGCTTCAGCTAGTCGAATTCTTGTATTGGGTTCTCGGTGCATCTTTGAGCGTCATTGCGGTAGCTGGCGCCATTGCACTGGCAACTGGCGGTACTCTAGTGACAGTAAAGGTGGTATTGTTTGTAATTGGAGTACTGCTCTTTGGGGTCGGTACAATTGGTGTCCGCCCCGCACCAGCAGCCCCCCATAAGAGCAAATCAATGTCCCTTGAGGGGAGCTCACAGACTCGTTTTGAATCCTGGCTACAGAGTCTGCCTCCACTAAACACCACCCCACTGCGATTCGCTGATCGAGTTGGTCGAAGTTGGAAAATCCTCGTAACTAGTTTAGTGGTTTTAGGGGTCTCTGCGTTCTTAGAATTCAGACTGGGGATTGCTGTCAGTACTGTTTAGTCTGAGAAGTTGCCTCGAATTCGTATAGCTTTATGTCCTCGGTCAGGATTGCATAAAGCATGTCCACGCAAACAATACTTCCCCGGTTCGCCACACTCAAATGGATTTCTCGGAAGCTAGTGGGGCTGTTCGTTGTTTACGTGGCAGTAGGGAGCGTATTTCAATCCATACAAGCAGACAGTATCCTTGGAACACTCCTGTACCTCCTTCTAGGTATCTCCGGCATCTACCTGCTCGTCAATTGGTGAGATGAACTAAGCCAATTGGTCATCCCACCTCTCGTTAATCTATAATAGTGCAGGGGGCCCGCTATCGACGAAATTCGTATGCGTAGAACTCGTCGGGGTTCGGGAAGAATGCTGAGACGTCATCGTGTTTGAATGTCCCAACCTCGGTGTGGTCAATCGTCTTAACTCGACTGTACATCTCTCCACGATCGATTGCTGCTCGAACGAGACCAGGCGCGTTCCGCATCTGATAGGCGCCTGCGAGGAATATAATTTCCTTGGCCTCCATATCGATATACTCCGTCACAATGTATACGTGCCCCTCTAGATTGGACTGGTAAACTCCTGTTTCAGTAAAATCGTTTCCTATGTAACTATCCTCAAAGTCAGGAACTTCGCTACCCGAAATAATGAACGTTAGGCCGAACTCGTCCGATTCACCCATCTGCGGTGATACGGGCGCTGTATCTCCTGCAGCCGCTGTAAATGTCGAGAACCCCTTCTCCTCGCGATCAGCAGCCATTGCTTTCATATCATGTACTGTCCGCTCCCAGCTACTTTTCACGGATTCACTTGTCTGCGCTAGCCGATCAGCCTCGGAGGGCCTGCCTCCGCCTGGCGTCTGGTTAACCATATCAAGGCATACTCGGCCATGGTCAAATGCCTTGCCACGGCCAACTGTGCAATCCCGCGGGATATTCCTCACTATATGTCTATTACCTGTTTGCGTGTGTCAGTCCGATGCGCTTAAGTAACGGGTGTGGCGTTGTACCATATGTCATGCCGACCGACGCCGCTCAGTCGACGTCCGACGCTCCCGGGACCGACGTGATGGCCTCACTGGACGACGAGGGCCCACACTCCCGACTCGTCATCGCGGATATCTCCCAGGACGAGGCCTGGGTATCGATGACGGCCGCCGCAGCGACACCGCTCGCGGCGTGGCGCTGAGACGGCAGGACTTTTGCTCACCCGCGTCGTTGACGCTCCCATGAACGTCCGCGAAGTCGCCGGCGGCCGAGAGTTCGTCGCTCGTCTCGACCACGGTGCCGACTGGCGCGAGGAACTCGAGTCGCTGGCCGCCGAGGAGGACCTGGCGGCCGCGTGGTTCTTCGGTATGGGTGCCGTCCAGGACGCCGAACTCTGGTACTACGACCAGGACGACTTCGAGTACAAGGCAGCGCGCTTCGACGAACCCCTCGAAGTCGCCGCCTGCGTCGGCAACCTCTCGGAGTTAGACGGGCAACCGTTCGCGCACACGCACGCAACACTGTCCAGACGCTCGGGGCAGGCACTGGCCGGCCACCTCGACCGCGCCACCGTCTTCGCCGGCGAGGTGTACGTCCGCGAGTTCGACACCGAGCTGGTGCGCGAACACGACGACGCGACCGACCTCGACCTCTGGCTGTAGATGCGGCCAGAAGACGAAGCCTACTTCGAGTCACTGGAGTCCCGCCTCGACGAGGCGTTCGACGTCGCCGAGCGCGCCAAAGAGCGCGGGGAGGACCCGAAACCCGAGGTGGAGATCCCGGTCGCGAAGGACATGGCCGACCGCGTCGAGAACATCCTCGGCATCGACGGCGTCGCCGACCGGGTCCGCGAACTCGAGGGCCAGATGAGCAGGGAGGAGGCCGCCCTCGAACTCGTCGAGGACTTCGTCGAGGGCACCGTCGGCGACTACGAGACGAACGCCGGGAAGGTCGAGGGCGCGGTCCGGACGGCCGTCGCCCTCCTTACCGAGGGCGTGGTCGCCGCCCCCATCGAGGGCATCGACCGCGTCGAAGTGAACACCAACGACGACGGCACGGAGTACGTCGCCGTCTACTACGCCGGCCCGATCCGCTCGGCCGGCGGGACCGCCCAGGCGCTGTCCGTGCTAGTCGCGGACTACGCACGCTCCCTCCTGGACATCGACGAGTTCAAACCGCGAGACGACGAGGTCGAGCGCTACGCCGAGGAGATCTCGCTGTACGACTCCGAGACCGGCCTCCAGTACTCGCCGAAGGCCAAGGAGACGAAGTTCATCGCCCGGAACTGCCCCGTGATGCTCGACGGCGAGGCGACCGGCAACGAGGAGGTCGACGGCTTCCGCGACCTCGAACGCATCGAGACGAACTCCGCCCGCGGCGGGATGTGTCTCGTGCTCGCGGAGGGAATCGCGCTGAAGGCCCCGAAGATCCAGCGCTACACCCGGAACCTCGACGAGGTCGATTGGCCGTGGCTCCAGGACCTCATCGACGGCACCATCGGCGAAGACGACGCCAGCGAGGACGACGAGACGGACGATGCCGAGCAGACCGCCGCGAGCGACGACGCCGAAACGGACGCCGACGACGACCCCGCCGGCCCACCCCGGGTCGACGGCTCCGAGAAGTTCCTCCGGGACCTCATCGCCGGTCGCCCCGTCTTCGGCCACCCCTCCAAGGAAGGCGGGTTCCGCCTCCGCTACGGCCGCGCCCGCAATCACGGCAACGCGACGGCGGGCGTCCACCCGGCGACGATGCACCTCCTCGACGACTTCCTCGCGACGGGCACCCAGATCAAGACGGAACTCCCGGGGAAGGCGGCGGGCGTCGTCCCCGTCGACTCCATCGAGGGCCCGACGGTGAAACTCGCGAACGGCGACGTGCGTCGCATCGACGACATCGACGAGGCCCTGGAGGTGCGCAACGGCGTCGTGGAGATCCTCGACGTCGGCGAGTACCTCGTGAACTACGGCGAGTTCGTCGAAAACAACCACGAACTCGCACCCGCCTCCTACGCGCCCGAGTGGTGGATACAGGAGTTCGAGGCCGCAGGCGCGGACGTCCAGGCGCTCCGGGACTCACCGTACGTCGACCTCGAAGCCCCGGACGCCGACCAGGCCATCGAGTGGGCGATCGAGTACGACGCGCCCCTGCACCCCGCGTACAACTACCTCTGGCACGACGTCACGGTCGAGCAGTTCGAGGACCTCGCGGCCGCCCTCGCCGACGGCCGCGTCGAAGGCGACGACCTCGTCCTCCGGAACACCGAGGCAGCCCGCGAGACCCTGGAAGCGCTCATCGTCGAACACCACCAGGGCGACGAGGAGGTTCACGTCGCGGACTGGGTGCCGCTCGCGCGGACGCTCGGAGTTACCGAGGACCTTGACCGCGAGTGGGACGACCTCAGTGACGAGGCCCGCGAGTGGCCGAACGCCATGAAGGCGGTCAACGAGGTCGCTCCCTTCGAGGTCCGCGAACGCGCCCCGACCCGCATCGGCAACCGGATGGGCCGACCCGAGAAGTCCGAGTCCCGCGACCTCTCGCCGGCGGTCCACACGCTGTTCCCCATCGGCGAAGCCGGCGGCCCCCAGCGCGACGTCGGTGAGGCCGCCCGCCACGCCCCCGACATGAGCGACACGCCCGGCGAGGTCGACGTCCGACTCGGCGAGCGCGTCTGCCCGGACTGCGACGACCACACCTACGAGGCGCGCTGCTCGGACTGCGGCACCTGGACCGACCCCCACTACGAGTGCCGGGACTGCGGCGCCGTCGCCGAACCCGACGAGTCCGGCCGCGTCGAGTGCCCGCGCTGCGAGCGCGACGTCGACAACGTCGAGACCCAGACCGTCGATATCCAGGACGAGTACCGCAGCGCCCTCCAGAACGTCGGCGAGCGCGAGAACGCCTTCGACGTGCTGAAAGGCGTCCAGGGGTTGATGTCCTCGGAGAAGGTCCCCGAACCGATGGAGAAGGGCGTCCTCCGCGCGAAACACGACGTCTCCGCGTTCAAGGACGGCACCGTCCGCTACGACATGACCGACCTCCCGGTCACCGCCGTGCGCCCGAGCGAACTCGACGTCACCGTCGAACACTTCCGGGACCTCGGCTACGACGTCGACATCCACGGCGACCCGCTCGAACACGACGACCAGCTGGTCGAACTCCGCGTGCAGGACGTCGTCCTCTCGGACGGCGCCGCCGAACACATGCTGAAGACCGCGGACTTCGTCGACGACCTCCTGACCCAGTACTACGGCCTTAACGCCTTCTACGAGTTCGAGGAACGCGACGACCTCGTCGGCGAACTCGTCTTCGGGATGGCGCCCCACACCTCTGCCGCCGTCGTCGGCCGCGTCGTCGGGTTCACCTCGGCGGCCGTCGGTTACGCACACCCGTACTTCCACGCCTCCAAACGTCGGAACTGCTTCCACCCCGAAACGAAGGTCTGGTACGAGGACGAGGCCGGCGAATGGCACAACGACGCCATCGAGACACTGGTCGAGGAACGTCTCGACCCCGAGACGGCCGACGAGGACAACTTCGGGACGCTCGTGCAGGAACTGGATGAAAGCGTGTTCGTTCCGTCTGTCGACGAGAACGGCGAAGATACGCTCCAGCCAGTCGAGGCAGTCTCGAAGCACCCCGCGCCAGACCACCTCGTCCGCGTCGAAACGAGTAGCGGCCAAGAACTCAAAGTGACGCCGGACCACTCGATGCGGCGGTGGACTGGCGACGGTTTGGAACGAGTCGACGCGACGGAACTGTCTGCCGGCGATTCGCTTCCCGCGCCGAAGCAGATTCCGGCCGAGGGAGAGACGCAGACGTTCGACCTCCTTGCCGAGTTCCTCGAGGCCGAAGCGATACCGAACGAGGACCTCATGGTTCGCGGTATCGGCGAACCGGGTCTCAAGGCCCTGCTCGACGAAGCGACTGATGCCGGGGGATACTTGAAAGGCGCTGCAGACCGCCTCGACCTGAGTCAGTCGACCGTGTACAACTGGGTGTCCCGGGACAGCATCCCGGCGAGCGTATTGGTAGACCTCTTCGATCGCGACGTCGTAGTTCGCAGGGTTCCAGACGACGTCACGCTCGGGATTCGTCGCGACACGGCCGCCGTATCCCGCCACTTCGAAGTCGACGAAACGGTCGGGACACTGCTCGGCTACTACGCAGCGGAGGGGTTCACGCGCCGAGAAGCAGGGTCGTTCTACCAGACGACAATCTGCATCCCCGACGAAGATGTACGCGAACAGCTCACCGAGTCCTTCGAACGGGAACTGAACGTCGAGGCGTTCGAGGAGAACGAGTGGAAACTCACAGTCTCGAGCCGACTCGTCGCGACGCTTTTCGCTGACGTCCTCGATGCTGGCAGCCGAGCAGAGACGAAACGAATCCCGGACTGCGTCCTGGCGGGTCCGAAGCCCGTGCTCCGGACGTTCCTCGCTGCCTACCTCTCCGGTGACGGAAGCACGTCCAGTGACCGTGTCGAAATTCGCGCTCACACCGTGAGCGATACGCTCCAGTCGGACCTCGTGTCTGCGTTCAAACGGTTCGGCATCGCTACCAAGGTCTACCGGGAAGAACGCACACCGGAAACGGGCGCGGTCGCCGAGTTCTACGACGGCGACGCCCCATCCTTCGAGACGTGGATACTGAAAATCACCTCCGAGAACGCAGTCCGGTTCGCAGACCGAATCGGGTTCCACCTCGACCGCAAGGCAGAGACGCTCGTCAGCGCCCTCGACCGCATCGACACCCGGCCCCAGCGCCTCTTCGGTGATGGTGGCGACGTCTGGCTGGACGAGGTTCAGTCAGTCGAGATAGTCGAATCAGACGTCGAGCACACGTACTGCGTGACCGTCGAAGAGACACATACACTCGTGGCGAACGACGTCTACGCGGGCCAGTGCGACGGAGACGAGGACTGCGTGATGCTCCTGCTGGACGGCCTGCTGAACTTCTCGAAGTCGTTCCTGCCGGACAAACGCGGGGGCCAGATGGACGCGCCGCTGGTGATGTCCTCGCGCATCGACCCCAGCGAGATCGACGACGAGGCCCACAACATCGACATCGCGACGGAGTACCCGAAGGAGTTCTTCGAGGCGACCCGCGAACTCGCGGACCCCGAGGACGTCGAGGACCTCGTCCAGATCGCGGAGTCGACGCTGGGTACCGACCACGAGTACACCGGGTTCGGCCACACCCACGACACGACGACCATCCACCTCGGGCCGGAGCTATCGGCGTACAAGACTCTCGGCTCGATGATGGACAAGATGGACGCCCAGCTGGAGCTCGCACGGAAGCTCCGCGCCGTCGACGAGACGGACGTCGCCGAGCGCGTCATCGAGTACCACTTCCTGCCCGACCTCATCGGCAACCTCCGGGCGTTCAGTCGCCAGGAGACGCGCTGTCTAGACTGCGGGGAGAAGTACCGCCGGATGCCGCTCACCGGGGACTGCCGGGAGTGTGGCGGGCGCGTGAACCTCACGGTCCACGAGGGCTCCGTGAACAAGTACATGGACACCGCCATCCAGGTCGCCGAGGACTACGACTGCAGGGAGTACACGAAACAGCGTCTCGCGCTCCTCGACCGGAAACTGGAGTCCGTCTTCGAGAACGACAAGAATAGGCCATCGACCATTGGGGATTTCATGTGATTACGACCTCCATCCTTCTCTAATCTTTCCACCGTCCCTCGTTAGCTGTGCCCAGGGGATTATTCCAACACCGTCGTCGTGAATCAGCTGTGAAATAGATCTGCGTATCTACCGCGTCTCTCAATCGGTGTCCGGATAGATGGTTTGCTCGGTGAGATTTTTCACCCCTCTTCGGAATCGCTCGGAGGCAGCACTCTCGGAGATACCGAGCCGTTCACCGAGTTCATCGAGCGACGATTGGCGGGGAATATCGAGATAGCCGCTGTCCACCGCCTCGGTCAGCGTTGCCCGCTGGGCATCGGACAGCGCAGGCAGGTCGTGATCTAGTATCTCTGACCGCTCGTAGATTCGGTGAAACTCAAAGTCAACTTCGTGTTCAAGACAGAACCGATAGACCTGCTCGAAGGCCTCCCGAGACGGAAACCGGGTTCGGTTTCGCCACCCCTCGCCGGAAGCGGTGATCTCCAATTGAACACCCCCGGCTTCAACTACCAGCGGCATGATGCTGGCTTCGGCACCCTCGCCGACGAGCGTAAAGCGATACAGGCGACGACCACCCGCCTCGGTCAAAACCGTGGGTCGCGCCACCGTGGGGTCATCGGCAATCGCCAAGTCCAACACGTCTAAATCCGCACAGTCGATCCAAGCAATCGTCCACATCTGACCGTCCGGGTCAGTGTAGGAGTCCTCCCACGTCACTTCGATGCCGGGGACGCGTTGGAGTGTCTCCCTGAGGAACGGGTGATCGAGCGTGTACTCGGCGATTATCACGGGTCTATGACTCCACTCCTATGTGTGATAATGTGGGCAGAGCTAATAAACACCGGGAAAACTCCGGGGTTAGGTTCACCGCTGCCTGTCTCCGAGACGATGATGATGGGGAATCACCTACCTGAATCACCTGAGCGAAGGACCCGAGTGCATCGGCTGTTTTCCGTCTTGGCAACCGAAGACCGCCGATGGGTACTCGAGTATTTCCAGTCGTCGGGGGACGACGTCGCCTCGATTGACGAACTCGTCGATTCCCTGGACCACTGTGACGACCGGGAACGAACTGCGCTTGGACTCCACCACAGGACCCTCCCGAAGCTAGCTGACCTCGGCCTCCTCGACTACGACTCGCGGACAGAAACCGTCCGGTGCTACGGCCATCCCCTCCTGAGCAAGCACCTGGACGGTGACGCCGAGCGGGAGCGCGAGGAGGTGCAGGAGCGGTGATGGTGATGTGCCGGGGCTGCGGGGAGTTCGTCCGGGCGAAAACGGAGGATGAGGATATCGCTCCCTTGCGAGACGAGTGTCCGCACTGTGGTGGGGTGGAGTTCAAACACAACGATTCGGGGACGATCATCCGAACGGACGAGTAGACCGTCCGTGGTCGATTCGGACGGTAACCCTCGGGCTGATTATATCCTCTGTACTTAGCAATTGAGGGCCAGGGTTGCTTTGTCGACAAGAACAAGCAGAGCGGTATCGCGGACTTCATGTAGCGGTTTCTGGTCGAGACCCGCCCGCGAACCGCTCTCACTCGATGTCCCAGTCGCCGAGCATCAGCAGCCACTCCTCGTCGTCGAGGACGTCGCGGTCGAACTCGATGGCGCTGGCGATGGGGAGTGGTCTGACGGCGTGGCTCGTCAACGTGGAGAACCGGGAGAGGAGAGCGTTGTCGTCCCGGAGGAAGCCCCGTCGCCGCAGCACGGACGGGAAGGGGTCCGTCGGGGCCTTCACGATGTCGGTGTCGAGGTCGTCGAGCGCCGCGTCGAGCGCGGCCGCGAACGCCGGTGCGCGCTCGGAATTGGTGGCCATCGGCTGGGTGTCGAGCACGTACGCGGTGGTGCTGTCGGGCAGCGACTCGGTGGCGACGACGACCGTCGCGACGGGGTCGCCGCCGCGGCGCGCGACGTACGTCGCGGTCTCCCACAGCGGGTTGGCGAACCGCCACTCGAGGTAGGCCTCCTCCCGGGGGACGTGGATCGCCTCGGGAGTGGTTTCGGTGTAGACGCCGCGGATCGCGTCGGTCGCCACGCCGTCGACGCGCTCGACGGTGACGTCGCTGGGTGCTGTCGTGAGCCGTCGAGAGGCGCCGAGACCGATGCTGAGCGCGGGAGCGGCGAAGTGCTTGAGCAGACCGACGGTGGTAGAGTCCGCGTGCTTCTCGCCGGCGGCGATGCGCTCGACGTCGTGGATGCGGTACCGCGTGGTCACCTCCGAGACCGTCGTCCAATCGAACTTCTCGAGACCGGGGCGGAGCGCGTCGCTCGGGAAGTTGAACAGCAGGGTGGTGCGGTCCTCGAACGTGGACAGCAGCCGCTCGGTCATCCGGGTGAAGACGCCGCGCCGGCGGTGGTCGGGGTGGACGATCCAGTCGACGGGCTGGCGGGAGACGATGCGGTCGGCGCCGACGGCCAGCGGCATCGGGAGCAGCGGTTCCGCGCCGACGAGCGTCTCCCCCCGTTCGGCGACGACCATCTCGACCTCCGTGGCGTAGGGGTTGCGTTCGAACCGCCACTCGAACCACTCCTCGCTCTTCGAGCGCCCCCAGACGTCCTCGTACAGCGAGAGGAACGGTTCTCTGTCTCCTGCCTGGGCGAGCCGGATAGTGTAGTCCTCGGCCGCGACCGCCCCTTCCTGGGCCATAGTCACTCACTGGGCTCCACCCGCCATTAGTAAGGCCACCGTACGTTGGGTAGAAACGACTTACCTGCTACCCCGGTGCCAGTCGGGTCGTCGCCAGGCGGGACTGCCAGCGGCTGGGCGGCCCAGAACAGTGGTGGCGTCGGTTCCGGCGCCTGGGTTTATGCAGTATCGTGACGAACGTGTCTGTATGAGCGACGACCCACCGCGTCTCGGACTCGGCGCGACAGTGTACACCGAGGACGGCGAGGAACTCGGCACCGTTCGCGGATTCGACGAGGACGGCTTCTTCGTCACTACGCGTGAGGGAATCGACGCGCTCTCCATCGAACACGAGCGCTCCGGCCACGACTTCGGGGAGGCCGAACTCATGTGGCGCTGCTCGCAGTGTGGCGAGATGGGCGACCTCCAGGACTCGTTCCCGGAGGAGTGCCCGAACTGCGGCGCCGAGAAGGAAGAGATCTACTACTGGACGGAGGACTGACCGTCTAGAACGGGGCCTGGGGGCCTTCGTCTTCTTCGCGGTCCTCGCTGTCGGTGTCCTCGCCGGGGAACGACGGGCTCATCCCGCTGTCCCCGCCCATGCCGGTGTCGGCGTGGACCGTGTCGATCTCGGGGATCTCCTTGGTCATGCGGGACTTGATCGCCTGGATCGTCATCGGGGAGATACCGCAGCCCGAACACGCGCCGCCGAGCTGGAGGTCGACGACGCCCTCCTCGCGGTCGATGTTCTGGATGGCCGCGGTGCCGCCGTGCATCTGGATCTGTGGGAAGTTCCGGCGGAGGAAGTTGTTGACGCGCTCCTCCAGGTCGTCCCCGTCCTGAGTCTCGGTGCTCATGGACCGGAGTTGGGGCCCGCGGGGCTTAGGCCTTTTCGTCGCCCGGTGCGGCCTCGCCGACCCCGAACATCTTCTGGAGCTGTCGCTGGAGCTCCTCGAGGTACAGCTCCAGCACGCGCTCGACCTTCTCGTCGCTGGCCAGCACGCCATCGAGTTGCGACGCCGGGTCCTCGGGCAGGTCGAGGGAGAACTCGCCGTCGCCCTCGTAGTGGGGTTCGGCTTCCGCGAGAACCGTCTGGTCGATGCCGTGGACGATGTCGGAGTCGTAGTTCTCGTTCATCTCGTTGAACGCGCGCTTGTACGCGGTCTGGAGCTTCGGGAAGTAGTCGACGTACTTCTGTTCCTCGAACTCCTCGGGCGTCAACTCGCTCATTGCCGAACGTTGGACTGGACGCGCCAAGTGCCCGTCGGTTAGCGGTCTCGGGGTGCGAGGGGCTCGTTGAGTTCGTCGCCACCCACTCGATTCTATATCGCGAAATACGATTTATCGGCCGTTGCGTAACGGCCTTGTTTCTGCCGCTCGGATAGCCGGTCGTGTACCCGAAATCGCCGGAAATCGGCCGGAGAGCGTTTCTGGCGGGCCTCGCTGGGTTCGCCGGCTGTTCGGGTCGCTCGTCGCAGTCGCCGACGCCGCCGCCGACCGCCGACGGCCGGCCCGAGGGCGTCTACGTCCCCACGCACGCCGCTGCACTCCGGGTCGTCGAGATCGCCGAGTCCGGCCGGCTCCGCTGTGCGCTCCGTCTCACCCACCCGCTCCGGTTCTGGGCCGTCACGGGCGAACGCACGAGCCCGGTCGAGGCCGACGGCGACGTCCACTTGCTCGCAGTGGTGTGGGACGACGAGACCGGGCGCGTGCTCTGCGGCGCCGAACCCCGGCTCACGGTCTCACGCGGGGACGAGCAGTTCTACGACGCCGCCGGCTGGCCGATGCTCTCCCAGCGACTCGGCTTCCACTACGGTGACAACGTCGAACTCGGCGGACCCGGTACCTACGACGTCCGTGTCCAGACCGCGCCGTCGGACACACAGTACACGCGAGAACTGGAGGGGCTGGACCCTGTAGCGGCGTTCCAGTTCTCGATGACGCTCGCGAACGACACCCCGGACGTCGCATTCGATACACCGGAACGCGCTTCACGGAAGGGGTCCCTGGAGCCACGGCCACTCGACGGCGTCCCGGTCGCGAGCACGCCAACCGTCGACGCCCTCCCGGGTGACAGCGTCGGCGTCCAGGCGGTCGGTGACACCACGTTCGCCGTCACCGTGGTCTCCGACGCTTTCGACGGCGGTGACGCCTACCTCGCCGTCTCGCCGCACACCCCGTCGTCGACGCCGCTCCCGTTCATGACGCTGTTCGCCACACTCCGCCGCGGCGAGGACGTGCTGTTCGACGCTACTCTCGCGCCGTCGCTGGATCCGGCGCTGGGCTACCACTACGCCGCTCGCGCGCCGTCAGTCGAGACCGGCGACGAACTCGTGCTTGGCGTCGGTGCTCCTCCCCAGGTCGCTCGCCACGAGGGCTACGAGACCGCGTTCATGGGCACACGCCCCGTCGAATTCACGGCCTGAGGCGTTGAAACCCTCTTCTGTGGCGCTTCGCGCAGTTCCCGGAAAGGTCGCGACGATCTCTCCATAAATCCTATATCGCGATATCGAATCGCCACTGGTCGGCTCGTTCCACACACAGAACTCCTCGCAGCTCGGGTCTTCGCGTGGTTAGAACGGCGATCGCGACGGTCTGTGGGGTTGCTCGTCCGGGGTAAACCGGTGGTCCCGTGCGCTGGGCCCGCGGCGACGTTGAACTGGTGGCCAGCCACGTCGGAGCCCGCCGCCTGGACTGCGTTGCGAGGAGTCGCCTCCTGGCTGGCACTCGAGGGCTGGTATCGGCCTTCGTGGATTCTAGCGGTCTGCAGCTAGCCTCGCTGGACGTGGTCGCAGGTTCTCTCCCCGTCTCTATCCGGTAATTTGCCCTCGGTGTCTCTCGTCTCCCTCCTCTCAGGCCTCGCGAATCGACAGTCTTCGAGATGCTCGGGGGTCCCTCGCAGGGCCGGAGTCCTGATTTCGACTGAACGCTGGTCTCCTACCCTCCGTTCTCTTCGGCGACTGTGGGACGTCTGGTTGCCTCGCCGTGACGAGACTTTCCGCCGCTCGCCGTATCACCGTTCACCGCTCCCGATGTGCTCACGTTCCGGGTCTGTCGGTGGCTCTCGTCCTGTGGCCCGCGACTCTCGACTCGTCTCGATCGCCGGGGCCGTCGGCAGGTCGTCGTTGGTCGGCACCTCGGTTTCGACGGCCGGTTCCGTTCCCGGGCGGAGCTCGATGGTCGTTCCACACCAGGCCTCCAGGTGCTGGTCGAGGCTCACCCTGTGGTCCTTCTGTGTTCTCCTCCTGTGTCGTGTCCTCTCGCGCGCCCGTGGGAGTGGAATCCCGGCTCTCACCACTCGAGTGGCTGTCTCTGGGCGTTTCGTCCAGCCCTCTCGTGGACCTCTCCCCGCACACGATAAACTCCATGCTGCGATATATAAAATTGGGGGTGGCCGAAAGTACACTCCTCTCCCGCCCACAATCTGTGGCGCAGCTACGGTGGGCTAACCGGCAGACGACCCGGGTACGACGCCGGCTACCCGGCGTCGGACGTGCGGAGGATAGCGTTCGAGAACTGGCTGCGTGTCTGCGAAGCGACCTGGTAGTCACTCGTCGCGACGCACGTACAGGGTCTTCTCCACCTCGGCGTGGACCTCGCTGTCGGCGTCGACGACCGCCACCTCGTAGACGCGCTCGGTCGACTCGCCGGGGGCCAGCGAGCGGAGCTCTCGGACGTCCGCGTCGGGCACCTCGAAGTCGGCGTACAGCGTCCCCCTGCCGGGTTCGTGGTACTCGATGCTCGCCGCCCGGTCCCAGACAGTGAACGCGTCGCCGAGGCGGCTCCGCAACAGCACCATGTACACCGGGTCGACGGCGCCGTAGATGCTGCCGCCGAACGTGGTGCCGACGACGTTCCGCGTGCGCCAGTTCAGGGGGAGCGCCACGCGAGCGGACGAGAAGTCCGGCGCCAGGTCGACGAGTTTCGCGCCCGTCGTCCAGTACGCGGGGAAGTAGGAGAACCCGAGGCGGTAGATCCGCGCTCGCAGTGCGTCGAGGCTCGGGAGCACGCAGAACCGTTCGATCCGCCCTCAGTTAGGCGTTCCGTCACTCGATCTGGGCGGCGATCTCGTCGGCCGCGGCGTCGAGGAACGCGCGCTCCTCGCCCTTCGGTACGGTCGCGCCCGCGGCGACCGTGTGGCCGCCGCCGTCGCCGCCGACGGACTGGGAGGCCTCCCGCATCACGACGGAGAGGTCGAGTCCACGGTTGACGAGCGCCGGGGTGCCACGCGCGGACACCTTCACCTCCTCGTCGTTCTTCTCCCCGAAACCGACGATGGGGCGGTCGCTCTCGACGTCCTCAGCGCCCAGCGCCATCCCGGCGACGATGCCGACGATGGTCTCCCTGATGCGGTCCTCCGCGTGGAACCACTGGAGGTCGTCCTCGACGGTGACGCCCTCGTCTTTCACCCAGGACAGCCCCTCCGAGAGGTTCCGGCGGTGGGTCCGCAGGAGTTCCCTGGCGGAGTCCAGCGGTTCGCCTCGTTCCCCCAGACAGACCGCGAGACCCACGTCGCCGCGCTCGTAGCGAGCCGTCGCGTTCAGCAGGGTGGAGAACTCGCTCGCGTCCCGGAGCTCCGTGCCAGCTTCCTCCTCGAGCAACGTGTACGTCGTCCCAACGAGGTCCGTCACCTTGTCGCCGGAGACGCCGTTGCGCACCGCGCGCTTGACGAGCGCGCTCACGACGGTCTGGCGCTCGTCGTGGTCGAGGCTCGCCCACGTCCGCCAGTCGCCGCCGTCGTGGAGGTCGACGTCGAGGCCGTCGAGGAACCGCATCGCGCCGTTCTGGTCGTTCGTGATGCCGGGGACGTACACCTCGCTGGCGTACTCCAGCAGTTTCGGCAGCGGCCGCGTCTGCGTGCCGTACAGCGCGAGGTCCTTCGCGGTGTCCAGCACGCCCGCCGCGACGCCCTCCTCGGCGATAGCGACGTTCGCGCCGACGAGTTCGCCGTTCACCGTCTGCATGTCGCCGACGGCGCCGACCACCGCGAGTGCCGCGAGGTCCGTCGCTTCGTCGCTGAGTAGTGCCCGCGCGAGGACGTAGCTGGCGCCAGCGCCCGAGAGTTCTTTCCCGCCGTCCACGCCCTCCAGCAGGGGGTTCAGGTGGAACTGGGTGTCCGCCTCGGCGGGCTGGTGGTGGTCCGCGATGACGGGTGTGAAGTCGCCCCGTTCCTCGTGTTCGGCGATGCTATCCAGTTGCCCGCTCCCGAAGTCCGTGAACAGCACGGTGTCGTGGTCGTGGGCCGCGATGCCCGCGATCTCCTCGTCGTCGAGCTGTTTCGAGAACACCACGTCGTGCGTGATGCCGGCGCGTTCGAGCGCCGTCGACGCGATGCCAGCGCTCGTCAGGCCGTCGGCGTCGATGTGCGACGCCAGTAACACGCTGTCGGCGTCGCGGAGGGCGTCTGCGCAGGCGTCCGCCCGCGCTTCGAGTTCCGGGACCGGTGCGTCCATCGAGAGAGTGTTGCGCGCCATCGGGTATAAACTGCGGGCCTCGACCCCGGACAACTGCTCGAACGCCCCGAGACGGCCAGTAAGGCGGTCATAACTCGGGATTTCGCGCTCCTGGCCGCTCAGCCGTCGATCTGCGGGGCTTCGTCTGGCTCGTTCTCGTGCGCCACCCTGGCAATTCTATATCGCAGAATACGATTTATCGATTCTAGCTGGTGTCGCTCTACCACTGACACTGGCACACAGAAAACGGGAGCGTAGCGCTCTACAGGTGCGGGAAACCGGACTTCTGCCCGATGGAGGGGGTCGCACCGAGGAGAGTGGTCGATTCACGGCAGAAGCCGCCGCTCGGGAACGCTGGTCGCAGAAATCGAGGCCTCAGCGCTCTTCGACGGCCGCCCGTGCAAGCTGCTCGAAGTCGGCGTCCTTGGGAACCACGTCGACGTCGATTCCGTGGGATTCGGCCGTCTCGCGGGTCGGCGGACCGATACAGCCGATCACCGCACTCCGGAGTCCGTCCCTCGCGGCCGCCTCGATGCCGTGTTCGCGGGCGGCGTCGAGCCAGTGTTCGACGGTGAGCGACGACGAGAACAGTGCGGCGTCGAGGTCGCCGTCCGCGGCGAGTTCGGCGGACTCTCCCGCACCGGCGGGTCGAACGAGTTCGTATAGCACTGTCTCGTGTACGAACGCGCCCGCGTCGTTCAGGCCGTCGGTGAGTTCCGCGGAGCCGTGGTCCGAGCGCGCCACTTCGACGCGCGCGCCGGCCACGTCCTCGCTGAGCGCGGCGACGAGCCCCGAACTCGTGTACTCCTCGGGGACGCGGTCCACCGTCCAGCCGGCGTCGCGGCAGGCTTCGGCGGTAGCCTCGCCGATGGCGCAGAGCACGGTGTCGCCGGGCGCCCACCCCTCGCTGGCGGCGAGTTCGACGCCGGTCTTGCTCGTGAGGAGCGTGAAGTCGGCGTCACTGCGGGGCGCTGCGCCAGTGGGTTCGACGGCGAGCATCGGGTCCGGGACGGGAGTCGCGCCCAGCGATTCGAGCAGGGCGACGGCCTCGGCGAGGCGCTCGTCGTCCGGGCGGAAGACGGCGACGTTCATCGCCCGGCCTCCACGTCCTCCCAGAGCCCCGCGACGCCGCCGACGACGGTCACCGCTGGCGGTTCGATGCCCGCCTCGTCGCGCACGTCCACGATAGTGTCGAGCGTGCCCGTGGCGACTCTCTGGCCGGGGCGAGTCCCCTTCTCGACGAGCGCGACGGGCGTCTCGGGGTCCACCCCCGCGTCCCGGAGTTCCCGGGTGTAGTCGGGGAGTCTGCCGACGCCCATCAGCACGACGATGGTGCCGCCGGTGTCGGCGAGCGCCTCCCAGTCCACCGCGGACTCGGGTTTCGTCGGGTCCTCGTGGCCCGTGACGAACGAGACGCTGGAGGCGTGGTCGCGGTGCGTCACCGGGATGTCCGCCGCGGCGGGCGCTGCCACCGCGGACGTGACGCCCGGCACAACCTCGAAGGGGACGCCGTGTGCGGCGAGGTACTGCATCTCCTCGCCGCCGCGGCCGAAGACGAACGGGTCGCCGCCCTTCAGGCGCACGACGTCGTTGCCGTCCTCGGCGAGTTCGACCATGCGCTCGTTGATCTCCGACTGGGAGGTGCGCTCGCCGCCCGCGCGCTTCCCGACGTCCTCTCGTTTGCTCTCGGGAATCTCCTCGAGGATGGCGGGGCCCGGCAGCTTGTCGTGGAGCACGACGTCTGACTCGTCGAGCAGTCGCTTCGCCTTCACCGTCAGCAGTTCGGGGTCGCCCGGGCCGCTGCCGACGAGGTACACCGTCCCGGGCATCTCAGGCCTCCCGCCGGGCCGCCTCGATGAGCTCTGCGGCGCCGCGCTCCCGGAGGTCGGCCGCGAACTCGCGGGCCTCGCTGGCGTAGTTCTCGGCGTCGAGGTCCCGGGTCTCCGCGACCCGCTCGGTACCGTCCCGACTGAACACCTGCACGGACGTCCGCACGATCTCGCCCTTCAGTAGCGCGTAGATGCCGATGGGCGCGATGCAACCACCGCCGAGTTCCTCGAGGACGACGCGTTCGACGGTCGTCTCCACCCGCGAGCGCACGTGGTCGAGCGCCTCCCGCAGGTCGTCGGCGACGTCGCTGTCGCGGTGCGTTGTGATGCAGAGCGCGCCCTGGCCGGCCGAGGGCACGTGGCTCTCCTTGGGCAACTCGGCGATTCCGACGTGGTGGATCAGGCCGGTGCGCTCGAGGCCGATGCGAGCGAGCACGACGGCGTCGTACTCGGTGTCGACCTCCCGGCCCATCGCGGACTGCTGGAGCGGCGACAGCGACTCGAACCACTCCTCGACCGTCTGGTCGTACTCCGCGTTCTCCCGGGAGTCGTCCTCGTCGTCCCGGTTCTCCTCGATGTTCTGGATGCCGCCGCGGATGGTCTCATTGTCGGTGCTGCGCTGCTCGCGGCCGTTCTCGGCCTTCCGTTCCTTCTCGGCCTCCGTGCGGGCCTCGTGTTCGGCCTGCAGGGCGGGCGCGAGCAGTTTCTCGACGCGGGTGTCGACGTTCCCGCGGATGGGTTCGACCGTCAGGTCCGGTCGGCGGGCCTGCACCTGTGCGCCCCGGCGCAGGCTCGCGGTGCCGACGACGCTCCCCGCGGGGAGTTCGTCGAGTGTCGCGCCGTCGGGTGTCACCAGCACGTCAGCCGGGTTACCCCGTCGCGGGACGGCCGCGACCAGCAGGTCGTCGGCCATCTCGGTCGGCACGTCCTTCATCGAGTGGACGGCGGCGTCGACGTTGCCTTCCAGCACCTCCTGGTCGAGCGCGTGGACGAACGCGCCCGTCTTCCCGAGCTCGCTGATGAGGGCGTCGGTCACCCGGTCGCCCTTCGTCTCGACCTCGACGACCTCTACCTCGTGGCGTCGGTCGGCGAGCGTCGTCTTGACCTCGCCGGCCTGCCGGAGCGCCAGCTCCGACCCACGGGACGCGAGGCGTATCGGTTCGTTGCTCATATTCACTCCTCGGCACGCGCCATTGAAACCCCCTGCGTTCGCGGCGCGGGAGCCACACCAGTCTCGTCGGCGGGACTCCCAGAGTACTGGGTCCTGCCCGGCGCGGCTACCGCCGCGTCGCGTCGCCCCGGAGCTCCGAGCGCCACTCCCGCAGCGACGTCGGCATCGCGACGACGCTGGCGCGCTCGCGGAGGTAGCGCACGCAGAGCCACGTCCCGGCGAGGACGGCGATGCCGATGAGCAGCGTGCCCAGCGGGTCCGGGTCGACGACGCTCGCGTCGCCCTCGAAGAAGAGGTAGATGCCCGCGAGCAGCGCGAGGTCCACGCCGACGGCCAGCTGGGCGGCCCACTCGGCGAGCCCCGACCAGCGACCGCCCGCTTCCTCGACCGCCCGCGAGTCCTGGATGAGCGCGAGCGGGAGCACGAGGAACGCGACCAGCGCGGGGACGCCGAGGGCCACCGCGGGGATCGAGACGACCGCCGAACTCGTCGTCGGCGTGGAGGCCTCCGGCACCACGAGTACGACGACGGCGACCCAGACGGCGCTCAGCAGCCAGAACGTGGTGATCACCGGGACGACCGCGACCCAGTACCACCAGCGGGAGTCGACGCGGAGTTCGCTCACAGTCGTGGTTGGAACTCCCGCCTCTTGAAAACGTAGTATCCGCGGGCGGGAGCTCCTACAGTGCCTCGCGGTAGGCGTCGAGTGTCCGCTCGACGTCCTCCTCGGTGTGGCCGTAGGCGACGAACTGCGACTCGAACTGGTTCTGCGAGAGCATGATGCCCCGGTCGAGCATCTGCGGGCGGAACACGCGGTTCCAGCGCTCGACGGCGCCGCGGCCGACGTCCGCGCCGTTCTTCGGGCAGGCGTCGAAGCGCTCGCAGTCGGGGTCCTGCCGGCAGCCGTCCTCGCAGGGACCGGACTGGGCCTCGCCGCCGCGGGTGAACACGACCTTGAACAGGCTGTCGGTGCCGACAACGGTGTACTGGGGCGCCTGCTCGGCGACGATCTCCTGGAGGCCCTCGCGGAGCTGTCGGCCGATGTCGTTGACGTGCTCGTAGACGTCGTTCTCGGCGGCGTAGCGCAGCGTCTCGTGGCCCGCCGCCATCGTCACCGGGTGGCCGGAGAACGTCCCCGCCTGGAAGACGTCGCCGACCGGCGTGAACTCCTCCATCAGGTCCGAGCGGCCGCCGATGGCGCCCACCGGGAAACCGCCGCCGACGATCTTCCCGAACGTCGTGAGGTCGGGCGTGACGCCGTACTTCGACTGCGCGCAACCGAGACCGCCGACGCGGAAACCCGTGATGACCTCGTCCCAGACGAGCAGCGCGCCGTGGTCCCGCGTGAGGTCCCGCAGTGTCTCGTGGAACCCGTCGACTGGTTCGACGATACCCTTGTTCGCGAGCAGCGGTTCGACGAGCACGCAGGCGACGTCGTCGCCGTACTCCTCGAAGACGCGGGTCGCCTCGTCGGCGTCGTTGAACGGCACGGGGATGGTGTGTTCGGCGAACGACGCCGGGATGCCGGCGCTCGACGGCGCGTGGTGGTCCGCGTCGCCCTCGACCAACGTGCTCTCCTGGGCGCCGTGGTAGCCGCTCTGCATCACGACGATCTTGTCGCGGCCGGTGTAGCCGCGAGCCAGCCGGACCGCGGAGGTGGTCGCTTCCGTCCCGGAGTTCACGAACCGCACCATCTCCACGCTCGGTACATGGCGGGCGACGAACTCGGCGTGGTCGACCTCGAGTTCGGTCGGCATCCCGTACATCGGCCCCTCGCTCGTGCGGCGCTGGACGGCCGCCTGCACGGGGTCCGGGAGGTCGTGGCCCAGCAGCAGCGGCCCGAGCCCCATCACCCAGTCCACGTAGCGGTTCCCGTCGACGTCGACGACGTGGCCGCCGTCGCCCTTCCGCACGAACGTCGGGTACGGCTGGGGGGCGGCGCGCACGGCGGAGTTCACGCCACCGACGAGTACGTCGAGCGCGCGGTCGTAGCTCTCCCGCGAGTTCTCCCGGTTCATGGACGGGGGTTGGGAGGGTCGCGGAAAATAGGTGTCGGGTCCGGTGTTCGCCACCGGGTGAACTGCGGCGCTGCGTGTCGGAGACGACGGCCGCCCGAGGCACGGCAGGCGGCCGAAATCGGGAGGTCCGGTGACCGCGCGGTCGCCGACTCAGACCGCGTCCGGCCCCTCGATGCCGGTCCGGACCTGGACCGCGTTCTCGACGGGGAGGACGAATATCTTCCCGTCGCCGGGTTCGCCGGTGTCCGCGGCCTCGCGGATGGCCGCGACCACCTCCTCGGCGGGGATGTCGGCGACCACGCACTCCACTTTCACCTTCTGGTGGAGGTCGACCGTGTACTCCTCGCCGCGCCATTGCCCGGTCTTCGCGGGCTGGCTCCCGCGCCCGGAGACGTTCGTCACCGTGATGCTCGGCGCGCCGACCTGCGCGAGCGCGGTCTTCACCTCCCGGAGGCGGTCCGGGCGGACGACGCCCACGACCATCTTGATGTCGCCGCCTGAGCTCTGCTCAGACGAAGACCTTGATTCGGAGTGCCGCTCACCGCCGTCCGTACGGAGCTCGCCGTCGAGGTCGTCACCGCCGTCGGTACGGACCTCGCCGCCGTCGACGGCGGTCGGACTCCCGTCCGAGGCGGAGTCGCCGACGAACTCGGGGTAGACGGTGACGCCGTGTTCGCCGCGGTCCAGCCCGAGGTCCTCCTCCTCGTCGCTGACCCGGAGACCGAACAGCACGTCCGCGACGGTGAGCACCACTGCGGACGCCACGACAGTCCAGCCGGCGATGACCGCGACGCCGACGACCTGCATCGCCAACTGGTCGAGGCCGCCGAAGGCCCACGCGTCGCCCAGGACCGCGGTCCCGGCCGAGTCAGCCGCGAACACGGGGATGAGGACGGTCCCCACCGCGCCCGCGGCGCCGTGGACCGCGAAGACGCCACAGACGTCGTCGATCTTCAGGGAGTCGACGACCCAGCGGTACGTCGGCAGCACGAGCGTGCCGCCGATGGCGCCGATGACGAGGCCGCCCCACCAGGTGACGTGCGGGACCGCGCCCGTCACGGCCACCAGGCCGGCGAGCAGGCCGTTGGCCATCCAGAGCGGGTCCGGCTTGCCCTGGCGGAGCGTCGACACCAGCATGGCGGCGACGGCGCCGGCGCCCATGCCGAGGGTCGTCACGAGGACGACGCGACCGAGCGCGGCACCCATGAACGAGACGCTCCCGTCGTCGGCGACCGAGAGCACCGTCGCCTGCGTGCCGACGTTGAAGCCGTACCAGCCGAACGCGAGGACGAGCGTCCCGAGCACGGCGAGCAGCATCGAGTGGCCGGGGATGGGCTGGCTGTCGCCGTTCGCGTCGAAGCGGCCGCGGCGGGGGCCGACCATCTTCGCGGCGACGAGCCCCGCGAGACCGCCGCACATGTGGACGACCGTCGCGCCCGCGAAGTCGAGGTAGCCGACGCCGAGGAGGTCGGCGACGAACCCGTTGTTGGCGGGGTTGTCGGCCAGGGCCAGCAGACCGCCGCTCCAGGTCAGCCCCTGGACGACGGGGTAGATGAGGCCGGTCAGCGTGGCCGCGAACAGCACGTACGACCGGAAGTCCATCCGCTCGGCGACCGCGCCGGAGACGATGGTCGCCGCCGTCATCGCGAAGACGGCGCCGAACACCCAGTCGATCCAGCCGGTCGACCCGGGCGCGCCGACGTAGGAGAACGCCGCCGCCAGGTCGAACGCGGCGCCGGAGGTCAGCATCCCGACGACGCCGGCGACGCCCGCGCCGACGACGAAGTACACCAGCACGCCCATCGCCCAGTCGGTCATGTTCTTCGTCAGCACGTTGCCGACGTTCTTCGCGCGGACCTGTCCGGCCTCTAGCAGCGCGAACCCGGGCTGCATGAAGAAGATGAGGAACGTGACGACCAGCACCCAGACGCTGTTGATGCTGTCCGCGACTGCGGCGTCTACCATCTCTCCTCCACTGGACGTTCGTTGCGATTATCGGGCGAATCTAGCGTGTTCGTTTCGTACATGAACAGAACAGTGGCACAACGCCTTCCCACCTAAAGGTTTGCTCGACAATTGCACAATTCTACTGATGGTATGTGGACGTTCGACCGAACTACAAGCGGATTGGGTGGATATAAGGTTGTATTTCGTCCAGAAGACGGGACGCTCGTCCAGCGGGAGTGGACGAACGTTGTCGAGAATGTTGCCGGAACCGCGGCGGTTCGGGCGTGCGCGCTCCGGCTACGGGGGATGCCTCGGGTAGCCGCTGCTCGCGCTCACAGCGTCGCCGCCACGTCCTCGGCGAAGTACGTCACGATCAGGTCCGCCCCCGCGCGCTTGATGGACAGCAGGCTCTCCCGAGCGGTCGCCTCGACGTCCAGCCACCCCTGCTCGCCCGCCGCGTGGAGCATCGCGTACTCCCCGGAGACGTTGTACGCCGCGACCGGCCGGTCGAAGTGCTCCCGCACGTCCGAGACGATATCGAGGTACGGGAGCGCGGGCTTGACCATCAGTACGTCCGCGCCCTGCTCGACGTCGAGGGCGACCTCTCGGCTCGCCTCCCGGCGGTTCGCCGGGTCCATCTGGTAGTGCCGCCGGTCGCCGAACGCGGGCGCGCCGTCCGCGGCGTCCCGGAACGGCCCGTAGAACGCCGACTCGTACTTCGCGGCGTAGGACATGATCGGGACGTCCACGAACCCCGCGTCGTCCAGCGCTTCGCGGATGGCGCCGACCATCCCGTCGGTCATCGACGACGGCGCGACCATCTCCGCGCCCGCCTCGGCGTGGGAGACGGCCGTCTTCGCGAGCAACTCCAGCGTCTCGTCGTTCTCCACCGTGAGCGTCGGATTCTCGGCGGCGTCGTGTTCGACGACTCCGCAGTGGCCGTGACTCGTGTACTCGCAGAGGCAGACGTCCGTGACGACGTAGGCGTCCGTCTCGCTGGTGACGCGGCGCGTGGCCTCCTGGACGACGCCGTCCGCGGCGTACGCGCGGGTGCCGCGCTCGTCCTTCGACTCGGGGATGCCGAACAGCATGACGGCCTCGACGCCCGTCGCGAGCACTTCCTCGACGCGCTCGACGGCGTCGTCGAGGGGGACGCGTTCCTGGCCCGGCATCGACTCGATGGGGCGGCGCTCGTCGGCGGTGGCGTCGACGAACACCGGCGCCACGAAGTCCGAGGGAGAGAGCGTCGTCTCCGAGACGAGGTCGCGGACGCCGTCCCGGCGCAGGCGACGCGGTCGGTCCGTGAGGTCCATAGCCGGCACTCCGGGCCCAGGGACAAAAGGATTCGCGGAAGCGGCGGCAGGAGCGAAGTACAGGAGAGAAGTAACGATCGACCAAGGAGTCACTCACGCCAGAAAGCCCTCGGACGGCTGCGGCCCCGCGACTCGCTGCGCGCTTCGTTCGCTCCGCTCACTCCAGTGCTTGTTCCGGGAGAGCAAGCTCTCCCGTCGTTCGCCTCGCTTCGCTCGGCTCACCGTCGTCGGGGTTCCCGCAGCCGTCCTCGCCCTTCCATCCGCCAGGCGACCGGTTGTCGTGCTGGCTGAATCCACCGGCTGTGGCAGCGTCAGGAACCCATCGTCGCCACCCGGTTTCACAACAGTCTTGGCGGCTCTCCGCCACCCGCGACTGTGAACCGGGACCGACTCCAGTTCTACGCGCTGTACGTCACGCGGTTCGCGGGCGGGTTCGGCTTCAGCGCGCTCGCGTTGCTGCTCCCGAAGTACGCCAACGAACTGGGCGCCTCGGGGCTGATGCTCGGGTTGTTCTTCACGGGGTTCACGGCGACGCAGGCCGTCGCCGTCGTGCCGCTGGCGTGGGCGGGCGACCGCTACGACAAGCGCGACGTGCTCCTCGGCCTGCTGGGGTTCGGCGTCGTCGTCTCCGGGGCGTTCGTCGTCGTCGACTCGTCGTGGGAACTCGTCGCCGTACGGGGCGGGCAGGGCATCCTCGCTACCGGCATGGGGCTGTTGAGCCTGGCGCTCGTCGGCGAACTCGCGACGAAGGAGACGCGCGCGAACCACATCGGGAAGGCGAACTCGTGGCGGTTCGCGGCCTCCCTGCTCGGGTTCGCCGCCGCCGGCGGCCTCTACGACCTCTACGGCTTCGAACCCGTGTTCTACCTCCTCGGCGCGCAGTTCGTCGTCGCGTTCGCCGCGGTGTGGCTGTTCCTCGACGCTGACGACACCCGCATCCGTGGGTTCCCGTTCAGCGACCTCGCGGTGAACCGCCGCATCCTCACGCTGACGAGTTTCCGCTCGCAGTACGCCGTCGCGGTGACGCTCGTGCGCTCGTGGGTGTCCGTCTTCGCCGGCCTCACCGTCGCGGAGGGTGGCCTGGCCTACAGCGGCGCCGTGGTGGCCGTCGTGCTCGGCGCGGAGAAGTTCACGAACATGCTCTGCCAGCCGTACACGGGCAGCCTCTCGGACCGCTACGGGCGCTCGTTGTTCGTCGCCGTCGGCGGCACGGCGTACGGCCTCGTCGCGCTCACCGTGCCGTTCACGCCCGCCGTCGGCGCCGCCCTCGGCGCACCCACGTCGTTCCCCCTGCTCGGGTCGCTGTCGCCCGCGTTCCTCCCGCTGCTCGTCGTGAACGGCCTGCTCGGCGTCGCGGACTCCTTCAGGGAGCCGGCGAGCATGGCGCTGTTCGCCGACGAGGGCAGCGACGGCGTCGGCGTCGCCTCCTCGTTCGGCGTCCGGGAACTCGTCTGGCGGCCGGGGAGCGTGCTCGCGCCGATGCTCGGCGGCGCGCTCATGTCGCAGTTCGGTATGGAGTGGGCGTTCTACGTCGGCGGCGCGTTCGCGCTCACGGGCGTCGCGACGTTCCTCGGCGTGCTGACTCACTCCCACGGCCGCGACGCGCTCACCGAGTGGTGACGACGAACTGTCGAGGCGCTTAGTGAAACTCCGTTCAGCGAACAGCTAACTGCCCGTAGTGTAGCCTCCTAGCCATGCCCGGTCCCATGTTCGCGGACGGCAACGAGGTCACCCTCCGGACGGTCGAGGAGGCGGACCTCGAGTTCGTCCAGCGAGTCCGCAACGACCCCGCGGTGCGCCAGCCGCTGACGCTGAACCGCCCGGCGAACGCCGAACAGATCGAGGCGTTCTTCGAAAACGCCATCTCTAGCGAGGACGGCGCGGCCCTCCTCGTCTGCCGCGAGGAGGAGCCGATGGGGATGGTGGCGCTGTTCAGCGAGGACGACGTCACCGGCACCGCCACCATCGCCTACTGGCTCGACCCCGAGTTCTGGGGGAACGGCTACGCCACCGAGGCGGTCGGCCTGCTGGTCGAGTACGCGTTCGCCGAGCGCCGCCTGCACAAACTCCGCGCGGAGGTCGTCGAACCCAACGACGGCTCCCAGCGCGTCCTGGAGAAACTCGGCTTCCAGCGCGAGGGGCTGCTCCGCGACGAGAAGTTCGTCCGCGGCGAGCACGTCGACGTCCACCGCTTCGGCCTGCTGGCCGACGAGTGGGAGGGGGTCTGAGTGCCGGGCCCCGTCTTCGCCGAGGGCGACAGCGTGGCCCTCCACACCATCGAGGAGGAGGATCTGGAGTTCCTCCAGCGCGGCCGCAATCACCCCGAGATCCGCCGCCCGCTGACGGACGTCGACCCGCGCAACGGCGAGCAGATCCGGGAGTACTTCGAGAACAGCGTCTCCGACGACGGCGACGGGTTCGGATTCCTCATCTGTCGGTCCGAGGATGGAGAGCCCGTCGGCGCCGTCCACGTCCCCTGGATTCGGACGAAACACGGGTCGGGGATGCTGATGTACTGGGTGCTGCCCGAGCACTGGGCCAACGGCTACGTCACCGAGGCGACGGAGCTGATCCTGGACTTCGCGTTCGAGGAGCGCCGCCTGGCGAAGGTGTACGCGCTCGTCGTCGAGACGAACGTCGGCTCCCAGCGCGTCCTGGAGAAACTCGGCTTCCAGCGCGAGGGCGTCCACCGGAAGGAGACGTTCGTGGACGGCGAACGGCTCGACAGCTACCGCTACGGCATCCTCGCCGACGAGTGGCTCGACTCCTGACAGCGGGCGAGGTGAAAGTCACTTCAGCGAACTCATAACTCCCCGCGGGCCAACGGTCACGTATGCCAGGACCAGCGTTCACGACGGGTGACACTGTCTCCCTCCACCCCATCGAACCGGAGGACCACGAGTTCGTCCAGCGCGGCCGCAACGACCCCGACGTCCGCGTTCCCCTCACCGACACGACGATCCGCACGCTGAGCGACGTCGAGGAGATGCTCGAGGACGAGGAGTACCACTTCGTGATCTGCTCGAATTCGGAGGACGAGGACCCAGAACCGGTCGGCGTCGTCGCGTTCGGCTACGTCAGTGGCCACGCCGACCGCGGCAGCCTGATGTACTGGGTGGCGCCCGAACACCAGGGCAACGGCTACGTCACCGAGGCGACCGAACTGTTCCTCGACTACGCCTTCCGGGAGTGCGGGTTCCACAAGGTGACCGCCCGCGTCAACGTCTCGAACGAGCCGTCTGCGGCGGTCCTCGAGTCGCTCGGGTTCGTTCAGGAGGGACGTCGCCGCAAGGAGAGCGTCGTCGACGGCGAGCGCGAGGACATGTTCACGTACGGCCTGCTCGCCGACGAGTGGCTGCACTGACGGCGAGCGAATCACTCTCACGCACACCGGGGGAAGACCTATTCTACCGGTTCCCGGTTGTCGAGATATGCCAGGACCCGCGTTCGCAACCGGCGACAGCGTCTCCCTCCACCCGATAGCAGAAGAAGACTACGAGTTCCTCCAGTACGGCCACAACCATGCCGACGTACGACGGCCGCTGGGGTCGACGACCATCCGCTCACGCGCCGACATCGCGGAGTTGGTCGAGGACGAGGAGTACCGGTTCCTCGTCTGCGTGGACGAGCGCAGCGGCCCCACCGAAGACGCGGAAGGCGACCCGGAGCCCGTGGGGGTGGTCGCCCTCCCCTGGGTGTTCGAGGAGTCGAAATCCGCGTTCCTGATGTACTGGATAGCACCCGAGTACCAGCGCAACGGCTACGTCACCGAGGCCACAGAGCTGCTGCTGGACTACGTGTTCCGGGAGTGTGGCTTCCACAAGGTCGCCGCGTACGTCCACGAGACGAACGACGCGTCGGCGGCGGTGCTGGAGTCCATGGGGTTCGTCCGCGAGGGTACGCTGCGGCGCGAGGTGTTCAGCGACGGCGAGTGGCTGGACCAGTACCGCTACGCCGTCCTCGCCGACGAGTGGCTGCACTGACACACCGCGACCGGCTGACGGCCGAAGGTCCATACAGTTGGTCGACGTACTGGAACGTATGTCCACAGACATCGACAGCATGTTGGCGCCGCTCGTCGACCGGCTCGCGGACGCGGGCGACGTCGGCACCGTCTACGGCGACCCCGTCGAGCGCGAGGACCGGACCGTGATTCCCGTCGCGCGCGTCGCGTGGGGGTTCGGTGGTGGCGCCGGGACGAGCGCCGCCGAGGAGGGCGACGACGAGGAAGCGGGCGAGGCCGGCGGTGACGAGGGTTACGGGATGGGCGGCGGCGTCAGAGCGTCGCCGGTCGGCGCACTCGAGATCGGCGAGGAGGGGACGCGGTTCGTGCGCTACGGCGACAGGAAGCGACTGCTCGGATTCGCGGTGCTGGCGTTCTTCGTGGGCGTCCTGCTCGGTCGGCGCTAGTCCGCCGCGGCGGACGTGGCGCCCGTCTCGCCGCCTCGGTTCGCGTCCAGGGCCTCGACGAGTAGTTCGGTGATGTCCGTGACCTCGATGTCGTCCTCGAAGCCGCCGGTCTTCCGACCGTCCTCGTACATCGTCATGCACATCGGGCACGCGACGACGAACCGGTCGACGGCGGGGCCGGCGTCCGTGTCCTCGAGGGCTTCGCGGATGCGCTCCTCGCTTGGCTTGGGCTCCTCTTCGAAGTCCATCCAGAGCCCGCCGCCACCGCCTCCACAGCAGAACGAGTCCGCGCGGTTGCGGGGCATCTCGTCGAGGGTGACGCCCGTGGCGCGGATGACCTCGCGGGGCGCCTCGAACTCGCCGTTGTAGCGGCCGAGGTGGCAGGGGTCGTGGTACGTGACGGTGTCGTCGAGCTCCGTGCCGGAGAGGCCGAGAGCACCCGCGTTCACGAGGTTCTCGACGACCTGCGTGTAGTGGTAGACCGAGTCGGCGTCCTCGAAGCCGAACTGGTCGTACTCGTTGGTGAACGTGTTGTAGGAGTGGGGGTCCGTGCAGACGACCTTCTCGTAGTCGCAGGACTCGAACGCCTCGATGTTCTCCTCGGCGACCATCTCGAAGAGGCCCTCCTCGCCGACGCGGCGGATGTCGTTGCCGTCGTTCTGCTCGTCCTCGTAGAGGATGCCGTAGGAGACGTCGGCGGCCTCGAAGACGCGGGCGAGCGAGCGGGCGACGTGCTGGTTGCGACCGTCGTAGGAGGGGTAGTCGCCGACGTACCAGAGGTACTCGACGGCCTCCTCGCGGGCGTCGGGCACCTCGAAGTCGAGTTCCTCGGTCCACTCGGGGCGCTTGCGGTCGGGGTCGCCGAACGTGTTCCCCTTCTGAAAGACGTTCATTACGGCGTCCTCGACGTTCTTGTTCATCTGGCCCGACTCCGTGAGGCGGCGGTTCATCTCCGTGAACTGCGTGACGTGCTCGATGTCGACGGGGCAGGCGTCCATGCACGCCATGCAGGACATACAGGAGTCCATCGTCTCCGCGTCGATGACGGAGGTGCCCCCGTCGGCGACGATGTCCACCTCGTCGGTGCGGCCCGCCTGCAGGTCCTCGCGGTAGTTCTTCAGGTCAAGGATGACGTCACGGGGGTCCAGCGGGCGGCCCGCGGCCTTCGCCGGGCAGACCGACGAGCAGCGTCCGCACTTCGTGCAGGCGTCGTGGTCGAGCAGCTGCTTCCAGGAGAAGTCCTCGATCTCCGAGGGGCCGATGTCCTCTGGGGCGGCGTCCGCGGGCACCCGGGGGAGCCGCCGGCCCGCGTCCTCGTCGCGGGTGACGAGGTTCGCGTAACTCGAAATCATGTGGAACGGCTTGGCGTACGGCACGGTGGCGACGAACGCCAGCGCGAGCAGCGAGTGACTCCACCAGACCGCGGGGTAGGCTGCCGCCGCCGCTTCGGGGCCGAAGCCCACGACCTGGAGGACGTCGGCGACGAACCAGCCGACGAAGCTCACCGTCTCGAAGGAGACGTCCCGGGTGGCGCTCGTCCCGAGGATGCGGAACCCCTCGGTGACGTAGCCGCCGACGCCGAGCAGGAACAGCGTCCAGACGAACAGCCCGTCCTCGGGGCTGGTGTGTTTCCCCCAGAGCCGGTCGTTGCGGGTCCAGTAGCGCTTGTACAGCGCCATCCCGACGCCGACGACGAAGAGGAACCCCATGGCGTCCAGCACGAACGAGTACGCGAGGTAGAAGTCACCGACGAAGAAGGACGGCTGGCCGGCGAACAGCGTCCAGATGTCCATGTCGATCATCAGGATGGTGGTCCCGATGAGCAGCGTCAGGAACCCCCACATGATGAACGTGTGCATGAGGCCCGCGGTGAGGTCGCGGTCGAACTGTTTCTCGTTCGTGGCGACGAGTTTCGCCGCCGCGACGACCCGCGACGGGAGCTCCGAGAGCCGGTCGACGGGGTCCTCGCTCCCCTTCGCGTACGTCGCGAACCGGCGGTAGACGCCGAACAGGAAGATTGCGACGGCGACGAAGGCGAGGTAGTAGAACAGTGCCTCGCCGACGTGACCGATGCGCCAGAACGTGGGGCGCGTTTCGGCCCCCGCCTGCGCCAGCGCGAACGAATTCATACCAGAACGGCAGGCTACGACGCGCTTAAACCTTGCCAACAATCGGACCAACGTTTCCGGAGTTCGAACGGGTCAGGCGACCGCGACGGCGACCAGCGCCACTGCTCCCACCGTCGCGAGCCAGTCGGCACGCCCGAAGCGCAGCGGCGGTGGCGTCGGGTTCCACGCGAAGCAGCGCGCCCGGAGGGCGACCGAGAGCCGGTCTGCGCGCTCGAACGCGCGCTTCAGCCCGCCGACGGCGACGAGGCGAACCCGCTCCCGGAGCGGTCGCTCGGTCCCGAGCCGAGCGTCGACGGCGTCCCGGCGGCCCGCGAGGTCCGCCTGCAACACGGGCAGAAATCGGAACACGAGACCGACCCCAACGCCGGCCGCCTGCCCCACGCGACCCGGGAGCAGCCACCGGACCGCTGCCCGCGAGTCCCTGACGGGCGTGCTGTAGACGTACGCGCTGGCGACCAGCAACACGAGCACCACGCGGTACGACGCGAGCGCGGCGTGGAACGCGGCGTCCGGACGAACCCACGGCGGTCCGAGCGCGACGCCGGCGACGACAGGTCCGAGGAGGAGGAACGGGAGTACGACGACGAACTCGGAGAGCGCCTCGCGCACCGACGCGCCCGCCAGCCGGGGAGCGAGCACCGCCAGCGGCGTCAGCAGCGCGAGCCCGAGCGGGGTCGTGTGCGCGAATGCCGCGACGGCGAACCCCGTCTGGAGCGCCAGCTTCGCTCGCGGGTCGAGGCCGTGGAGGACGGTCCCGCCCGGGCGGTAGGCGAGGGTCACGGCGCCCGCACCCCGAGGTCGGGTAGTTCGTCACGGACGTCCTCGGGCGCCCCCGCTACAGCGACCTCGCCGTCGGCCAGCACGACGACGCGGTCGGCGAGGTCCCAGACGTCGCGCAGGTCGTGGGTGACGACGACGAGGCTGGTGCCGCCGTCGGACTCGCGTTGCTCCTCCGACGAGCTCCCGCTCGCTCTACTCGCGGGAACCCCGGCGTGGAGCGCGCGCAGGCGCTCGAGGACGGTCCGGCGAGCGGGCCAGTCGAGGCCGGCGAACGGTTCGTCGAGGACGAGGTGGGCGGGTCGCATGGCGAGCGCGCCGGCGATGGCGACCCGAGCCTGCTCGCCGCCGGAGAGTTCGTCGATGCGTTCGTCTCCCCGCCCCGTCATGCCGACGGCGTCGAGGGCGTCGGCCACGCGGGCCTCGACGTCCTCACGGGGGAGGCCGAGGTTCTCCGGGCCGAACGCCACGTCTGCGCCGACCGTCGCGCCGACGAAGCCGTCGCGGGGGTCCTGAAACACCATCCCGACGCTCGTGCGCGCGGCGACGAGGTCGTCCTGGACGGGGGTACCGTCGACGAGCACGTCGCCGTCGTCGGGAACCAGGAGGCCGTTGAGGTGGCGGACGAGCGTCGTCTTCCCGGAGCCGTTGGCCCCCGCGAGGACGACGCACTCGCCGTCGGCGACGTCGAGGCTGACGCCGTCGAGGGCGGCGCGGTCGCCGTAGCGGTGCGTGAGGTCGCGGACGGACAGCATCAGGCCGCGCCGAGTTCCTCGCTGCGGGTGACGCCGACCGCGGCGGCGATCTTGATGGCCTCCGCGGGGACGAACGCCGCCGCGGCGACGACGAACGCGCGATAGAGTCCGATCTGTTCGACGACGGCGTAGCCGACCGTGCCGCCGGCGTAGACGACGACGGTGCCCGCGACCATCCCGGCGAGGAGGCGGGGTATCGAGACGTCCCGCGGGAGGGAGAGGTCGCCCGTGCCGTGGGCGACGAGGCCGACGAGCGCGGCGGCGACGGGGTACGACCAGACGTAGCCACCGTACGGGCCGAGGAGGACGCCGAGACCGGCGCTCCCGCCGGCGTAGACGGGGGCGCCGACGGCGCCGGCGACGAGGTACAGCGAGAGGGAGACGCCGCCCCACAGCGGCCCGAGGTAGATGCCCGCGAGGAAGACGCCGAGCACCTGCAGGGTCACCGGGACCGGGGAGACGGGGTTCGGGAACGATACGTAGGCGAACGCGCCCGTGAGCGCCGCGAAGAGCGCGGCACGGGCGACGTTCTCGACGGCGCTGTCGCCGACGAGGTCGACGGACTCGGTTCCGACGCTCATGCTCGAACGACGCTCGTCAACCTGTTTCAATCACTCGGTTTACGGGAGGCTCGGAAGTTAGGCAACAGGCATTTAGCCGCGGACGGACACAGTAACGAGGTACTGCATGGACGAGAAGACAGA
This sequence comes from Halobacterium wangiae, assembly GCF_021249345.1. Lineage (NCBI taxonomy): Archaea > Methanobacteriati > Methanobacteriota > Halobacteria > Halobacteriales > Halobacteriaceae > Halobacterium > Halobacterium wangiae. Next base: position 1,191,807 of record NZ_CP089588.1, on the reverse strand, counting down.
GGAACTCCGGGACATCTTCATCGACGTCGCCGACGACGAGACGGTCACGGAGTCCCAGGCAGACACCCACGGGTCCCTCAGCTCGGAGACCGAGGTCGACGAGCGCCTCCACGACGCCGTAGCAGACATGCGCGACCGCCTCGAGTTTGACACCGACCTCGACGACGACGAACTGGCGGCCGTCGTCAAGCAGTTCTACGCGGGCGAGAGCGACGCGGAGATCGCCGAGCGCTTCGACGACCTGGACGCCGACGCGGTCGCTCGCACCCGCTTCGACCTCCACCTCCTCCGGGAGGCGGACACCGACGTCCCCTTCGACGTCGACCGGCTCAGAGAGCTCCGAGAGACCGACGCGACGCCGGGCGAACTGGCCGAGGAACTGGGCGCCAGCCGCGACGTGGTCCACCGCTGCGCCCGCGCACTCGACACGAGAGCCGAGATCCGGAGCGTCAACGACCGCTACCGCGCGGAGTTCGAGAACGCGCTCCGCGACCGCGAACTGTCCGAGCGACTCACCAGTACCGTCCACGAGGACGGCCTCGACGAGGCCACCGAGGGTCAGGAGACCGACATCGACTTCTAGGATTCCGAGGTCACGGGCGACCGATTCGCACCCCTCCGTCGGCGGATTTATACCCTCGACGGGACACAGGGTGAACGAATGAACGACGGAGGCAGCTCGGACCACGAGTACACCGACGCCGAGTCCGTCGACGAGCTCCTCGCCATCGAGTCCGGTGAGGACATCTTCGCACGACTGTTCCGGGACAGCCTGGCGAACGCCCTCATCGCGTGGGTGTTCGTGGCCGTGCTCGCGCTCGTGCTCGTGGAGAGTGTTCTGGACTTCGACCGCCAGTGGATGGTGTTCGTCGGTGCCGCCGCCGTCGTCGTGCTTGTCCCGCCCGCGGCGCTCAAGTCGTGGCGAGCCATGCTACCGTGGGAGCTGCTCGCGCTGGCGTTGCTCCCGATACTGGTGCGTGGGCTGTTCGGCGGGACGGTCGGCACGTTCGCCGTCTACTTCGCGCTCGCGGCGGTCGCGCTCGTCGTGGTCGTCGAACTCCACCTGTTCACGTCCCTGGAGGTCACACACTGGTTCGCCATCGTGCTCGTCGTGATGGCGACCCTCGCGTCCGGGGCGGTGTGGGCGGTCGTCCGGTGGAACGCCGACCACTACCTCGGGACGTCGTACCTCTCGACGAACGAGGCGCTCATGGTGGAGTTCGTCTGGGTGACACTCGCCGGGTTCGCCGCTGGCCTCCTCTTCGACGCGTACTTCCGGCGCCGCGACCGCTGGCTCCGCCGGGCGTTCGGACGGGTGATGCCGTAATGACACTGCTCCCGCGTCCGTCGGTCCCGAACCAGCGCCGCATCACGCGGGCGATGCAGCTCGTCCTCGTGGGGATGATCACGTACGGGTTCCTCACCGGGAACCCGAAGGCCGTGATGAACGGCAGTGTCACACTGCTCATCACGTTCGTGCCGGCCATGCTGGAGCGCAACTTCGGCCTCCCGCTGGACCCGTGGCTCGCGCTCTGGGTCACGACCGCCGTGCTGCTCCACTCGCTGGGCTCCTCGGGGCTGTACTCCCACATCGAGTGGTGGGACCACGTCACGCACGCGCTGTCGGCGTCGCTGGTCGCCGGCGTTGGCTACACGACCGCCCGGGCGATCGACCTCCACCACGAGGACATCAACATCCCCCGGGAGGTCGCGTTCGTCTACATCTTCGTCGTCGTCCTCTCGTTCGGCGTCGTCTGGGAGCTCTTCGAGTTCGGCCTCGACATCGTCGCCACCCAGACCGGCCTCCAGATGCCGCTCGCCCAGCACGGTCTCGACGACACCGTCAACGACCTCATGTACAACTCGCTGGGAGCGCTCGTCGTCGCGGTCTTCGGGCAGGCGCACCTCGTCGGCGTCGCCGAGGGCGTCGCGACCTGGTGGCTGGCGCGCAGCCAGTAATCGCACGCGAACGTTCAAGTACGAGGGCGGGACCAACCTGGCGCGTGTCCGACTCAGTCGCGTTCGGCGACATCGCTCGCGCCGCATACTGCGCGCGCCAGCTCTACTACGCTCGTCGCGAAGCGAGCGACCCGCCCGCGGAGTAGGAGCGCGCCCGCGAGGCCGCGAGGCGGTACGACGAACTCGCGGTCGCCTCGGAGGCCGCCCTCGAGACGTTCGACCTCGCCGTGCCACCCCCCGAGTTCCGGTCGAACCTGGGCGCCAGCCTCGACCGCCACCCCCGGGTCGCCCGGCCCGCGGAAAGCGACGCGTTCCTCCGCGGGAAGGACGCACACGGCCGTGCGGCGAAAGTCCACACGGGTCCGCTGGCGGTCTCCGTGGTCACGCCCGGCCGTCCACCCGAACAGGGGGTCTGGGAACCCCAGTCGGTGCGGGCCGTCGCCGCCGCGAAGGCGCTGTCCTGGCGCGAGGAGATGCCGGTCGAGTGCGCCTACGTCGAGTACTCCAGACACGGCGTCGTCCGGAAACTCGACGTGACGACCCGGCGGAAGGCCGCCTACCGTCGTGCGCTCCGCGCGGCCCAGTCTCTCGACGGGCCGCCGCCGCGACTCCACGACGACGCGAAGTGTGGAGCTTGCGACTACCGCGAGGAGTGTGGCGTCGAGACGAGGACGCTACGCTCGCTGCTGTAGCCAGGCAGCGACGGCGTCGGCGTTCGCGCCCCGGCGGAGAATCTCGGCCCGTGCGACGTCGACGACGGTGCTCTCGGTGCCCGGCGTCTCGCCGCCGTCCAGCACGACGCCCACGCGCTCGCGGAACGCCGGGTCGAGGTCGGCGGGGTCGGTGACGCTCGGCTGGCCGCTGCGGTTCGCGCTCGTCGCCGTGACGGGGGCGACCCGCTCCAGCAGCGCCAGCGCCACCTCGTGGTCGGGGACGCGCACTCCCACTCTGTCCCGTCCGCCCGTGAGCACGTCGGGGACGCGCTCGCGTTTCGCACAGACGACGGTGACCGGGCCGGGCAGGAACTCCGCCATGAACGCCCGCTCGGTCTCACCCACGCGGACGTACGCCAGTGCGTCCTCCCAGTCGGGGAACGCGAACGACAGCGGCTCGTCCCGGGACCGCCCCTTCGCGTCGAACACCGACGCGACAGCCTCCGGGTCGAGCGCGTCCGCTGCCAGCCCGTACACCGTCTCCGTCGGGTAGACCACGAGGCCACCCTCCCGAATCGCGTCGGCGGCGGCCGCCAGTTCGTCGTCGGACACGCGCATAGTCGTGCGTCGGGCCGCCCAGTAAAAGGGTTACAGGTCCGCGAGCGCCGCCTCGACGGCGTCGTAGTCCGGGAACTCCGGCCACTCCTCGGCGACCCACGCGTACGACACCGTGCGGTCCGGTTCGACGAGGAACACCGCGGGCCGCGGTTCGCTGACGCCCGCCATCCCGTCGAGGTCGTTCTCGACGCCGAACGCCTCCGCGACGCCGTTCTGGGGGTCGCTGAACAGGCCCGTGAACTGCTCGATGCCGCGCTCCTCGATGGTGGTCTTGTGTTCGTACGGCGAGGAGACGGAGACCCCGACGACCTGCGCGCCGTACTCCTCGACGCCCCTGTCGCGGAGTTCGTTCCAGACGTACGTCGCGGGGAACGCGCCGTCCATCGTCGTGAACACGAGCAACACCGGTCCGTCGGGGAGCAGGTCCGACAGCGCCACGTCCTCCCAGTACTCGGCGTTCACGAGCGGGCGAGTGAACTCGGGGGCCTCGTCGCCGACCTCGACGTGGTCGGCCTCGGGGAGGTCGACGACGTCGAACTCCAGGTCCATCACGCACCCCCTCCGTACGTCCGGTCGAGGTACTCCACGATGTTCGCGCTCTCGGCCATCGCCACGCCCGTCTCGTCGTCGACGATGGCGGGGACCGTGCGCACGCCGACGATCCGCTGGACGGCGTTCCGCTCGGAGTGCAGCGGCTCCACGAACCGCGAGTGGTAGTCGATCTCGAGTTCGTCGAGTTTGCGCACGACGCGCTCGCAGAACGGACACGCCTGCAGTCTGTACAGCGTGAGGTGGGCGTCGCTGTGGGCCGGTCGTGGTGGTGTCTCTCGCGCGCTCATGTCCGTCTTCTTCGCCCGATTCCCGGGTAAACGCTTCGCCCGCGGCGGTCGCCGCGGCTTCGTTGAGCAAAGTATTAATTCGCCCGGCAGAAAACAGCCTCTACGGAATGGGCTCACTGTTGTCTCCGCTGGCGGTAGCGCTGTTCGGCGTCGAACTCACGCAGAACGTGATCGTCGGCGGCGGTATCGTCACGATGATCGTCCTGATGGTGCTCTCGGGGTTCTTCTCCTCCTCGGAGATCGCCATGTTCTCGCTGGCCCGCCACCGCATCGACGTGCTCCGCGAGGAGGCGCGGCCCGGTGCGGAGGCGGTCGCGGAGTTGAAGGAAGATCCCCACCGGCTGCTCGTCACGATCCTCGTCGGCAACAACCTCGTGAACATCGCGATGTCCTCTATCGCCACCGGCCTGCTCGGCTACTATCTCTCCCAGGGGCAGGCGGTGCTCGCGGCGACGTTCGGCGTCACCGCGCTCGTCCTCCTCTTCGGTGAGAGCGCGCCGAAGTCATACGCCGTCGAGAACACGGAGTCGTGGGCGCTCACCATCGCCGGGCCGCTGCAGTGGTCCGAGCGCTTCCTCTACCCGCTGGTCGTCACCTTCGACTACCTGACCCGGGTCGTCAACCAGGTGACCGGCGGCCGGGCCGCCATTGAGACGTCCTACGTCACGCGCTCGGAGATCCAGGACATGATCAAGACGGGGGAGCGCGAGGGCGTCATCGACGAGGAGGAACGGGAGATGCTCCAGCGCATCTTCCGGTTCAACAACACCATCGCCAAGGAGGTGATGACACCGCGTCTCGACATGACCGCCGTCTCGAAGGACGCCACCATCGAGGAGGCCATCCAGACGTGCACGCAGGCCGGCCACGAGCGCGTCCCCGTCTACGACGGCGAACTCGACAACGTCATCGGCGTCGTCAGCCTCGAGGACCTCGTCCGCGAGTACCTCTACGGGGAGAGCGAGAACGTCGACCTCGAGGACCTCATCGAGCCGACGCTCCACGTGCCCGAGTCGAAGAACGTCGACGAACTGCTCCAGGAGATGCAGGACGAGCGCGTCCAGCTCGTCGTCGTCATCGACGAGTTCGGGACCACCGAGGGGCTGCTCACGACCGAGGACATCACCGAGGAGATCGTCGGCGAGATACTCGAGGGCGAGGAGGAACTCCCCCTCGACTTCGTCGACGAGGAAACCGTGCGCGTGCGCGGCGAGGTGAACATCGAGGAGGTCAACGAGGCTCTCGAGATCGAACTGCCGGAGGGCGAGGAGTTCGAGACCATCGCGGGGTTCATCTTCAACCGCGCCGGCCGTCTCGTCGAGGAGGGCGAGTCGTTCCGCTTCGAGAACGTCGAACTCACCGTCGAACACGTCGAGAACACGCGCATCATGAAGGCCCGCGTCGCACGACTCCCGCCCGAGGAAGCCGAGGACGTCGACCACGAGTCGCTCGCTGCCGACGGCGAGCGCTAGGCGAACGCCCTCCAGCGAGTCGACGGGGCGAACACAGCCACGACACACTCGTTCTCGTAAGAACTTTGATGAGTCGGCCTGGAGTCCGTCCTATCGATGGCCCTCCCCGGTGACGTCCCCCGCTCGACAGCCTACCTCCTCCTGTCGTTCCCGCTCGGCATCGCCTACTTCACGTTCGTCGTCGCGGCCCTCTCCGCGGGCGCCGCACTGCTGGTGTTCGTCGTCGGCGTGTTCGTCCTGGCCGGGGCGGCCCCCCTCGCGCGCCGCGTCGCCGTCGCGGACGCGGCGCTCGGCGCGAAACTGTTCGGTACTCCCGTGGCGCGCCTCGACGGCCCCGACAGCGACGGCGGCATGCTCGCACTGGCGCTCGCAGAACTCACCCACCCGTCGGGCTACCGCGCGGTGTTCTACTTGCTGGCCCGGTTCGTCGTGGGCGTCGCGGGGTTCACCGTCGTCGTCACGTGGCTCACGCTGTCGGGGACTCTCCTGGGGACCCCGTTCTACTACGACCACCCGGACGTGACCGTCGGCGTCACCGGCGTGGGGGAGGTCGAGACGCTCGGTGTAGCGCTCCTCTTCGCCGCCGCAGGCGTGGTCGTCGCCGTCGTCGGGGCGGTCGTCGTCGGCGGCATCGGGCGGACGGCCGCTCGGACCACCGCCTTCGTCCTCGAGTTCCCGTCGGCGGAGTGACTCAGAGGACCGCGTCGACGGCGACGAACGCGCCGTAGCTGACGCCGAGCGCGAGCGCGAGCGACGCGACCCACGCGAGCGCCGTGTAGGCCATCTTGGTGCTGCTGACGCCGCCGCCGGTGGAGGCCGCGTAGCCCGACCCGATGATGGCGCTGACGATGATCTCGTTGAACGAGACCGGGATGCCGAAGAAGACGGCCGTCTGGGCGATGGCGAAACTCGGGATGAGCGCGGCGATCGAGCGCCGCGGGCCCAGCGAGGAGTAGTCCTGGGCGAGCGCCTTGATCATCCGGGGGGCGCCCGTCCACGACCCGGCGAGCAGGCCGATGCCACCTCCGAGGAGGACGTACGTCAGCGACACGTCCTCGCCGACCAGCGGGAGCAGCGGGCCGACCGCGAGACCGACCTGGCTGCCCCCCGCGGAGAACGCCACGAGGCCGCCGAGCGCGAGCAGGAAGTGGCGCTGTCCGCGCTCCGCGTCCCGGTCCATGTCGCGGCGCAGCAGGACGGCGACGACCGCCGCGAACGCGACCGTCGTGGCGAGGTGGACGGCGAGTTCGTACTCGCCGACGGCGACGGCCGTCGCCCGCGCGAGCGACCGGCTCACGCCCTGCGGGCCGAGGAAGACGAACTGGACGTTGGCGACGATGGCGCCGACGACGGCCGCGAGCACGGGGACGGTGACGCGGTCGACGTCGAGCGAGCGGAGTCCGCTCGCCATGCCGTAGGCGATACCGCCGCCGACGAACGGCGTCAGCACCCACAGCGCCGCGATCTGCTGGTACTTCGCCCACGCCGCGCCACCGCCCATCGCCAGCCCCGTGCCGACGACGGCGCCCGTGACGGTGAACGCGGTCGCTATCGGGTAGCCTGCGAACACGCCGATGGCGACGAGGCCCGCGGCGGTCAACAGCGCCGTCGTCGCCGCCACCGGTGAGAGGGTGACGCCGACGATGAGCTCCCGTCCGACGGCCTCGGAGACGTTCGCGCCCTGGAAGACCGCGCCGGCGAGCCCGAGAATCCCGACGACGAACCCCGCGCGCATCACAGTGATGGCGTTCGCGCCGACCGCCGGGGCGAACGGCGTCGACCCCGAGGAGCCGGCGCCGATGGCCCACGCCATGAACAGACTCGCGAGCGCTGCGACGACGAGCGTCGCCAGGGCCGTTCCACTCATTGACCCCCACCTCAGGGTGCCCCGACCAAGAGAGTACCGACACAGCGGTCCCTCGCTGCTTCTCGGGGCACGGCGAGGGGATAACTCAGTTCGTCGTCGACTTCGCGTCGCCGTTCTGTTCGGGTGGTTCGACGCCCTCGGCGGCCTCGGCGGTGTCTGTCTCGCGTTCGGTGTCGACGTGCCAGCGCTCGATGTCCTCGAAGGAGTGGAGGTACTCGCGGACCGCGTCCTTCAGCTCGTCGTCGTTGACGTTCACCTCGAAGGTGAACTCCTCCTGGCTGCGTACGCGCTGGATGTTCGCGCTCACGAGGTCGTTGTCGAAGTAGTACGGCGCGACCTGCGTCATCACGTTCTGGTAGACGGCGTTCTCGACCTTCCGGAGCACCTTCCGGCCGGCGGTGTCCGCCGCGCGCTTGACGTGCCCGAGGGAGTCCTGCCACTTGTCGACGGCCTCCTCTTCCTCGCCGTCGCCGAGTCGCTCGTAGGACTCCGTGAGCTGTTCGCCCGCGGTCTGGAGGTCCTCGTTGGGCGCCTTCCCGGCCTTCTCGCCCTCGCCCTCGTCGACGCTCGCCTGGTCGGCGGTCTTCTCGTTGACCTCGTCCTCGATGCGCTCGTGGGACTTCGGTCGCCACTCGTCCCACTCGTCGAACGCCTCGGCGTACGCGTCCTCGGCGCCGGCCTCCCGGAGCGCGTGCGTGACGCGTTCACCGTGTTCGACGATGTCTCCCCAGTCGCCGCGCCGCTTGAACCCGGCGACACTCTCCTCCATGGTTGTCCGGTCCTAGTGTGTCGAGGGTTAAATCCCTTGTCGGCCTCGTGTGGGCACGTCGCACGCTGCTCGCGAGCCATAGCGGGTTTTATGCAGTCGCGGAGTCCGCCACTAGGTATGCCCATCGAAGACCGCGGCGACGCCCACGTCATCACGCACGCGCTGGCCAAAGACACACTCTCCAGACTCCGCGACGTCGAGACCGAGCAGGTCGGCTTCCGCAAGGGCCTCGTGAAACTCGGCCGCATCTCCGGCTACGAGATCATCGACGGCGCGATGGACACGGAGTTCGTCTCCATCGAGACGCCGCTGACCGAGACCACCGGCGAGCGCGTGAAGGGCCTCGACGACGTCGTCATCATCAACGTACTGCGGGCCGCCACGCCGTTCGTCGAGGGACTGCTGAAGGCGTTTCCGCGCGCGAAGCAGGGCGTCATCAGCGCGGGCCGCGACGAGGAAGCGGGCATGAACGAGGACGGCGAGTTCCCCATCACCATCGACTACGTGAAACTCCCCGAGATCTCCTCGGACGACACCGTCATCGTCGCCGACCCGATGCTCGCCACGGGGTCGACGATGTGCACCGTCCTCGACTACGTCACCGACGAGGCGCCCGACGACGTCGAACACCTGTTCGTGCTGTCGGCCGTGAGCGCTCCCGACGGGTTGCTCCGCGTCAGCGAGCAGTTCCCCGCGGCCGACCTCCTCACCGTCGCCATCGACGACCACCTCGACGACGACGGCTTCATCGTCCCCGGCCTCGGCGACGCCGGCGACCGCGCGTTCCGCACGACGTAACCGCGGTCGCTCCGCGAGAGCCGTGGCTCCAGTCGGTGCACACGGTCGCCTCCGGGCCGCGACCGGTGACCCGCAACTTGAAGATGCCACCCGTCCACGTCCACGCCATGAGTGACGACACCGACACGGAGCCGTGTGACTGGTGCGGGGACGAGGTGGCGAACCCGCTGTCGCGGACCGTCCGCGTGACCGTCGACCGCTCCCAGATAGACAGCCAGCAGCTCTGCCCGGAGTGTTTCGCGAACTGGATCGACCGCTACGAGGAGAAGATGCGCCCCGAGGAACCCGAGACGGACACCGGCCCCCAGCCGGCCAGCGAGGGAACCGACATCATCGTCGACTGAGCGACGAAGGACGATTTCGGGTCGAGAAAACGCCGCCCGGCCGCCCCGTTCGAACCCCTTCGCTTCACCTCCGCCCCACCGCCCCGTACCGCGGTTTCCCGGCTCAGAACTCCCGTGGAAACGTACCCCAGTAGCGCTCCCGAGAACTACCGAGTGTTCCTCACTTCTCGTCCTCTTCGCCAGCGGAGAGGCCGTCGCCGCGCTCCCTGTCGAGCGCCCGCGGCGCGTCGTGGTGGCTAGAGTAGCCGTCGAACCAGCGCGCGATGCGCTCGATGCGGTCCACGACGTGCCCGGGTTCCCCCGAGCGCGAGAGTTCGTGGCCCTCGCGGGGGTAGCGGACCAGCCGCGTGTCGACGCCCTGCTGTCGCAGCGCGCGGTAGAACAGTTCGGCAGTGTTCGCGGGCGTCCGGTAGTCGTCCTCGGCGTGGACGACGAGCGTCGGCGTGTCCACGAGGTCGGCGTACGTCGCCGGGGACTGCTCGGCGAGGAACTCGTAGTCCGCCCAGGGGACCGCGCGGAAGTCGCCCTCGACGAGCTTGTAGACGTCCGAGGAGCCGTAGAACCCGGTGAGGTCGTAGACGCCGCGCTGGGCGACCGCCGCGTCGAAGAAGTCCGTGTGGCCGACCGCCCACGCGGTCATGAACCCGCCGAAGCTCCCGCCGGTGACGAACGCGTCGTCACCGACGTAGTCGCGGTCGGCGACCTGCCGTGCGCCCGCCAGCACGTCCTGGAGGGTCACGTCGCCCCAGTCGCGCTCGATGGCGCGCATGAACGCCGCTCCGTAGCCCGCCGAGCCCCGTGGGTTGCACCAGAAGACGACGTAGCCGCGGGCGGCGAGCGTCTGGAACTCGTGCCACATCGACCCCGACGTCGACCACATCCGGTGGGGACCGCCGTGGATCTCCACGACCAACGGGTACGTTTCCCCGGGGTCGAAATCCGGCGGCGTCAGCACCCAGCCCTGCACCTCCTCGCCGTCCGGCCCCTCGAACCACAGTTCCTCGGGCTGGCGGACCGCCCGGTCGTCGAGGTACGCCGCGTTGACGCGCGTGAGACGGTTCTCCTCGGCGCCGCCCGGCGTCGCCGCCACGACGTCGCCCGTGTGGTCCCACTCCGACTGGACGACCCCGACGGTGTCCCGCGCGACGGAGAAGCCGTGGACGTGTCGGTCGCCGCCCAGCACGACCGTCACGCCGTCGTCGCCGATGCGCCGCAGTGCGTAGCCACCCTCGTCGGGCGTGCAGACGTAGAGGTAGTCGCCGTCGGGTCCCCACTCGGGCGCGTGGCTCGCGTTCCACAGTTCGAGCGTGCGGTCGAGGCCAGCGGTGAGCTGGTCCACCTGGTCTGTTGCCCGGTCGTACACCTCGACCTCGGTCTGCGCGAGCGTCGGGTCGTCGGCCGGCGTCGTCGTGTACGCGATACTATCGCCTCCGTCTCCGGCGTGTACCGCTAGCGTCGGCCCCCACCCCTCGATGTCCCGCAGCACCGTCTCCTCGCCGGAGGCGGGGTCGAACGCCGCCAGCTCCCACGCCAGTCGGCCGTCGCCGTCCACCCCGCGACGGATCGGGTAGTAGAGCGCGTCCGCACCCCACGCCGGCCCGAGGCAGTCCGCGACGCCCTCGGTGACGCGGGAGACCGCTCGGTCCCCGAGGTCGACGAGGTAGACGTGCGAGCGCGCGCCGTCGGCGTACGACTCGTGGGCGCGGTAGACGTGGCGGTCGATGACCCGGGGGTCGGGCGCCTCCCGTTCGTACTCCTCGTCGGTATCCAGGTCGAGGTCGTCGTCGCGTTCTTCGGGGCGGACGGACTGCACGAACGCGATGCGGTCGCCCTCGGGCCCCCACGCGATGCTGGAGACGCCGCCGACCACGTCCGTGACCTGCTCGGCCTCGCCGCCGTCGACGGGGAGCACCCAGATCTGGGGGCGGTCGTCGTCCGCGCCGCGCGTCGAGACGAACGCCAGGCGGTCTCCCGACGGACTCCACGTGGGTTCGCTGTCGACGCCCTCCGCGACGGTGAACCGCCGGGACTCGTCGCCGCCGACGGACGCGACGTAGACGGTCGCCTCGTAGTCGGTGTCGGAGTCGGGCGTCTGCTGCACGTAGGCGACACGGTCGCCGTCGGGCGACACGGCGGGGTGGGAGAGCCGCGAGAACTCGTGGTAGTCGCTGGCCTCGACGCGGTTCATGGCCCGAGGGTCGGGCGGCCCGACGAAATGGTTTGTGCTACGCGGAGTGCGCGGCCTCGCGGGCGGCGTCCAGGCGCTCGTCGAACTCTCCGCGCACCCAGTCGGCGAGTTCCTCGGTCGGCTGGTCTGCCGCCGGCGCCCACAGTTCGAACGTTTGGGGGGTCAGCAGGAACGCGACGGCACGGTAGACCGGCTCTCGGTGCTCGAAGCCGTCTGGGAGGGCGTCGGCGTACGCTCGGTACCCCTCGCGGAGGCCGTTTCGAAGGACGCTTCGCTCGGCCTCGTCCGCGTCCGGAAGTTCCACGAGGTGGCTCTCGGCGTCCGCCAGGTCCAGCCCGGGGTCGCCGACGAGCGCGCGCTCCCAGTCGAGCAGCCCGCGCGGGTCGAGCCGGCAGTTCGACCGGTTGAGGTCGCAGTGGAGCAGCGCTGCGGGCGCGTCGTCCAGCAGTGGGGCGGCGTCCCTGAGGACGGCCGCGAGCCGACCCGGGAGTTCCCGGAAGCGGGCGGCGAACAGGTCTTCGGTCCGCTCCTCGACGTCCGCGGCCAGCGTCTCCGACCAGCTCTCGGCCGCTAGATCAAGGCCACCCTCGTCCCCGCCGAGGATGCGACCCGGCTGCTCGAACGCCGCTTCGTGAACCGCCGCGACCGTCTCTCCGACTTCCCGGAGCAGTCTGGCGCGTTCCGCGGTGTCGGCGCTCGACCAGGGGTCCTGAAGTGGAATCCCGGGAATCGGCTCCATGGCGAGGTACGGCGGGTCGCCGTCGGGGTCCGCGGCGACCACGGCTGGCGTCTCGATGGGGCAGCGTGCGTCGGCACACCGGGTCGCCGCAGCCTCACGGACGAGTCGGCGGGTGCCGTCCGTGGCGGTCTTCAGGTAGACGACGTCGCCGTCCGCGAACGCGACGCGCGCCGTCCGGTTGCCTGGCCGCGTGTCGCGTTCCTCGACGGACTCGACGGGCCTATCCGGGAACGCGGCGTGGAGGGCGGCCTGCAGCGGGTCGCTCATACGCCCAGCACTGGTCGCCGCGGCAAGAAAGTACGCCTCGTTCAGTGTCCGTGATTCGTTCGCGGACGCTACTCCACGTCCGCCCGCCCGCTGACGGCGTCCTGGATGCGTTCGCGCAGCGCGTCGGCGTCGTCGCGGGCGACGGTCACGTCGAAGGACGCGCGCTCGCCGTAGTCGGCGTCGAACTCGCAGTCCGCGCTCTCCAGGATGCCGCGAACAGTTCCAGAGTCGTCGTACACTACGCTGACGCCGAAGCGTTCCTGCGGGCGCTGCTCGACGACGTCGGCGTCGTCGACGGCCTCCTTGACGGCTCGCGAGTAGGCGCGAGCGAGGCCGCCCACGCCGAGGTTCGTCCCGCCGTAGTACCGGGTGACGACCACCACGGCGTTCTCGACGTCGCGCTGCTGGAGGACGTTCAGCGCGGGTTTCCCCGAGGAGCCGGTCGGCTCGCCGTCGTCGGACTGGTACTCCCGCAGGAGGTGGCCCCCTCCCGGGCCGCCCGACTCCACGCGCACCCGGTAGCAGGGGACGTTGTGGGTCGCGTCCGGGTGGCGCTGTTCGACGTCGGCGACGAACGCCTCGGCCTCCTCGACGGTCGCCGCCGGGGACGCGTACCCGAGGAACTCCGAGCCCTGCACTTCGAAGTCGGCCTCGCCGCGGCCCGCGAGTGTTCGGTACGCGTCGGTCACACTGTCGCGTCGGGGTCCGAGAGAGTTGCCGCTTGCGGTTTTCGCCCACAAGGGTTATGCCCGCGCTCTCGTTATCTGGAGGGAGATGGCCGAGCTGACGACGCCGGACCTCCTCTACATCGCGTCGAGCATCGCGCTCTCGCTCTCGGGGCTGGCGATGGTGGCGATCGCCGCCGACGCCTACCTGGAGACGGAGCGCCGCGAGATGCTCACCCTCTCTATCGGGTTCTGTATCGTCGTCGCGGCCGCGATCGCCACGACGGTCTCCGCGTTCCGCCAGGACTTCGCGGACGCCGTCCTCCTGCTGACGGTCAACTACGCCATCACGACCGTCGGCTACCTGTTCATCATCGCCAGCGTCGTCCGTCGCGACTGAGACGCCGGCGTCCGCGTCAGGAGAGTTCGACAGACCGCACGAACGGCAGTGCCATCAGTTCGGTCACCACGTCGCCCGGGAGCGCCGCGTCGGTCACGAGGTAGAGCCGCGGTTCGTCCGTGAACTCGGGGTCCTCGCTGATGGTCTGCCGGATACTGATGTCGCGCTCGGCGAGCAACCCGGTGACCTGCGCGACGATGCCGGGTTCGTCGGCGTCGGCGACCTCGACGGTGACGACGTGGAGGTCGAGGACGGGCGCGAGGTCCATCAGGCTCGGGATCTGGCTGATGTTCTGGAAGATGCGCCGGAGTTCGTCGTCGGCCAGGATGGCCTCCGTCGTGGAGTCGACGACGCGGCGGTCGACGCCCGCCTCCTGGGCGACCTGCGTGTACGGAATCTCGATGTCGCCGGAGACTACCCGGCCGTCGTCGTTCACGGAGAACCCGCGCTCGAGGAGGAGGCGGATGACGGCCTGCTGGCCGGGGCTCCCCTCGAACTTCTGCATGATGTCCTCGAACATGCGCGAACCGAGACGGCGTGCCGTGAAAACGGTGTGGGTGGCGAGCAGACTTTTGGCCCCCCGCTCCGTCGTGGCTCGTATGCGCCAACTCGACAGCTGTGACTTCTGTGGCGAGCGGCCAGAGGGCGTCTTCGAGGTCGTCCCCGGGTCGGCCGCGGGCGGGGCTCGCCGCCTCGCGCTCTGCTCGGCCTGCCGGGAGACGCTCCAGTCGGTTGTCGACCCGTTGCTCGACGACGCGAACCGGACCGCCGCGTCCAGCGACGACCCGGGCGCGGCCGACTCGCCAGACGAGGACCCGGACCCACGCGGTGCGAACGACACCCAGGACTCCGCCAGGGAGGCCGACGCCGTCCCGGACGCCGAACCCGCCGCGGAGACGGACGCCGCCCGCGAGAGCGCCAGCGAGCGCGACGCGGACAGCGAGGGAATCACTATCCAGTCCGGCGGCTCGGCGACGAGTTCCGAACAGCGGCGACCGGACGGCTACGCGCAGGTGATCCGCCTGCTCCAGAACCGCGAGGGCGCGATGCCCCGAGACGACCTGCGAGCGCTCGCGACGAACGCCTACGACCTCCGCGAACGCACGTTCGAGGACGCCGTCGAGGCGGCCGTCGAGAACGGCGACGTCGAGGAGACGAACGGCGGGCTGCGGACGGCCTAGAGTTCGCCCTTCGTCGAGGGCGTGTCCGAGCGCCGGCCGTCGATCCGGGTAGCGTCGTCGAGTGCGCGCGCCGCGCCCTTGAACAGCGCCTCTATCTCGTGGTGTGCGTTCTCGCCGTCGACCCCGCAGTGGAGCGTGAGGCCCGCGTGCGTCGACAGCGACCGGAAGAAGTGCCGCGCCATCACGCTCGTGAACTCGCCGACGCGCGCCTGGCTGAACTCGCCGTCGAACTCGTACAGCGGCCGCCCGGAGACGTCGACGACGACGCTCGCCACCGCTTCGTCCAGCGGCACGCGGCGGTCCGCGAACCGCTCGATGCCGCGCTTGTCCCCGAGCGCCTCGTCGAACGCCTGCCCGACGGCGATGCCGACGTCCTCGACGGTGTGGTGGTCGTCGATCTCGAGGTCGCCGTCACAGCGCACGGTCAGGTCGAAGAGGCCGTGTTTCGCGAACGACGTCAGCATGTGGTCGAAGAAGCCGATTCCCGTCTCCACCGTGCTGTCGCCGTCGCCGTCCACGTCGAGGGTCACCTCGATGTCCGTCTCGGCCGTCTCCCGCGTCACGGCCGCCGTTCGGTCGGTCATGACTCGTTGTTCTCGTGCTCCCACAAGGTCGTTCCGCTAGCTGTACAACCCATGCCGCCCGTCGCCGCCCGCTCGGACCACCGGGCCGCCATAGCTCATGGGTCGCGGCCGGCCGGCGGGCACCGACACGTTGTATCAGGGAGTATTTTTAAGTGTCTGACAGCAGTCAGACGATACGTTACCGGTGCGGACAGGGCACGCAAGGGAAGACGAGCAACCCATCGATTCTATCACGACATTGGAACAACAACGCCCCCACGACCCCGAGACGAAAGACGAACTGCTCACACTCCTCGCCGACTACCGCCGGCGCACGGTGCTGTCCTACCTGCGGGCGTCGCCCGGCGACGAGGCGTCACTGCGGGAACTCTCGAAACGGGTCCGCCAGCAGTGCCCGAACGACGAGGACGACGTTCGAGTCCACCTCCACCACTCGGCGCTCCCGCGACTCGACGCGGCCGGCGTGGTCGACTACGACGCGCGGGAGAACACGGTCCAGTACCTGGGCGGCGAGGAACTCGAGGCGATAATCGACGCGGTCGCGGACTGTTAACTGCTCGGTCTCACGCCACTGCCTGCTGCGCTTCTTCGAGCGTGAAGTTCCCCTCGTACAGCGCGGTACCGACGACGACAGCCGCGGCGCCCGCGTCTCTGAGTTCGACGACGTCCTCGACGTCCGCGACGCCGCCGCTGGCGATGATAGGAATGTCGACGCTCGCTGCGAGTTCGCGGACGGGTTCGGTCCGGACGCCCGTCTGCTGGCCCTCGACGTCGACGTTCGTGAACAGGATGGCGCCCGCGCCGAGGTCGGCGTAGCGACCCGCCGCTTCGACGGGGTCGAGGCCCGTGCCCTCCGTCCACCCCTCGACGACCACCTCGCCGTCCTTCGCGTCGAGACTCACCACCACGCTGCCCGGGTGCTCGGCGCTGATCTCGCCGACGATCTCGGGGGTCTCGACGGCGGCGGTGCCGAGGATGACGCGGTCGACGCCGCGCTCCAGGAGGTCCGTGGCGTCCTCGACGGTACGGATGCCGCCGCCGACCTGCACGCCGACGTCGGTCGCGTCGAGGATGCGCCCGATAGCGTCGGCGTTCGCTCGTGCGCCCTCGAAGGCGCCGTCGAGGTCGACGAGGTGGAGCGTCTCGGCGCCCGCCTCGACCCACCGCGTGGCGGCCTCGACCGGGTCGCCGTACTGCCGGCCGGTCCCGCGTTCGCCGGCTACGAGCTGGACGACTTCCCCGTCCTGGACGTCTACCGCCGGCACCACCTCGAAGGCGTCGAAGGTCATGGGGCCCGCTTTCGCCTTCCCGACCAAAAGCCTCGCGGCCCGGCGTTGAACCCCGCTCGCGGCCACGAACGTGCCGTAGCGCCGCACCAACCCGTCGCTTCGAACGAAAACTACTATGACTGCGGGCCTCGAACCCACGGACGATGCCGACGGTTGAATACCTGAACTACGAGACGCTGGACGACCAGGGCTGGGACATGGACGACGACGACCTCTTCGAGAAGGCTGCCGACGCGGGCCTCGACGACGAGGACTACGGCTCCCTCGACGTCGCAGAGGGCGAGTACATCCTCGAGGCCGCCGAGGCGCAGGGCTACGACTGGCCCTTCTCGTGCCGCGCCGGCGCGTGTGCGAACTGCGCGGCCATCGTCTTCGACGGCGAGATCGACATGGACATGCAGCAGATCCTCTCCGACGAGGAGGTCGAGGAGAAGAACGTCCGCCTCACCTGCATCGGCTCGGCGCAGACCGACGAGGTCAAGATCGTCTACAACGCCAAGCACCTCGATTACCTCCAGAACCGCGTCATCTGAACGACGCACACCCAGCTACCGAATCGCCCCGGTTCGACGAGACGGCTGCACTCCCGCAGTCAACCGGGCTGTCGAACGCCCGCTGCCGTTCCGGGGCTGTCGCTCTCTCCTTCGTCGTCCCCGATTTGGCGCCAACGCCTAGTGACTGGGACGCGTACCCTCGGGCGGTGTTCACACCGTGTTCAGAGACCGAGCGGACGCCGGCCGACAGCTCGTCGACCTCCTCGACCGGGAGGACGTGGAGGGCGACGTCGTCCTCGCGATTCCCCGCGGTGGCCTCCCCGTCGCACGCCCAGTTGCGGACTACCTCGGTGCGCGCCTTGACGTCGTCGTCGCGTCGAAGATCGGCGCCCCGGACAACCCGGAGCTGGCGATCGGCGCCGCCACCGGCGACGGCAGTAGCTGGCTGAACGAGGACGTTATCGAGCGACTGGGCGTCCCGTCGGAGTACGTCGACCGCGAGCGCGAGATCGAGAACGCCCGCGAGAAGGTCGAGAAGTACCGGGGCGGCCGGGGACCACCGGACCTCGCGGAGAAGCGAGTCGTCATCGTCGACGACGGGATCGCCACCGGCGCGACCGTCAGAGCCTGCCTCCAGCAGGTCGCCGACATGGGCGCAGAACGCGTGACGCTGGCTGTACCCGTCGGCTCGCCGTCCATCCTCGAGGACCTCTGGGTCGTCGCAGACGAGGTCGTGGCCGTCGAGAGCCCGCCCCACTTCAGTGCGGTCGGGCAGTTCTACGAGGACTTCGGACAGGTCTCCGACGAGGAGGCGATGACGTACCTCGACGACGAGCGGTCCGGCGACGAGTAACGGCGGCCCGCGCAGACGTCCCGGGTGGCGCCCACGCGCCGGGAGCGACGCGACGCGCCCCTGGCACTGAGTCTCAAGGGTAACACCTAAGCGAACGGCGTCCCCGACACCCGGTAGTGGACGCCTCGATACCCGACCTGCTGCGGCTACTCGTCGTGCCCGCACTCGGCTGGGCGGCGATTCGCGACTGGCACACGCGCCGCGTCACGAACGACCTCTGGCCCCCGTTCGTCGTGCTCGGCGCCGTGCTCCTGCTCTGGGAGGGCCTGGTGGCGCTCGGCACGCCCAACGGCTTCCGGTGGTTCGCGGTCCAGGTCGCGTTCAGCCTGCTGTTCATCGTCCCGCTGGCGTACGCGTTCTGGTACGTCGGCGGGTTCGGTGGCGCCGACGCTCGCGCGCTCATGGTGCTGGCCGTCCTCATGCCGACCTACCCACACTACGAGGTGGCGGGCCACGCACTCCCGGCCGTCCAGACGGTGCTCGGCGTGTTCTCGATGACAGTGCTCACGAACGCGGTGCTCATCGGGCTGACGTACCCGGTGTTCCTCGGTGCTCGGAACGCGCTCGCCGGCGAGTTCTCCTACGTGATGTTCGTCGGTCGCCGCCTCCCCGTCGGGCGACTGACCGACACCCACGGCAGTCTCCTCGAGGGCGAGTCCGGGTTCACCCGCTCGGGCCTCGACCTCGACGCCCTCCGGATGTACCTCCGGTGGCGCGGCGTCACCCTCGACGAGCTCCGCGCGGACACCGCGCTCCGTGACCCCGACACGCTCCCCGCGGAGGCCAACGACCCGACGGACGGCGCCGTTGCGACGGACGGCAGCGGCGACCCCTGGGGTGCGGCGGCCTTCCTCGAGGACATCGACAGTAGCGCGTACGGCACCACGCCCGCCCAGCTCCGCGAGGGCCTCGACATCGTCACCGAGCAGGACGACGTCTGGGTCACCCCGGGTGTGCCGTTCATCGTGCCGCTGTTCGTCGGCCTGCTGGTCGCGCTGACGGGCGGCGACGTCCTCCAGTACGCGCTGGAGGCGACCGGCTTCGTCTGACCCGCGACGCGCAACGACTAACCGCTCGCGGCCCGCTCCTCCGGTATGGACTTCGACGTCGAACTCGACTTTGGCGACGACGGCCTCGTCCCCGTCGTCGCCCAGGACACCGACGGCGAGGTGGTGATGCTCGCGTACGCCGACCGCGAGGCCGTCGAGCGCACCGCCGAGACCGGCCGGGCGCACTACTACTCGCGCTCCCGCGAGGAACTGTGGGAGAAGGGCGCGACCAGCGGCAACACCCAGGAGATCCAGGAGATCCGCGTGGACTGCGACGGCGACGCACTGCTGTACGTCGTCGAGCAGTCCGTTGGCGCCTGCCACACTGGGTACGAGTCGTGTTTCTACCGCACGCTCGACGGCGACGTCGTGGGCGAGAAGGTGTTCGACCCCGACGACGTGTACTGAATTCTCTGTTGTTCCTGGTGTAGAGGGATCCGTCTCCGCTTTCGCTGACGCCCAGAAAGCCCCAGGTGGCTGCACTCCCACGGCTCGCTGCGCGCTGCACTCGCTCCGCTCCCTGCGGTGCTAGCAGCGCCGTGCTTCCCGTAGCTGACTGGGGCTTTCTGGGTGTTCCCGGAGTGAGGGCCAGTTACGGACCCATCCCACCATCCAAACCCCGGCGACAGAAAGCCTATCTGCGAGAGCGCACACGTTCCAGGTATGCCAGACGCGCAGGCCGCACCCGACGGCCTCGTCGCCGACCTCCGTCGCGCGCGCCAGTCCCGCGAGGACGCCGCCGAGGCGGTCGCGGACGTCCGCGAGTCCCGCCTGAAGGCCCTCCGCGCGGCGCTCGACGAACTCGACCGCCTGTTCGACCAGTACGAGGAGTCGGCGACGGGCACCGGAGACTTCCAGTCCTACCTCGCCTTCCAGGAGGACGTCGTCGACTACGTCGAGGAACTGGACGAGGACCTCCCGGAGTACGACGTCTTCGAGTCACTCCTCGAACTGTTCAAGAAGAAGCGCCTCTCCGAGGCCGACTTCGCGGAGGCCCGGGAGCGACTCGCGGACGCCCGCGACCTCGTCGGCCGCCTCGACCACCTCGCGGACGCCCGGGACCGGTACGCGAAGGCCCGCAAGGCGGTCGCGGAGCGCGCCGACGAGCACGCCACGGAGGTCGAGCGACTCGAACGCCTCGAGCGACTCGGGGCGGCGGACCTCGACGCGCCGGTCGAGGAGCTCCGGGACCCGATCGAGACGTACGACGAGGCGGTCCGCGAGGCGTTCCGCGAACTCCGTGCCGAGGCGCCCGCTCGAAACGTCCTCGACTTCGTCGCGACGGCGGCCTCGTACTCGCTCGTCGACTTCGAGCCGGTGCCCGAGGACCTCGCCGCGTTCGTCGCGGACCGCGAGGCGGGCGCCGAACCGCTCTCGCAGTTGCTGGAGTACGCCGACTACTCGCCGTCGAAACTCGACCACTACGTCGCCCAGCCACGGGAACTGAAGCGCGTCGTCGGCGGCAACCGGACGTACCTCGACCGCCTCTCCGCGGAGCCGCTGACCGTCGGCTGGCCGCCCGCGCCCGCCGACGAACTCCGCTACCGCCTCGACGAACTCGTGTCGGTCGTCGCGCGGATCGCCGACGAGGACGTCGTCGCCGCGCTCCACGCGGTCCGCGCCCGGGTCCGCGACGACGACTACGAGCGCCTGCGGACCGCCGCGGTCGCCGAACACGAACTCACGCCAGCCGAGAAGGAGGAGATCGCCGCGGGCGTCGAGGACGACCTCGAAGCCGCACGCGAGGCCGAGCGGGAACTCCGCGAGGCCCTCGAGACGTACTGACTGAGCGGAGCGGCGCTCAGAGGCCAGCTTTCGCGGCGCGGAGCGCGGTCGCGAACTCGCTGGCCAGTTCGTCGGCGCGCTCCTCGCTGCCAGCCTCCGCGTAGATGCGTACCACCGGCTCCGTGCCCGAGGGCCGCACGAGCACCCACGAGTCGCCGTAGTCGAGGCGGTAGCCGTCGATGGTGGTGCGGTCGGCGTCGGCGCCCAGGGCGGTCTGCTCGGCGGCGTCGAGCAGCGCCTCGCGCTGGGCGTCGTCCTCGTAGTGGACGTTGATGCGGACGTTGGCGTAGTCGTCGTACGGCGCGACGACCTCGCTGGCCGGTCGGTCGGCGAGCAGTTCGAGGAACCGCGCGCCGGTGTACGCGCCGTCGCGGGTCAGGCGGTAGTTCGGGAAGATGATGCCGCCGTTGCCCTCGCCCGCCACGGGGACGGACTCGCCCTCGGCCTGGAGCTCCTGGATACGGGTCATGATCTGGGTGCTGCCGATAGGCGTCAGGTCGAGGTCCGCGCCGGTGCGGTCGCAGACGTCGACGAGGCGCTGGCTCACGTTCACCGCGGAGACGGTGGTGTCGCCCTCGCCGAGTTCGGCCTCCGCGAGCGCGGCGAGCGTCGCGTCGCCCTCCACGTACTCGCCGCGTTCGTCGTAGAAGATGGCGCGGTCGGCGTCGCCGTCGTGGGCGATGCCGACATCCGCGTCGGTCGCCCGGACGAGGCGCCCGAGGTCCGAGAGGTTCTCGCGGACCGGCTCGGGGTCCCGGCCGGGGAAGTGGCCGTCGGGCTGGCCGTTGACGGTGACCACGGAGCAGCCGAGCTTCCGATAGAACTCGGGGCTGGTGAGCGAGCCCGCGCCGTGGCCGGGGTCGAGCGCGACGGTCAGGTCGGCGGCCGCGATGGTCTCGCGGTCCACCGCGTCGAGGAGCTGGTCGACGTACCGGCGCTTCGCCGACTCGACGCGCACGTCGCCGCCGACCTCGTCCCAGGACGCGTCGTCGAACTGCTCGGTGGTGAACTTCCGCTCGATGCGTTCGAGGTCAGCCACGGCGAGTTCGACGCCGTCCGAACCGACGAGTTTCACGCCGTTGTACTCCGCGGGGTTGTGACTCGCGGTCACCATCACGACCGGGACGGCCTCGGCCTCGCCATACGCCTGTGCGGCCGGCGTCGGCACGACGCCGAGTCGGTCGACGTTCGCGCCGACGCTCTGGAGCCCGCTGGCCGCGGCGTTCTCGAGCATCCGGCCGGTCGTCCGCGTGTCGCGGGCGACGGCGACGCGGTCGGCGCGCCACACCGACCCCGCGGCTTTGGCGACGCGCTGGACGAACCCGGGTGTCAGCTCCTCGTTGGCCACGCCCCGCGTCCCACTCGACCCGAACACCTTCATGGGGAACTGTGGGGGAGCGCTGCCCTAATCGCTTCCGAACTGGGCGAACTCCTGTCAGGGAACATCGACTCGCCGTTGCGCTCGACGCTCACCACGAACGTGTCGCCGTCGTAGTGGTAGACGTCCCCGCCACCGTCGCAGTGCTCCCGGAGGTCCGAGACGATGAGCTCGCCAGTCTTGCGGTTCGTGCCGGTCGTCACCCACTCGCCGGCCGGCGCCGTCTTCGCGGAGGTGAGGACGCGTTCGAGCACGGGGTGGTCCACGACGAACGACTCCCCGAGGCCGCAGTGTGCGTCTGCGTCCTCGACGCGGTCCTCGGGGGCACGCATCACACGCACCCGCACCGCGTCGTCGGCGAGGACCCACGAACAGCCGCTGCCGAGGGCGAACACACCCACAGCAGCGAGCACCGTCCGTCGTCGCATACGTCGGGCTACGACTTCCACCCCAAAGTGTTTTCGAGAGAACCGCAACGCTTTCGCCGACCGCCCGACCGCCTTCACCTATGGCGACTGTCCGAGAGTTACGCGTCTACGTTGCCCAGTCCGACACCGTCGAGGCGTACGTCGCCGCCGACCTCGGCGTCGTCGTCGCTCGCGTCTCCGGTGACAAGGTCGGCGAGTTCAGCCTCGTCGAGCAGTGTGCGGCCCGCGACGTGGCGACGACTGCCCGCGGCGTCGCCGCCGCCACCGACGAGGACGTGCTGGTCGGCGACGCGGACGGCCTCGAGGCGACCGGCTTCGGCCCGGCGGTCGCGGTTTCGAGCTACGACGACGGCGTGCTCGCCGCCGGCGAGGACGGCCGCGTCGCCCGCTACGACGGCGACTGGTCGACCATCGGGAGCGTGGACGCGGACGTGCGCGCACTCGACGCCGACCTCCTCGCGGCCGCGGACGGCGTCCACCGCCTCACCGACGACGGCATCGCGCCCGCTGGCCTCGACGACGTGCGGGACGTCGCCGCCGCGGGCGTCCCGCACGCCGCGACACCGAGCGGCCTCTACTACCTCGGGAACGGCTGGATGGACGCCGAAGCGGGGGACTTCCGGGTCGTCGCGAGCGACCCCGTGACCGCGAGCGCGGGCGAACTCGGCCGCGCCCACGCCGCCACTGCCGACACGCTCTACGCCCACGACGACGGCGACTGGGACGCAGTCTCTCTCCCGGTCGAGGAGCCGGTCGCGGACGTCGCGTACGCCGCCGAGGCGCCCATCGTCCTCACGCAACCGGGGACGCTCGCGGTCGACGCCGGCGAGGGCTTCCGCCACCGCAGCCTCGGACTCCGGGGCGCCCGCGCGCTCGCCGTCGTCGCCGAGGGAAACGCGTAAGCCGACGGCTCGACTCGTCTCGCACATGATACTGAGCGGGTCCTCGACCCAGCAACTCGCGGCCGCGCTCGCCGCGGAACTCGGCGTGGACCTCGGCCGCGTCGAGTACGAGACGTTCCCCGACGGCGAGCGCATCGTCCGCGTACCGCCCGTCGAGGACCGGGCGATCGTCGTCGCGTCGACGGACTCGAGCGATGCGCACGTGGAACTGCTCCAGTTGCAGGACGCCGCCCGCGAGGCCGGCGCCAGCGAGGTCGTCACCGTCCTCCCGTACATGGGCTACGCCCGACAGGACGAGGCGTTCGAGGCCGGGCAGCCGGTGTCCGCCCGCGCCGTCGCGCGCGCCATCTCGACGGGCGCGGACCGCGTGCTCACCGTCAACCCCCACGAGGCGGGTGTCCTCGACTTCTTCGACGTCCCGGCCGAAGCGGTCGACGCCGCACCACGCCTCGCCGACCCGCTCCCCGACGACCTCGTCGACCCTGTCTTCCTCGCCCCGGACGCCGGCGCGACCGACCTCGCGGCGTCGGTCCGAGACGGCTACGGCCGCGGCGACACGGACCACTTCGAGAAGGTCCGCCACTCCGGCAGCGACGTCACGGTCACGCCTAGCGACATCGACGTCTCCGACCGCGACGTGGTCGTCACCGACGACATCGTCGCCACCGGCTCCACGATGAGCGAGGCCATCGCCGCGCTCGACGACCCGAACCGCGTCTACGTCGCCTGCGTCCACCCGTTGCTCGCCGGCAACGCACGACTCAAACTCGCGAACGCCGGCGCGGAGGCCGTCTACGGGACGGACACGCTCGAACGCGCCGTCTCGAGAGTGAGCGCAGCGCCCGCCGTCGCCGACGCGCTGGAGTAGACGCCGCTACACTCTTCTCGCCGGCGCCCGCGGCCCCTGTATGGCGACGACGCGCGAACTAACCGACGAGGCCGACCGCCGCGACGCCGTCCCGCTCCTCCGCCAGCTGTGGACCGACCGCGACCCCGAGGACGTCCTCGGGTGGACCGGCGACGACGAGTACCGACTGTTCGGCCGCTACGTCGACGACGAACTCGTGGCCGTCGCGGGCGTGCAGGTGCAGTCCCTGCTCCACCACCGCCGGGGCGCGTGGCTACTCGACCTCGTGGTGGACGACCCCCGACGCGGCGAGGGCCACGGCGCCGAAATGCTCGCGTTCGTGGAGTCGTGGGCCGGCGAGCGTGACTGCGAGTACGTCGCGCTCGCGTCGCCACTCGGCAAGGACGGAGTGCACGAGTTCTACGACGACCAGAACTACGAGCAGTGGGGGTACGTCGTCGAGACGGACCTCTGAGGGGGCAGCCGGCGAACGGCAGACGCCCTACAGCTCCTCGACTTCGAGTGCGAGTTTCACGCCCTCGACGTCCCACTCCTCGCGGTAGCCGTCCTCGACCTCCCCGAGTTCGCGGGCACGGGTCTCCTCCTTGATGAGGGCCTCGTGCTCGGCGACGAGGCGACCGACGCGCTCGTCGAACACCGCGACGTCGAGGCGGATCTTGGCGTCCATCTCCAGGTCGAGGTCCTTGCGCATCTCCTGGACGCGCCGGATGACCTCGCGGGCGTACCCCTCGCTCTCGACGTCCTCCGTCAACTCGGTGTCCACGTAGACAGTCCCGCTCTCGAAGTCGGCGCCGGCGACGCCCTCGGGCGTCTCCTCGACGAACTCCACCATCTCGTCGTCGAGTTCGACGTCCTCGCCGAGCGCCTCACTGACCTGTGCCGAGAGTGCGTCGAGGTCCGCGCTCTCGACGTGGGCGTCGTTGAGCGCGTTCATCACACGGCCCGCGTCGTCGCCGAACGCGGGGCCGAGTTTGCTCATATCGGCGCGCGCGCTGAACGCGAGTTCGTCCCAGCTCTCGCCGGGCGCGACGACCTCGATGGCGCGGGCGTTGAGGCGGTCGCGGAGCAGGTCGCCGTGGGCCTCGACGGCGTCCACGATGCCCTCGCTCTCCGCGTCGACGACGATGCGCGTGACGGGCCAGCGGAGCTTCCGACCGGCCTGCTGGCGGGCGTGGCTGCCCGCCTCCTCGACGTCGCGCAGCACGTCGACGGCGCCCTCCAGGTCGGGGTGGCGGTAGGACTCGTCGACCGCGGGCCAGTCACACATGTGGACCGTGTCGTAGCCCTCGTCGCCCGAGAGGTGCTGGTAGAGCTCCTCGGTGACCAGCGGCGCGTACGGCGCGAGCAGCGCGGTCACCTCGAGGAGGACCCGCTGCATCGTCGCGTACGCCGCGGTCTTCGACGGGGAGTCATCGGCCTCCCACATGCGCTCGCGGACGACCTGCACGTAGTACCGCGAGAGGTCCTCGGTGACGAACGAGAGCACTTCCTCGAGCGCGCGGTGCTGCTCGTAGTTCTCCCAGTGTTCGGTGGCGTCGGCCTTCACGCGCTGGAGCGTCGAGAGGAGCCACTCGTCGACCGTCTCCAGTTCGACGTCCTCGACGGAGACGCCGGAGCCGTCGCCGCCGAAGCCGGCCGGGACGTTGGCGTCGAAGTCGTCCAGTGCCATGTACGGCCGCGGGAACCGGAAGACGTTCCAGAGGATGTTGAGGTCGCTCTGCAGGTTCCCCACCTCGTCGTGGGACACCCGCATGTCGTCGCCTCGCGGGGAGACCGAGAGCACGAACATCCGCATCGGGTCAGCGCCGTACTCGTCGATGAGTTCCTGGGGGTCGATGCGGATGTCCCGGGACTTCGACATCGCGCGGCCGTCGGGCATCAGCGCGTGGCCGTGCATCACGACGTTCTTGTAGGGAACCTCGCCGACGGCGGCGGTGCCCATGCCGAGTTGCGACCAGAACCAGCCGCGGGTCTGGTCGTGGGCCTCGATGATGAGGTCGGCGGGCCACAGCTCCTCGTAGTCCTCCGTCTCCGAGGGGAAGTTCAGCGTCCCCCACGACGCCACCGAGGAGTCGAGCCAGACGTCGAAGACGTCCGGGACGCGGCTGTACGTCGTCCCGTCCTGCGTGATAGTGAGGTCGTCGACGGTGTCCTTGTGGAGGTCCACGGACGCGGGGTCGACGTCCTGGTCGGCGAGTTCCGCGAGTTCCTCGCGGGTGCCGACGACGAGTACGTCGTCCATGTCGCCGCTCCAGTCCTCGGGCGTCCAGATGGGGATGGGGATGCCCCAGTAGCGCTGCCGGCTGACGTTCCAGTCCGGCGCGTTCTCCACGAAGTCGCGGAAGCGGTTGTCGCGGGCCCACTGCGGGTACCAGTCCGCGTCCTCCATGTTCTCGAGGAGGTCCTCCTTCACGTCGGTGATGGTGATGAACCACTGGTCGGTGACGATCTGGACGATACCGGTGTCGCAGCGCCAGCAGTGGCCGTAGGAGTGGGAGACGGTCTCGTGGGCGAGCATCGCGCCCTTCGCCTCGAGGTCCGCGACGATGTCGTCGTTGGCGTCGCGCACGAACTGCCCGGCGTACTTCCCGCCCTCGTCGGTGTAGACGCCGTCCTCGCCGACCGGGCAGAAGACGGGGAGGCCGAGTTCCTCGCCGCGCACGAAGTCCTCCTCACCGTGGCCGGGTGCGGAGTGGACGAGGCCGGTGCGGTCGACCTCCACCCAGTCGCCGTGGTACACCTCGTGGACGCCCTCCGCGTCCGCGGGGTTCGCGGGCACCTCCTCGACGAGGGGCGGCGTGTACGACCAGCCGAGCAGCTCGCTGCCCTGGAGGGACGCCTCGACCTCGTAGTCGTCGTACTGCCCGACCGAGAGCACGTCCTCGACGCACTCCTCGGCGAGGTAGAGTACGTGCTCCTCGCCGTCCCTGGTGGCGCGGACCTTCTGGTAGGTCGTCTCCTCGTCGACGGCGACGAACTCGTTGGCTGGGATGGTCCACGGCGTCGTCGTCCAGACGACGAGACTCCCCTCGCGGTCGTCGAGGTCGAAGGTGACGTAGATGGAGGGGTCCTCGACGTCCTCGTACTCCACCTCGTTGTTGGCGATGGCGGTCTCGCAGCGCGGGCACTGGCTGATCGAGCGCTTCCCGCGCTCGACGAGGCCGTGTTCGTGGACCTGGTCGAACGCCCACCACGCCGACTCCATGTACGACGGGTCGACCGTCTTGTACGGGTTCTCCCAGTCCATCCAGACGCCGAAGCTCTGGAAGTCCGACTGGAGCTGCGCGAGGCTGTCCTCGGCGAACTCCCGGCAGGTGTCGAGGAAGTTCTCGACGCCGTACGCCTCGATGTCCTTCTTGTTCGCGAAGTCCATCTCCTCCTCGACTTTCGTCTCGATGGGGAGGCCGTGCATGTCGTAGCCCGGCCGGTCGGTCACGTCGTAGCCCTGCATCCGCTTGTACCGGATGTAGGCGTCCTTCAGGCTCTTGTTCCAGGCGTGGCCCATGTGGGCGGCGCCCGACGTGTACGGCGGCCCGTCGACGAAGAAGAAGTCCTCGCCGTCGGCTCGGTGGTCCTTCGTCTGCTCGTAGGCGTCGACGTCCGCCCAGTAGTCGAACACCCGGTCCTCGACGTCCGCGGGCTCGTACTGGTCCGGCGCGTCGCCGAATCGGTTCATGTGCCAGCCGACTCGCTCGCACCTAAAAGGGTAATCGGTTGTACAGCCTACGCGCCGCCGAGTCGCGACTGCACCTTGTCGGTGTACATCATCACACCGGCGGCGATGGCGACGCCGCCCAGAACGGCGAGCCACACGCCGAAGATGAACTGACCGCCACCGAACGTCGAGAGACTCCTGAGTTCGGCGAGCAGTCCGGTACCGACCAGGCCAGCCCCCAGGACCGCGTAGCCGAGGGTGACGAGCAGGTCGAACAGTTCAGCCGCGTTGTCGAGCATACCCGCCGTAGCCCGCCACCGTTCATAGTCCTTCTGCTGTCCACACTACCACACAGAAGATTTACGAGCGGCGGTGGGGAACCGCCAGCCATGGGCCGTTACGGCAACCTCGACTACCCGAAACTCACGAAGTTCGGTACGCTCGCCAGTCTCGCTTGCGTCCTCCTCGGTGCCGTCGGGACCAGTCTCGGTGCCGGTCGGCTGCCGGGCTGGGAGCTGGCGCTCCTCTTCGACGTGGAGGTCCTGGGCGTCCTCGGCATGGTGGTCTGCCCGTTCGTCTTCGGCGTCTTCATGCCGCTGACGGAGTGACGGAGCGATGGCCGACGACGCCACCGTCGCCGCACTGACGTTCGCCGGGGTCGGCGTCCTCGTCGCTGCCCTCGGCGTGTACATTCGAGTCCGTCGGCGAGCGGACCTGCTGGCGAACTACGACGGGACCGCCGACCCGGAGTACGCCGCCGTCCACGCCGGGACCGTCGTCGCGCTGGCCGGCGCGTTCATGGTCGGGTTCGCCGGCGCGCAGTACTACTGGCGACTGCCCGAGTGGACGGTGCTCGTCACCGCGCTCGTCGTGACTTCGCTCGCGTTCGTCGCGGCGGCCCGCGCGCAAGGCTATTGACGACGCCTCCCGGACGCTCCCGTGTGCCCGACTTTCCGGACCCCGCCACGCGGAACGTCCTCGTTCCCGACTGCCGCGAGTGTCCCGCGCTCGTCGAGTCCCGGAACTGCATCTCGTGGGGGCAGGGCGACACGGACGCGGACCTCGTCGTCGTCGGCGAAGCACCGGGCGCCGGCGACGCCGACGCGGAGACGTGGCGCGGCGGCAACCACACGGGGATGGCGTACACGACCCGCCACTCCGGCCGCCGCGTCCGCGAACTCGTCGCCGACCTCGGCTTCCCGGACGCCTACTTCACGAACGCCGTGAAGTGCCACCCGCCGCAGAATCGCGACCCCACCGAGACCGAGCGCGAGAACTGCTCTCTCCGCCTCGAGACCGAACTCGCAGAAATCCAGCCACACGCCGTCCTTGCCACCGGGAGCCACGCCACCGCGAGCCTACTAGAGATGGCCGACCGCTCACTCGACAGGTTCGTCGACAGCGTCGCAGACTGCGTGCGTGAGGGCCGGCCACTGGACTGGCCGGGCGTCGACGCCGCACTCGTGCCCGCGCTCCACCCCTCCTACGAGAACGTCTGGCTCGCTCGTCTCGACCTCACGCGCGAGGCGTACGTCGCCGGCCTCCGGGACGCACTCGCCTCGGCGCGCCGATAGCTATACCAGCCACTACGCCGTGCGCTCACCCATGACCGACGCGTTCGAGGCGCTCGCCGACGCCGACGTCCACGGCGAGGCCACGTTCACGCTCGACGACGACCACGCCATCCCGGTGTTCGGTTCCCAGCGCGACCCGCCCGGCGAACCCGCGGCGACCGACGCCACACCGGAGGAGTCGGCCCAGGTGCTCGGCACCGCTCACCTGCTCGCGCGCTTCGAGGTCGTCGCCCGCGAGTCGCTGCGGGGCTTCCTCCCGGACGGCAGCGGGGTCGTCGAGCGCGGCGCCTCCGTCTCCCACCTCGCGCCCGTCGGCGTCGGCGGCGACGTCGAGGTGGCCACGACGCTGGTCGCCGTCGACCGCCCGGACCTATCCTTCGCCTGTCGCGCCGAGAGCACCGACGGCACCGCCGTCGCCACCGGCGATCTGACGTTCCGCGTCGTCGACCGCGAGCAGTTCCGGAACTCGGTGGCTCGACGCGGGTGATTTTTGGTGGCGGCGGTCCTCGGGTCAGTCATGACCGAGGACTGCATCTTCTGTCGCATCGTCGACGGGGAGATCCCCGCGCGGGTCGTCTACGAGGACGACGACGTCCTGGCGTTCCTCGACGCCAACCCGCTCGCGCCCGGCCACACGCTCGTCATCCCGAAGGACCACTACGAGACGCTCGGCGACATGCCGACCGACCAGGCCGAACGCGTGTTCGCGGCGCTCCACGACCTCACGCCGGTCGTCGAGGAGAGCGTGGACGCCGACGGTAGCAACGTCGCGTTCAACAACGGCGCGGCCGCCGGCCAGGAGGTCCCGCACGTCCACGGCCACGTCATCCCGCGCTTCGAGGACGACGGCGGCAACCCCATCCACGCCGTGGCGGGCAGCCGCCCCGACCTCTCCGAGGACGAACTCGACGACATCGCCGACGACATCTCGGCGGCCACGAATTGACCGGGAACCCGCGGCCGGTCGTGGCGGGGGGCGCCTGACCGATGGCGAGCGTCGACCCCCAGCTGGCCGTCTACGTCGCCGTCTTCGCGACCGCAGCGGTCGTCTGCGCGGTGAGTCTGCGCCGCGTCTCGCGCATCGACACGCCGGACACGCGCCGCGGGTTCGCCGCGCTGCTCGCCACGAGCGGCGGCTGGGCGGCCGTACAGGTCGGCTTCCTGCTGGCGCCCGGCGCCGAACTCAAGGAGGCGTTCCACGTCGTCGGCCTCGTCGTCGGGTTCAGCACCGTCGGCGCCTGGCTGTACTTCTGCTCGGCGTACAGCGGCCGGACGTTGCACCGCGACCCCCGGTACCGGGCGGCCGCAGTCGCCGTCTTCGCCGTCGTCACGCTGGTGAAGGTGACGAACCCGTTCCACCAGGCGTACTTCACCACCACGTTCGCCACGACGCCGTTCCCCCACGTCGTCGTCCACAGCCAGACCCCCCACTGGGTCGTGATGGGCCTGTCGTACTCGCTGGCCGCCGTCGGCTACTTCATGCTCCTGGAGCTGTTCGACCGGACGAGCCTCGACACGCGACCACTCACCGCGCTCGCGGCCCTCACCGCGCTCCCCGTCGGGTTCAACGTCGTCGGCTACGCGACCCCGTGGCTCGTGGACATGACCTACGAACCGATCGGCGTCGCGGCGTTCGCGGTCGGCGTCCTCTACGTGTTCGCCGAACGGTTCCAGACGATCCGGCTCACGGGGTCCGTCGACGACCCGGTCGTCTTCGTCGACGACGAGGGCCACGTCAAGGACCACAACCGGAAGGCGGAGGAGCTGTTCCCGGCACTGGAGGGTGATGTGACCGGCGCGCCGCTGTCCGCGGTGCTGCCCCGCGTGGCGGCCGCCATCGACACAGACGAAGCCGTTCTCGAACTCGACGTGGCCGGCGAACGCCGCTACTTCCTCGTCGCCGCCAACCCGTTCACCGTCGGCCCCCGGCGTTTCGGGGAGATGGTGCTGTTCTCGGACGTCACCCGCAGCGAGCGCCACCGCCGCGAACTGGAGCGCCAGAACGAGCGCCTCGGCCAGTTCGCGGGTATCATCTCCCACGACCTCCGCAACCCGCTGAACGTGGCGGCGGGCCACGTCGAACTCGCCCGCGAGGAGTGCGCCAGCGAGCACCTCGACACCGTGGCGAACGCCCACGAGCGCATGGAGGCGCTCATCGAGGACGTGCTCGCGCTCGCTCGCCAGGGCGACACCATCGGCGAGACCGAGTCCTGTGACCTCCGCGACCTCGCCGAGACGAGCTGGCGGAACGTCGAGACGGTCGACGCCACGCTCGCCGTCGCGTCCGACCTCCGTCTCGATGCCGACCCCGACCGCACCGTCCAGCTGCTGGAGAACCTGTTCCGCAACGCGATCGAACACGCGGGCGACGACGTCACGGTGACGGTCGGCGCGCTCGACGACGACCGCGGGTTTTACGTCGAGGACGACGGCCCCGGCATCCCCGCGGCCGACCGCGAGTCCGTGTTCGAACCGGGACACACCACGACGGACCACGGCACCGGCTTCGGGCTCGCGATCGTCGCGGAGATCGCCGACGCGCACGGCTGGCGGGTCGCGGCCGTCGAGCGCGAGGCCGGCGGCGCCCGCTTCGAGGTCACCGGCGTCCAGGCCGCCATCGGAGCACCGCAGAACGCCTAAATTTTAGTAGCAGAACGAACCGAACCTACCGTATGCAGCCACGCACTGCCGCGCTCGCCGCCGTCGCCGGCGGCGCGGGCGCGACACGCCTCGGCGTCGAGACTGCCGCCGTACTCGCCCGCGACGTCCCCGAGAGTGGCGTCGCCGTCCTCGAACTCCGCGAGCGCGTCCTTGACGTTCCGGAGCGCGGAGATTCGGTCCATCAGATCGAGCGCAGGTGGTCCTTGTTCGGCTGGTAGAGCTCGCCTTTCTCCTTGAGCTTCTCTATCTCGTGTTCGGCGCGGTCGGCGTCCATGCCGATCTCCTCGGCGCGGTCGAGCACCTCCTCGATCGGCGCCCCCTCGTCGAAGTCCTGTTCGATCTCCTTGATGAGGCCCTTGATGTTCTTGATGCGGTCCCGCTGGGTCTTCGACGTCCCCGTCTCGACGACGTCCGCGTCGAACTCGCCGGTCTCGGGGTCGACGCCGATGTCCTGCAGGCACGACCGCACGATGGAGATGACGCGGTCGGCGTCCTCGGCTTCGACGCGGTCGGAGAGCCGCAACCGCGCGGAGGCCTCCGCGAGCCGGACGAGCGCCTCGAGCTGGCGGGCGGTCACGGGGACGGGCGCGTCCTCGTCCTGGCCCTTCGAGCGCAGGTCGACGTAGAACTCCTCGATGGCCTCCTTGGCCTCGTCGGTCATCGTCGGGTAGCAGTTCCGGCGGGCGTACGCGATGTACTTCCGCAGGAGGTCCGCCTCGATGGCGGGCGCGACGTTCTCCGTCTGGGAGTCGATCTCCTCGGCGGAGTGGTTCGCGTTCGCGATGTTGTCGTTCTGCGTGTTCAGCTCGCCCGCGTAGTTCGTCTGGATGATGTGCCGGGCGAGCTTCGCGTCCTCCTCGGGGTCGGGTTTGTCCGTCACCGTGAAGATGAGGTCGAACCGCGAGATGAGCGCGGGTTCGAGGTCGATCTGCTCGCCGATGGGCTCGTACTGGTCGAAGCGCCCGTACTTCGGGTTCGCAGCCCCGAGCAGCGAACACCGCGCCTTCAGCGTCGCGTTGATGCCCGCCTTCGAGATGGAGATCTTCTGCTGTTCGAGGGCCTCGTGCATCGCCGACCGGTCGTCGTCGGCCATCTTGTCCAGTTCGTCCACCGCGGCCACGCCCTGGTCGGCGAGCACGAGTGCACCCGCCTCCAGGGACCACTGCTGGCCGTCGCCGAAGTCGTCCCGGACCGCCGCCGCCGTCAGACCGGCCGCGGACGACCCCTTCCCGGAGGTGTAGACGGAACGCGGCGCGATGTTCTGGACGTAGGAAATCATCTGCGATTTACCCGTACCGGGGTCCCCTATCAGCAGCATGTGGAGGTCGCCACGGATGCGCGAGCCGTCAGGGAGCTCCTTCGTGACGCCCGCGAACAGCTGGAGCATCATCGCGAGTTTCGCCTCGCGGTGGCCGTAGATGGCGGGTGCCATCGAGTCGACCATCTGCTCGTAGATGTCCTCGCGCTCGCTGATCTCGATGATCTGCTGTTTGTCCTCCTCGGTGATGTCCATCTCCTCGAACTCCTCGTCCTCGACGACGACCGAGGAGCCCTCCATGTAGAGGTCGAAGATGGGTGAGTCGGTGGACTCGTCGCCCTGGTCGAGGCGGAGGACGCCGGTGGCGGTGATGTGGTCGCCGGGCGTG
The DNA here is from genome assembly GCF_021249345.1 of Halobacterium wangiae. NCBI lineage: Archaea > Methanobacteriati > Methanobacteriota > Halobacteria > Halobacteriales > Halobacteriaceae > Halobacterium > Halobacterium wangiae. The sequence goes on along the minus strand of NZ_CP089588.1, from coordinate 1,157,882 downwards.
ACCTCGCCCGTGATGTCGTCCTCGATGTGGATGTCGATGCTCTGTGGCGTCTCGCCGCCGGAGAGCCCCTCGGGGGACTCCTGGATGCGGAGCTTCTGGGCGTCGACGAACTCAGAGCGCTCGGGATCGAGCTTGAACGGTCCCTGTCGCTCGCAGCTCTCGCACTGGTAGGGCTCCTGGAAGCCGGCGTCGCTCTGGGGGACCTCCGTCTCGGCGCCACAGCGCTGGCAGACGAACACCGCGGACTGGATTTTCGGCATCACGTCCGTCGCCTTCCGCACCATCCCCTGGACGCCGATGAGCGTGTTCAGGTGTTCGGCGCGGATGTCCCGGATCTCCGTGGTCTCCTCGAGGCCGAAGACGCGGACGTGGGCCTGCCCGAGGCTGACGTCGACCGGGAGGTCGTACAGCCGGAGGGCCTCCTCGGCGGCCTCGCCGAGCTGGTCGGGGTGGTTGATGTAGTCGTCGGCCAGGTCCGGGTCCATCTGGTAGAGGTCCCGCCAGTCCAGGTCCAGCGACTTCGACTCGCGGGGGTACTGCCGCGCGAGCTCCGCGACGTCGTCGCTGTAGTAGCGGCGGTAGAACTCCTCGAACCTGTCGACGAGCTCCTGGTTTGCGGCCTGGGCCATTCTGGGTAAGGTAGCGCGCGCTCGCCTAAGAAGGTTCGCAAACCGGGGTGGAAGTGAACGCCCGCCGGGTCCCGCCGCCCCGAGCGCGGGCAAGACTCATCTCCGTCGCTCCCCTCCACCCCGTATGACCGAGACGGTCCACGCCGAGGTCGTCTACGTCGTCCCGCCCGACGAACTGGGCGACCACGAACTCACCCAGCGGATGCAGGACCTCGCCGCCTCCCGGTACGTCCTCGTCTGCCGGAACGGCGGCGTCCCCTCGTGGTTCGAGCGCGTGAAGTCGTTCCTGCTGCGCCGCCCCATCGAGGCCATCACGCTCGTCGCCGACCGTTCGTTCGAGGAGGGCGCGGAACTGACGGCGACTGTCGAGGAGACCGAGGTGGCCGGCGTGTACGACGTTCGGCGCTTCGAGTGAGGCGGCGCTGTCAGGCGCTGGCTGCGCTCTCCGCCACCTTCCTGTTGATGCCGTCCTGGATGAGGTACATCGCCGCGGGGAAGAACACGACCCACAGCAGGAAGAGGACCGGGCCGGTCTGGTCCTCGACGACGTGCTCGGTGGCGGTGTCGGAGATGCGCCAAAGGACGAGCAGGTCGTACACCGGAACGAGTAACCCCAGCGTGCGCCACAGCGGGCTGTACTCTTCGTCGTAGGCGAGTTTGAGCTGCGTGTTCACCGAGTATAGCCAGTAGAACCCGTAGACTCCTACCGTGAGAACCGTGTACAGGAGGACTCTCGGGAATCGCCGCTCGACGAGCACCGACTCCGCATCCTCGCTGTCTGTCGTCGTTCGCGTCGCCATGCGCTCGTGTTCGTTCACTGATCGCAATGTAATAGGCTCCCTACGGGAGAACGGGGTCGTTACCGACGGGAAACGACTGGTTTCAGTCGCCCGTGTCGGCGGTAGCCCACCGTTACGCAGCGGTCGGCTCCGCCCGACTCCGGTTCGTTCTCACGCCTCGTGGGCACCGACCACGGTGACGGGGACGTCGGCCTCCAGCAACACCTGCTGGGCGACGCTCCCGAAGACGACCTTCCCGGTGGGAGAACGCTTGCGCGACCCCATCGCGATGTGGTCGACGTCGAACTCCGCGGCGATCTCGAGGATGCCGTCGGCCGGCGGCTGTCGCGCTTCCGCGAGTTCCACGCCGATACCGCGCTCTGCCAGGTAGTCCCGGACGAGTTTGACCGTGACGACCCGTTCGACGTGCTGCTGGGCGTCGGGTGCGTCGGCCTCCTCGCTGGTCAGCGTGTGCGTCACGACTGCCGTCACGTCGTCGGCCGTCGCGGGGAGGTCGGCGACGAACGCCGCCTGGCCACGTGCGCGGTCCGCGTCGTTGTCGACGGGGAGCAGTATCCGGTACACGGTCAGCCCCCCAGGTAGAGCCGGCCGACCTCCTCGTCCTCGAGGAGTTCGGTGCCGGTGCCGGTGAACTTGATCTCGCCGCTGGCGAGCACGAACCCGCGGTCGGCGACCGAGAGCCCCTTCTGGGCGTTCTGCTCGACCAGCAGGATGGTCGTCCCGAGGTCGTTGAGCTGTTCGATTCGCTCGAAGACGTCGTCGATGAAGCGGGGTTCGAGCCCGATGGAGGGCTCGTCCAGCAACATCACGTCCGGTTCGACCATCAGCGCGCGCGCCAGTTCGAGCAGGCGGCGCTGACCGCCGGAGAGCGTGCCGGCCCGCTGGTCCCGGATGTCCCCCAGGATGGGGAACTCGTCGTACAGTTCCTCGGCGCGCCGGCCGGCGCGATCGTCGTCGTCGAAGACGTACCCGCCCATGAGCATGTTCTCGTGGACGCTCATCCGCGGGAACACACTCGAGTCCTGCAGGACGTAGCTCACCCCGTTGGCGAGGTTCTCCTGTGGCGAGCGACCGGTGATCTCCTCGCCGCGAAGCCTGACGGTGCCGCGTTTCACGTCGGCGAAGCCGTAGATGCTCTTCATCAGCGTCGACTTCCCCGACCCGTTCGGACCGATGAGGCAGGCGATCTCCCCCTCCTCGACGGCGATACTGACGTCGTGGAGGACGGTCGTGTTGCCGTAGCCGGCGGTGACGTTCTCCATCTCGATGATGGTGTCGCCGACGCCGACCGTCTCGCTGTCAGGTGTACTCACCGTGATCACTCCCTCCCGAGGTACGCGTCGAGGACGCGCTGGTCGTTCTGTATCTCCTCCGGGGTCCCTGCGGCGATGCGCTCGCCGTGGGCCAGGACGTAGATGCGGTCTGCGATTTCCATGACGAAGTCCATGTTGTGTTCGATGAGGAAGATGGTCGCCTCCTCGTCCTCGTTGGCCGTCCGGATGTAGCCGATGAGGTTCTCGAGCATCGCGGGGTTGATCCCGCCGGCCGGTTCGTCCATCAACAGCAGTTCCGGTTCGGCCATCAGCGCCATCGAGAACTCGATGAGCTTCTGCTGGCCGAAGCTCAGCCGGCCGGCCTGCACGTCGGCGAGGCCGGCGAGGTCGACGTACTCCAGCAGTTCGTTCGTCCGTTCGAGCAGCGAGTCGTCGGGCCGCCGCAGGAGACTGCCGACGTCGGCACCGCCCTCCTGTGCGGCCAGCAGCAGGTTCTTGCGGACGGTCATGTTGCCGAAGACCCGCGTCTCCTGGAACATCCGTCCGAGGCCGGCCCGCGCGATCTTGTACTCGGGCCAGTCGGTGACGTCCTCCCCCTGCAGGTAGACGCGCCCCTCGTCGGCGTGGAGCGTCCCGGTGATGCAGTTGAACAGGGTGGACTTGCCCGCACCGTTCGGGCCGATGAGGCCGACGATCTCGCCCTCGTGCACCTCCACGTCGACCTGGTCGACGGCCGTGAGACCGCCGAAGCGCTTGGTGACGCCGTCGGTGCGGAGCACCGCACGGTCGGGGTCGGTGTCGCGGGCGGTCGCGTCGGTGGCCTCACTCATCGCCGGCCACCTCCGCGTCGTCCTCGGTGTTCGTGGCGGCCATCCCGCCGCGCTCGTAGTACGCCATCTCGCTGGCGTACTCCCGGAGCGTACCGACCACGCCCGCCGGGAACGAGACGACGGTCACGATGATGGCGACGCCGAGGATGACGAGCTGCCAGCCGACGAACGCCCGCTCGACGAGTTCGATGATGGTGTGGAGACCGAACGCCCCGATGACCGGTCCGGCGACGGTGCCGGAGCCGCCGAGCAGGGCCATCGCGATGAGTTCGACGTTCCACGCGCCGTTGTAGGCCGTCTGCGGGTTGAGGAACGTGTTGAACAGGCTGAACGCACCGCCCGCGAGTCCTGTGAACAGCGCGGACAGCATCCACGCGACCGTCTTGTAGTAGGTGGTGTTGAACCCCATCGCGGTCGCCTTCTCCTCGTCGTCGCGGATGGCGTTCAGGACGAAGCCGAACCGCGTGTTCGAGAGGTAGTAGACGAGCGCCACCTCGGCGACGAGCACGCCGAAGAACAGGTAGTAGAACACCGTCGCCTCCGGCACGTCGAAGAGGATCTTCCCGCTCGCACCGCCGGTGATGTCGAGGTTCCGGGAGACCTGCTGGGCCGCCAGCAGGACGCCGAGCGTCGCGATGGCGAAGTAGTGCCCGCGGAGTCGGAGCACGACGACGCCGATGACGGTCGCGAACGCGACCGCGAGCAGCCCCGCGGCGACCATCGCCGTGGGGAACCCGACGGCGAAGTCCTTGACCAGGATCGCCGTCGTGTAGGCGCCGATTCCGAAGAACGCCATGTTCCCGAAACTCGGGTAGCCGGTCTGGCCGCCGATGATGTCCCAGGAGAGCGCGAGGATCGCGAACAGGTACATCTCGGAGATGACGGTCATGTAGTAGCCGCCTTCGAGGCCCACCAGCGGTGGGAGCGCACCGATCACCGCGCCGATCAGCAGTAGCTTCCAGGCGTGGGCGCCACAGAAGTCGAACAGCCGGTCGACCTGGTTCGGGGGGAGGACGGTGCGTAACAGCCCGCTCCCGTCCTCGGATTCGCTCGTGCTCACTGGTCGGCCCCCTCACCGAACAGCCCGTTCGGTTTGACGACGAGCAGGACGATGAGCAGGCTGAAACTCACCGCGAGCGTCCACCGCGAGGAGACGAGCCCCGCGGTCAGTTCCTCAACCGACCCGAGCATCAGTCCGCCGACGAGCGCCCCCGGGATGGAGCCGACACCACCGAACACGACGATGACGAAGCTCTTCAGCGTGTAGATGAGCCCCATCTGCGGGTCGATGGTGAGGATGGTCGCGATGAACGCGCCGACCCCGCCCGCGATGCCCGACGAGATGCCGAACGTCACCGCGCGGGTGTGCTCGACGTCGATGCCGACGAGTGCGGCGGCCTCGGGATTCTGTGCGACCCCCCGGATGGCGCGTCCGGTACGCGTGCGCTGGAGGAACACGTAGAGCGCGACGGTCAACACGAGGGCCCCGAAGAACGCGAGCAGTTTCATCTTCGGGATGGCGATGCCCGAGACGGACAGCGACGGGTCGGCGAACGAGGTCTGGATCGACCGCGGGTTCGCCGTCCACGCCTGGATTGCCAGCTGCTGGATGGCGATGCTGATGCCGAACGTGACCAGCAGCGTGAGGAAGATGTCCGTCCCGATGACGCGCTGGACGAGCGTCCGCTGGAGTACGTAGCCGACGACGAACAGGACGGCGATAGCCACCGGAATCGTCGCCAGGAACACGGTCGGCGACGCGTTCGTGTTCCCGGTAGCGAAGTTCAGCAGCCAGAAGGAGGTGTAGCCGCCGAGCATCACCATCTCGCCGTGGGCGAGATTGATGATGTCGACGACCCCCCAGATGAGCGCGAAGCCGACGGCTATCCCCGCGAACAGCGCCCCGATGAGCAGGCCGTTGACGACGAACTGCGTGATCGCCATCAGGGTTACCGATTACCCCACTCGGGGGTCGGGTAGATGGGTGCGGTCTGCTGGACGTTCTCCGGCCAGACGGTCTGGAGTCCGGGGTCGGGCTGCCACTGTCGGACGAGCATGTTCTTGTCGATGACACCCCTGTCGTCGAAGGCGACCGTGCCGTAGGCCGTCGAGAACTCGGCTTCCCGGATGTGGTCGCGGACCGCCGTCGGGTTGAGTTCGTCGACGTTCTCGAAGGCGTTCTTGAACGTGATGATGACGGCCTCGCCCGCCGCGCTGTGGTAGTCCGGCGAGGCGTCGTAGTTCTCGTTGATCGCGTCGACGAAGTTCTGGGTGCCGCCGAACACGGGGTCCTCGAAGTCCGCGTTGATGTCCCAGGAGGTCGGACCGTAGATGTAGTTCCCGTTGTCGCCGACCTCGCCTTTGAACGAGTCGTTGAGGCTGCCGACCGTCCCCATCGCCGCGTCGACGTTGACGTCCTGGCTCTCCATCTGGTTGGCCAGGATGATGTTGTGCTGCTGATGGGCACACAGCAGCAGGATGTCGGCGTCGTTGTCTCGCACGCGCCCGAGGTTCGTCGAGAGGTCCGACGTGTCCGAGGGGAACGTCTGGTCGACGACCAGTTCCATGTCGGTCTGCTCGATCTTGTCGCGGGCGCCCGACGCGGTGGACTGACTGAACGTGTCGTCCTCGGCGAGGATGGCGATGGACTCCGGTGGGGAGTCCTGGGCCAGGCACATGTCGATGAACGAGCCGGGGTACTTGTCGGCCGTCGGCAGGAGGCCGAAGATCCACTCGTTGCCCTGGTTGAAGATCTCCGGGCTGGCACCGCCGCCCTCGACCATCGGCTTCTCGTTCTGTGCGGCCACGGCGCTGGCCGGGAGCGTCACCGAACTCGCGTACGGTCCGAGGAGGTAGTCGACGCCCTCCTGGTCGATGAGCTCCTGGTAGATGCTCCGCGAGGTGGACGCGTCCGTCCCGTCGTCCCGGAGGATCAACTCCAGTTCGTAGGTGGTGCCGTCGCCCGCCTCCACGCCGCCGTTGTCGTTGATGGTCTGGATCGTCAGCTCGTAGGCGTCCTGATACAGCTGACCGAGGTCGGCGTTGTCGCCGGTGAGGCTCATCGACCCGCCGAGCTTGATGGTCTCGGTCCCCCCGCCGCTGTCACCGGTGGTCGCGCCGCCGCCGGTGTCTCCACCGCCGGTGTCTCCACCGCTGCCCCCGTCGCCGTCTCCCGATCCGTCGTCGCTACAGCCGGCGAGCCCCGTGAGGCCAACTGCTCCTGTACTCCCCGCCACTTTCAGAAACGTCCGTCGGCTCTGTTTGTCTGCCATAGGTTGTCTCCAAACGCGTATCAATGATACACGTCCTGTGACAGTCATTGACAGACACGGTAATAAATGTTAGTGGTGGGTACTTTCGCGAGCTCTGAAGCGATCTCGCCGGCGAGCGAGCGGACGGCGACGGACAGTTACCAGAGGACGCCCGGCCAGACGAAACTGAACAGCACCACGACGAGGACGGTCAGCACGACCGTCATGAGGAGGTTCAGCGTGACGCCAGCCCGTATCATGTCGCGCTGTTCGAGGTGACCGCTCCCGAAGACGATGGCGTTCGGGGGCGTCGCCACGGGCAGCGCGAACGCGAAACTACAGGCGATGGCGCCGGTGACGGTGAGGACGACGGCTGCGGGGATCGGCTCGACACCGAGCGACCCCGCGAGCACACTCCCGAGGCCGATGAGTATCGGTGCCAGGATGGTCGTCGTCGCCGTGTTGGAGGTCAGTTCGGTCGCGAGCACCGCGAAGACGACGACGGCCAGCACGATCAACACGAGCGGCGCACCGACGACGGTGTCGAACAGCGACTCGGCGAGCCACGCGATCGCGTTCGTGTCGCCGAGCGCGTCGGCCAGCGAGATCCCGCCACCGAACAGGATGATCGTCCCCCAGTCGATGTCCACGAGGTTCTCCCAGTCGTCGGCGTCGGCGAGCAGGATGGCCGGAATCGCCAGCAGGCCGACCACCACGTAGTAGAGGATCCCCCGGTGGCCCTCCAGGCCGAACACGTTCGTCCCCTCGCCGCCGAACAGCGTCACCTGCCACGCCGACGGGAGGACGCCCTCGAAGAGGAAGCCGAAGCCACCCACGATCCACAGGATCGCGGTCGCCGCGACGATGTACGTCGCTCGCCTGGCACGCGGCGAGAACGGCCCCTCCTCGTCGAGGTACTCTCCAGCCCGTGCCTGCGCCTCGGTCACGTCGTCGACCTCGGGCGGGTAGAGCCAGAACGTCAGGACGTACCACGTCAGTGGCAGCGTCACGACGACGATGGGGAACCCGACGACGAGCCACTCCGCGAACGATATCTCGACGCCGGCGAGGCGGTCGAGGAACGCCACGGCGACGACGTTCGGGGGCGTCCCGATGAGCGTCCCGACGCCACCGACGCTGGCGGCGTAGGCCGTCCCGAGCAGCGTGGCGACCTGCATGTTTGAGACCTCGCCCTCGGGCGTGTCGCGGCCGACGACCTCCGCGAGCACGCCGAGCGCGACCGGCGTCATCATCGCCGTCGTCGCGGTGTTCGACACCCACATCGAGAGGAACGCCGTCGCGAGCATGATCGCGAGGATAAGCAGCCGCGGCGACCGTCCCAGCCGGTTGATGAGGTAGAGCGCCAGCCGCCGGTCGATGCTGTGGGCCTGGAGCGTCTTGGCCAGCATGAACCCCGCGATGAACAGGAAGATGAGGGGGTCGGCGAAGCCCGACAACGCCGGCTCCATCCGGTCGTAGACGCCGAAGACGGTCAACATTACGGGGATCAGCAGCGCCGTCACCGGGAGGGGGAGCGCCTTGGTCACCCAGAGGATCGCCGCCAGGGCCATCGTCGCCAGCGCGAACTGTGCGGGGGCGTCGAGTCCCGGCGGCGTCGGCGCGGCGGCGACGGCCGTGGTCACGACCAGCGCGACGCCGACCGCAGCGGCCGTCCGTGGGTTCGCCAGCCCGCTCCCCCCGGTCATGGTGTCTGCCCTCCAGTCGGTCCCTCCCCCTGGTTCGTCCGTGTCGGTCGGTCCATCGTCGGTGTAGTCATTGTCAGAAGTGTTCCACTAGCGCGCAGATCTGGGTCTCGTTCAACTCCGCCTCGTACAGTGCGTACAGGTCCTCGAGTCGGTCCTCGGAGAGAATCCGCGTGTCGCTCTCGAGCATCGAAACGTGGGCCTGCATGATGTCGTCGACTTCGGACTCGACGTCGCGCTGTCCGAACCCGGCCGCGACGCGGAGCAGTCGCCACGCCGCCGGCGAGATATCGCGGATATCGACGTCGTCGACCGCACGCTCCTCCATTTGTTGCTAACTGGTTGCATCGTACAGACTACCATAACTGTTCGTCTCCCGGGTAGTCGACGGCAGAGAGCGATCCAGCGGGTCCGAGACGGCGTCTACGGCGTCATCTGTGGGATGTTCGCTGAAGAACCAGCACCGCGGGCGCTACTTGTTCGAAGCGGGACGGAGGTCGTCGACGCTCCGCTCGTGTTTCTCCTTCTGCAGGTAGCGCTCGATTCGCACCCTGTCCGCGTCCGTGATCCCGTACCCCTCCTCGTCGCCGCCCTCCTCGTCGTCGGTCTGTTCGCTCATCTCTCGGCCCACGGGGTATACACTGTCCACGAGAATAGTCCCCGGGCCTAATCGATTACCCGGGGGGTGTACGGACACAGCCGGGGTCACGGCGCAGTCACGTGCGTTCTTCGACGACGATGTCGCGGGCCTCGGAGACGATCCCGTGGCCGTCGTCGAGTGCTTCGACGTCGAGGGCGACTGCGGCGCCGACGCCGTCCTCGAGTGTGAAGTTCATCTCGACGACGTGCTCGAAGCACGTCACCACGCACTCGAGGTCGCCGTGGTTCTCGGAGAACGCTCGTTCGTACAGCGGGGCGGAAATCGACTGCATGCGGGACTCGTCGACTGCGTCCAGTAGTTCCGCCTCGGAGTACTGGTCGGCGACGTCGCCTCGGAGGTAGACGACGTCCACGCCCTCGTAATCGTACTTCACGATGCTCCGGAGCGCGCCGTCCGTTCGCTGCTCGAAGAACGTTTCGAGCCGGGACGCCATCTGTGCAGCCATGCGCCTACAACTGGGACCCACATGGATAGTAGTGGGACGAACACCCTACGCCGTGAAAACGAGCAGTGGGGTATAAGCCCGGGTGACTCACCTACTGTGACGATTGGGGTATCGGCACGCGACTCCCGTTTCCGCCGGCGGAACCCGGCACGTCGTACGCTCTCCTGGGACACCTCACGAGTCCAGTCGTTCGCGCCGACTCACGGAGCGTCAGTCCACCGGAGTCACTCGCTGTCCGCGTACTCGTCGTCGGTGACGTGCTCCATCCAGGAGATGGCTTCCCCGTCGAGTTCCTCCTGGATAGCGATGTGCGTCATGGCCTTCTCCGGTCGTGCGCCGTGCCAGTGTTTCTCTCCCGCCGGGAACCAGACGACGTCGCCCGCACGGACGTGTTCGATGGGGCCGTCTTCGCGCTGGACGAGCCCACAGCCGCTCGTGACGACGAGTTGCTGTCCCAGTGGATGCGTGTGCCACGCGGTGCGCGCGCCAGGCTCGAACGTCACGCTCAGCGCGGCCGCACGGGCCTCGTCTTCCGGGTCGAACAAGCGCTCGATTCGCACGTCTCCGGTGAAGTACTCTTCAGGCCCTTCCTCGGACGGTCGCGAGCAGCCATCTGTAATCTCCATGTGCTGTTCTCATCTCGAGCCCGTACCACTTGGCTCCGGTGCTAACTGTTACCGTGTTTACCTGCTGCTGTCGTCAAGGGGCTGCGACGGAACGCCTGGAAGCTCGCCCAACCTACAGTCGATTCGCGGGGTCGACGGAGAGCGGCTGTCGGAGATCCCGGTCTTCTTTGGCATTCGCTGACGGTACGTACAGCGGATTCAGTAGTCGGGATCGGCGATGATGTGGTCGCCGGAGACGAACCCGATACGATAACAGGTATCACCTCGTTCGAGATACGCTTCCAACTCGCCATCAGTCCGCGCCGATACACTTCGTCGCAGATTCTCTAGTGCAGCGGACTCCGCTCCTATCTCCGACGTGTATTCACCCTCCTCGAGTGCTGTTCGCACGATTTCTCTCTGCTCGTTCGGAAGGTCGCTGAAGACGATCGGTTCGGTAGCGTCCCGTTCCGCCTCGGAACGCGTCACCTCTTCGAGCCAGAACCGAATTTCGGTCGGCATCTCGTCGTCGGTCGTGGTCGGAGTCCCGTCGTCCTGTTCGGTCACGCACCCTGCGAGGCCGACACTCCCGAGTAAGAGACCACGACGGAGGATGGCACGCCGGGACTGGGGCATACCGACGAACGTGTCGGCTGGACGTAAGTATCTTCTACTGCGTCTATGGACCGCTCGGGTTGTCGGCGATACCTACGCACGCCTGCTCACCAACTATCTCTGGGAATCCCCTGTCGAAGATCCAGCAGTCCGGCACTCGTGTCGGCAGGTGCAGGCGGACTACGAAGCGCAGACTCCGCAGTTTTCCGTTCCAGACTCGACTCTTTCCTCTAGTCGAACGATCTGCCCGGAACACGACCAGTGGACGTCGTCTCTCAGCGTGTCACCGTCGCCTCCACCTCGACCTGGGCCGTGGCGCCGTCGTCGGGTGGGCTCGCGGCGCCCGCGTCCGTGTTGTCGACCAGCACCACGAAGTCACCACTCCCGAGCACCGCCATCCCGTCACCGTCCGATGAATCCTCGCTCTCGGCCTCGGTCTGGAAGGTTTCTCCGTCCTGGAAGTACTCGAAGTTTTGGGAGGACAGCACGTAGCTGTCCACTGCAGGTCCGTCGGCGACCGAGAACTCGTACTCGACGCTCCCGGGCCCCGAGAACTCCCAGGTCTCGTACTCGCCGGCCGCGACGCTGACCGTCTCGTCGGTGATAGTCGTCGTCTCCACCTCCTTGGTCGTCGTGGTCGTCTCGATCGATTCGGTGTCGGTTGTCGAACCCTCGATACAGCCCGCAAGTACGGCAGTCAGCGCGGCTGCGCTGGCCAGGAGTCGTCGTCGCGTCGTGGGGACCATACGAAATTCCGTATAATGCTGTATATTAAATCACTAGGTAAAAACAGTACTCGGCTGCTGCCAATACACGAGATACGATTTTCGAGGTTCGCCTAAGATCGCGATTGCGGGCGTTCTCTGAGGTCAGCTTCGAGTCCTTCGAGGCGCCCACGGAGCCGAGCGATCTCCGCCTGCTGGGGCCTGAGCAGTTGCCCGAAATCCACGACGGATCGGAAGTTAATGCATATATCCGACAATCTTGTCTTCCGACTAACGATGCAATTCTGTGACGGGTGTGGTTCGATGATGCGCACAGAGGGCGACACGTGGGTGTGTCGCTCCTGTGAGAACGAGGAGCCACGGGACTCGCAAGCAGAAGCGGCGATGACGACCCAGGATGGACAGCGGGACGACGGGGCACCCGCCGTGGCCGACGCGACTCAGAACTCCACCGAGACGATGCAGGAACCCTGTCCGGCAGACGACTGCGACAGCGACCGGGCCTACTACGAGATGATGCCGAAGCCGGGGGGCTCCTACGAGGTTCGGCTGTTCACCTGCGTCGAGTGCGGCCACAAGTGGCGCGAGTCCTGACGGCGCATCTCGCGAACCCCGCCGCTTACATACGCACAGACCGCCACATCAGACTCGCAACGCCCGGGGTACTCGGTCTCAAGTGGAGCCACACATCGGCTCCAGACCAACTCCCACAACGTTCTTGAGGCTACAACAACCGCTGCCACGAGCGCCTTCGTTGGGATGTTCATTCCCCCGATTATCGGTGCGGTAATCGTTGGACCGCTCTCTCTCCAGAAACGGAACCGAAGACGGGGCGGTGTTCGGACTCCTCGGGATTGAAGTTGTAGCCGCAGAGCGGGCAGTGAGTGAGCGTGTTGAACCGGCGCCCACGGGAGTACGTGGTGACGCGGAGGCTGACGCGGACCACCCCCGAGAACCGCCGCTACGTATCAGAGAACCCCGGAAAACGTTATGTACGTAGTGGGACCGCCCGAGCATGAACGGGTCCGGAATTCTTCGGCTCTAGCGCGGCTCTCGCGTGGTTTCTGTTCGAGGTTTCTTCGAGTGTCATTGTTGGAGTCTGAGTTGGTCGACGTAGCTGCGGCGGCGGTGCTCCATGCGCTCGCGGGGCGTCGCCTTGTCGTAGTGCTGGCTGATGGTGTCGGGCGAGGCGTTCACGCGGACAGCGACCACCTCGGGCGGCACGCCCGAGTCGAGCTGCCAGGTGATCGAGCCCGTGCGGACCTGATGGGGACTCCGCGACGACGGGCACTTGCTCGCCTCCTGCCGCTTGGTGAACTCGCAGTGCTGCGGGTTACGGTCGTGCGGGCACTCCCCGTGGATGCAGGGGAGCGTCGCCATGTACGTCCAGACGCGCACCGTGTTCTGACTCGGGCGACCGAGGCGGCTGGCGAACAGCGGCCTTCGGCCGTGGTCGTCGTGGACGTCCCAGCGCTCCCCACGAGTCAGATAGGCGTCGAGAGCGTCCGTGACCGGGTCCGAGAGCGCGACCGGGCGCTCGCCGTTGCGCTTCTTCTTCAGCGGCGTGCCCGTCCCCGGGCGGTGGCGGAACTCCAGGTACTGCTCGCCGGAGTGGTAGTCGCGGGCGTCGAGCCCGCGGATGGCGCCGAGGCGACAGCCGACGTTCCAAAGCACTTCGAGCAGGGCGTGGCGCCGCGACCCGTGCTCGAACTCCCGGTAGTACTGGAGCAGCGCGCGGGCCTGGGGGGTCGCCAGCTTCGTGTCCGAGCTCTTCTCGCTGGCGTCGATCTTCGGGACGTGGATCTTCTCGCTCAGTCCGTCGTCGACGGCCTCGATGCGCTCGAGGTAGCGGACGAACTGGCGGAGCGTCTTCATCTGGTTGCGGAGCGTGATGGGCGCGATGTCGTCGCCGGCGCGCGCCGTCTCGTAGTTCTCGAACGTCCAGCCGGTGAGGTCGCTGACCGCCTCGATGTTCTGCTTCTCGGCCCACTCGACGAACTGCTTCAGTCGGTAGTGCAGCGTCGTCGCCGTGTGGTCCGTGGATTCCGGCCGGCGCCGGTCGACGTATCGCTGCCACGCTTCGCGTGGCGAGAGGTCTTCTGGCCGCATCTCAGTTACCCCCGATTGCGGCCGCCTCACCGTCGCAGAACACGCACAGGCCGGTGCCCTCGTTGTAGTTGACCGTCGTCACCGTCCGCCCGCAGCCGGCGCAGGTCACGTCGCTCATGGGCCGGTGTTCACCGTCACGGGCGTGTTGTGGTCCTCCGGCAGTGGCTCGCCCTGCACGGATTCGAGACTCTCCATCGGGTGGCTCTCCATCGTGCACCACTTGCCACGGCGCCGTTCCTGGCGAATCCAGGCGTCGGCGTCGTCGGTGAAGCCGACCCGAACGAGCCGACCGATGCTGTCGCTGTAGCGGAACAGTTCGTGCATCGGTCAGTTCCCCTCCTGGATGCGGGGCGCGATGACGAACCGGCCCTCGTAGAGCGTCGTCTCGTCCTCGATGCGCTTGAAGTCGAACGCGGCGGGCCAACTGTCGCCCCAGCGGAGCGTGAGTTCCGTGACCTTCGCTTGCTTGAGGGCGTTGACGACGTCCCACAGGTAGGCCATCGACAGCCGGGAGCTGACGCCCTCGGTCCCTCCGTTCAGCTTCTCCAGGTCGCTGTCGAAGACGGCGACCGATTCGTAGTCGTTGGACTCCTCGAGAGTGGCGCGGCCGCCGAGGAGCAGATCACCGTCGCGCTCGCGGATATCTACATCGTCGGCGCCGATGTGGTCGACGACGTCGTGGAGTGCGTCGACGTCCACGGTGGTTGCCCACTGGGCGTGCTGGTCGATACCGGGCAGCCCCGGCTCTTCTCGAAGCGCGTCCGGGTCGAGCGCGAGGAGTTCGTCGGTGATCTCGACGCTGGTCTGGTCGTACTCGCGCTCGATAGAGACGAGCGTGCGGCTCTCGTCGAGCTCGAGTGTGACGTCGTCGTTGGTCCGCGTGCCCATCCGCGCGTCCCGCAGCGCCGTCTTGAGGCGGCTGACGTTCGCGCCGACGACCAGCTCGTCGTCGAGGTCGTAGGTGTCGAAGGCCTCGGGATGGATGGTGATGCTGGCGGCGCCGACGCTCGCAGCGTCGATACACCGCATCTTGATGCCGTGCTCGGTGAGGTGGAGTTTCCCCTCGGCGACGAGCGGCGTCAGCAGCGCCATCGCCGGCCGAATCGTCCGCCCGTCCGTCTCGATGGACAGCGAGTCCTCTGACGGCGTCTCGAAGATGCGCGACTGCTGCGCTTTACTCATCGCGACCACCCCGCCACGCCGCGCAGAAGCGGCAGAGTGCGCGGCCGTCAGCGTTCATCCCATCCGCGGAGCGTGGACACTCCGCGCAGGGAGTCGCGCTGGATTCTTGGGGTTGCGGTGCTTCTATCGCCGTGCGGGCGTTCGTGCCCGCGGTGGTTTCAGCGAACATCTTCCGTCCGCGAAACCGCTTCTCGGGACGTGTTGCAGCACGTCCCGGTCTTCTACGACCAACAGACTCGTCTTCGTCCAGCCAGCGGTCTTCGCACCTACCCTCAATTCAGGCCCGTAGCATAAATGCAACGGTGTAGTAAATGCTCGCATGAGAAAGCAAGTATGCGGTGACTAAAGCAGAGGTACTATTTTGCGGATGATTAGGGGGTGGCACTGCAAATCTGCTGTTGATGAGAAAGTCGGGCTCGTGGATGACGATTTGGGACGACCGGATTCTGGAGTACATCAAAGAGGAGGAATCAGGCTCTCCAGCCGAACTCAAGGACTCTGGATTCATTCGAGTCTCAAAGTCCCAAATCTCGCGACGTCTCCGGCGCCTCGCAGAATATGGGATGCTCCAACACCTCGGGAACGGTGTCTACGTCATCACCCAGCGCGGTGAGGACTACCTCGCTGGCGACCTGGACGCCGACGAGATCGAAGACCCGGACGACAACGGCGAGAAAGCGCACTCGTAGCCCCCAATGATGAGAAAGACGGCGACGTGGATGCGGCAGTTGGATGAACGGATACTCGAGCATCTCGACGAGAGCGGCTGGTCGACGCCCTCACTAATGGCGAACCATCCTGGATTCGAGAAGATGGAGGTCTCGAAGGGGCAGATTCGGGAGCGGTGTCAGATGCTCGCAGACGCTGGTCTTGTTGCGCTACAGCACCAGGACCTCTTCGAGATAACGACATGGGGACAGCTCTACCTGCGTGGAGAAGTTGATGCAGCAAACCAACGACGACCTCGTTCAGGCCGCATACTCAATGGTTAGGAACCCTGTAAATTGATATTAAGTATGGAACTTCAGTTTGGCCATCAAGAACTAAATACCGGAGTTGTTAAGACACGCGTATGAAGAACCCCAAGCTGCTCCCATTGGCGATCTTGTACGCCGAGGACGAGGACGCAGTGGAGGGTATAACCCGCTTCCAGAAGCTCGTGTTCATGGCTCAACGGAAACTGGATGATCTGGAAGTGGGGGACTATGAGTTCCGGCCAGACGATTATGGCCCCTTCTCGAAGGAACTCTACGATGATATTGACGAGCTAGCAGCTGACGATTACATTAGTTGTAAAACTACGAGGACTCCATCAGGTGGAGTGAAACAAACGTACGAACTTAACGAGAAGGGGAAACAGTTTTTGGAGTTTCTCCTTCACACCCGACGAGAAGCCGAAGAGGGCTTACAATTGTCTGAGATTGAGGCGCTCAAGGAACAGTACAACGATGTGCCACTGTTGGAATTCATCCAGGAAGTCTACGACGAATACCCCGAAATGGCAGTCAACAGTAAGCTCAATCTCAATTAGCTGCTAGTCCTCTTCCAGTTCCCCGACCGCTTCTAACTGTTCTTTGACTTCCTCATCCACAGCCATTTCTTCCTTCAGCTGATTGAAGTACAGTTCATAGTCACCAATTTCGGCTGTATCCACCTCATCCGAGCTGATACCATGACTTTTCACAATTTCTGCAAGAAGTGTAGTCATCAACTCGTCCCCCTCTGAAGACCTGTCTTCATTCGTTTGGTCTGATCCTGCCTGATTTGTCGAGATTTCTGCTTGGTCCGGCACCTCTGTTTTTCTAAAGGTTGAGGAACTACCTTCATCCCTTTCTGCTTTCAGCTCCTCGATGACTTTTCGATCGAGATCCACATCCTGAAGACCGATGTGAGAGATATCCTGGCTATGGATGTACACGTAGTCCATGTTTTCCCACCTCCAGGGTTCTGAAGCATCGGTGGGGTAGTCATGGATGGAGAGAAGAAGGTCCCGGGTCTGTGCGAACGAGCCTGAATCTAGGATCTTCCCTGAAATTTCGTCCCCCTTTGTCGTTGTAACTCGGACGTGAGCATCCGTTTCCTCGAAAACTTGGTCCCAAACGGCCGTGCTTGTTGAGGAGTCACCGTCATAAAAAGGCCTCCACACCGTTTCTCGAAGCTCAGTCGCAATACCCGCTAGCCCAATAAAGCCAATAAACCGGCTTTTTGCCCCGGCCAGCTTTGTCCGAACCCATCGACATGCTCTGACCACACCGATGTTTGGGAATATGATGGAAAGCGACTTTGTCAATGGTTCCCGGCGGCTGCCGAATGATTGGTTATTAACTAGATGGTATTTGTATCTCCCATAAAAGGCGCCAAGAAGAACGGCAGTAGATAGGACTGCTAAATATCCCCAATAGAAGTCATTCAGTTTCAACCCGATTAAGTCCTCTACAGTAAGAGCAGTTCCTGAACTAAGCCAGTCGAGAGAATAGAGAGCATAAAAGGCGATAATGCTAAGAAAAATACTGTAAACAATTGCGTCAATCCTATTATCATCATCTAAAACGTCTGCTTCTCGCCGGTAGAATTTCACCCCAAGAAGGCCTGGAACGATGAAGAGGATGATGTAAAGGAGGTTGATCCCCAGTAGAGTGTCCGCATTCACTATTCCTGGGCACGATACCCTCATATAAAATGTTTATTCTCGCAACTTTCGGCCGTTACACCATCAACTGGAGACCACTTCCACTTCCACTCTGCCCGCCACACCTTCTTCAGCCGTCTCTATCTCCGACCGGATATGGCGCAGGACCCACAGCTGTACCACGAACAGGTCGCCGACTTCGCCGAAGACTGGCAGCCGTTCCGCGGTCTGCTCGAACCCGCCGAGCAGGCCCACTGGGACGCGCTCGTCGACGCCGCTCTGGAACGCCCGTATCCCGGCCACGTCCAGAACGAGGCCGACGCGAAGTGGCCGATCGTCTTCTCGATGCTCGTCGAACAGCAACAGCAAATCGTTCGGCTTCGGGCCGAAGTGAAGAAGAACTCGAGGATGACCACAGAAAGGCCTGACCAAGCTTCAGGAGCGAGGAATTATGAACCAGTCACAGAGAGCAACCAATAAGACATGAGAACCACAGCGAAGTACCTGATTATTGGTACTGTGGTGTTCGCCATTCTCAGTATAATCACGGTTCCAGTTGCTGAGAGAATTAACAGTACATACACCACAAACGAAATTCAGGCGATGGGAGTTGTAGCGAACGCATTTCTCTCCTCAGCTTTGGTGGTCGGTTACTTGATGTCTGTAAAAGTTGCCAGTCAACAGGAGACCTTGATGCAGGCCGGATACACTGCTATCCTCGAGGAGGTCCACTCAAGCGGCTCAGATACCTACAGCGAACGGGGACACGAGATTACGATTCCTGCTTACTCTATTACGCTAATCAACAAAGGAGAAGGCCTAGCGCAGAACATCTTCATCAAGTTCATTCCCGATTACGACCGTCAAGCAACTGATGTCGATATTCGTCCGAAGAAATCCCCACTGCCAAGGAAGGAAGGAGGAGCAAAATCCAGCATTAGTAAGGGGGGTGTCCTCGAGTCTGGCCATTCAGAAGAATTCCGGGCACCAGTGGAGTTTGAATATGATTCTGGTGATGGACCAATTTCCCTGAAGAATACGTTGAAGGAGTTAAATGGCGATGTCGACAGCTTAGAAGTCGGATTCGAGATTTCCTTTGAGAATTTAGCAGAAGAGGAAGGGAAACTCCATCCGCGTGGAAGACGAATTCCTACCGACGAATCTGTGAGTTTCTCTAATGTAATGGAGCATGGTAGGCCAATACGAAGTGAGGAGTTACCCTCTAATTCTTAGAAGAGGTGGTCCAAATCGTCCAAGCTGGTTTGCTGCTTGTCCCCTTCAAACTGGGACTTCGCATCTAACATGCTCTCGAGATTCCCACCCTCAACTCCCTGCTTGTGCTCAATGTGATCCAAAACCCGGTACTCGTCGATTGCAGGCCTGAGGCGCTGCGATTCTAAACTCTGCTGTTCGCTATTGAGGAGCTTGCTTAGGCGGCTTGAATCTTGGTCTCGAGCTAGAAGCCGGTCATAATCTAATCCGCTGTTTGAAGGTAGGTGGCTTGGCAAACGGTCGTACTCGTACTTCTTGTAAATATAGTCCGAAGGATGGAACAACTGGAACTTCGGCTCTGAGTTCGAAATCTCATCAAAGAGATGAGGAGGAAGATTCCCCCCAATGTGCTTATTCCCGAGAATATCGAAACCGAACCCGAAGGTCAAGAAATCAGCTGCTGGAGCGCCATCAGAGTCGGACGAGTTCCGACCGCTGTTTGCATTCAAACTGTAGAGGAAGATGTCCTCTTGGAGGCCTTCCATAGCAACCTCCCTCATTAGGGGAGTGACCATGTCCGAGAGCTGGGTATCAGCCGTCACCTTTCTACCACTGAAATTGAAGCAGAACGCCCGGATGGCGTTGTTCATGTAAAACTCGACGATCTGATTAGTGAATTGCCATGGGAGGGGTGGAATTGTCCCCATGATTGGTTTCTCGTTAAGCTGCATCGAGACACGAACGAACTCCTTTACGTTCTGCATATACGTCTTGAAGTACTTCGAGGCCGTTCCTCGGTCGTCTTCCTTGATTTTCTCGAGGAGAGGCGTCATCAGGGGTACAGCCACGAAGTCAGAAGTGGACTGGAGGAAATCAGAGAGATAACGCAGGTTTTCTTCCGAAAGAGGCTTTGTCGACTTGATTTTCACAAATATAATATTCAGCTCTCCGGTCTGAGCCCGGTTCCGAGCAGTCCTGATTTTCTTTTTCAGGGGAGACTTCATCGAATTACGAGCCTGGTCCAAGTCCCCCGAACTTATCTCAATATAAATCTCGTTAATGCCCCGAGCCGAATCTACAATCGGGTCTTTCCTCGTGAGCTTTCGTAGCGGGATCGCTTTAGTCGGCGTGTCGATGCTCTTAGAGCCCACACGGATAGTTTTATGTGTGAATAGAGTATCGTCGTCAATATTCCTGACTCGAACCCGGAGATTCGGCATACTATTAAGGCCCTTGTCACATACCCTTAAATAACTGAGGATACAGTATGACCAATGACCAATTGGCACCACATGAGCTATCGGAGCAGCTCAATAATGCCGAGAAAATATTCGTGATGCTAGTGGATGCAGAAGGTGGCAGATCTATCCCTGGAAAACTTTGGCTCCAAAAAGAGATGTTTTTGATTGCTAAGAATCTCAAACCTTTGGAGTACTATCTATCGTATGAACCTCATCTCCAAGGTCCCTACAGTGAAGAGGTTGACAACCTTTTAGAGAACCTTGATTACCGGGGGATAATTTGCCGCCGTGGGCGAGATATCACCCTCACGGAAACTGGAGAGAGTATTGCGGACTTCCTTAGATCGAGCGCCGACGACGAGCTCATTGCCCTTATTCAGGATGTGAAGAACCTCGCAAATGACCTAACAAAAGATGAGCTGCTAGTTTACGTATACTATACCTATCCGGAAATGACTGAGGCATCCCTTGAGAAGCCCAATCTTGAGGAGAACAGAGAGGTTCTCGCGAGGAGCCTATATCAGAAGGGGAAGGTGACAGCGGAAAAAGCGGCAGAGCTTGCTGACCGAGATACAGAGAACTTCGTTCAGGCTATTCGTGTCTAAGTTAATTCCGGACTTGGAGACGGTCCTGTTTTGGGGCAAACAGGAATCTGATATTACAGTCCAAGCGCATATAGCCAGGAGTGAGTATGAGCTCTGCATCCCCAAACGGGTTGAGGAGAATCTATCGAGAGGGACGTGTGAGAACATCCTTGATAGCGGTGATGTAGTGCCTTGTACGGACGTGGAGTTCAAGGATACGCGAAAACGTCATTTCCGGCTTGGTAGTACCCAAATCGCTGCTATCGGTCTGGCAAAGGAAGAATTGGAACGAGGGAAGACCTGCTACTGTATATCTGACTCTAGAACGGCTCATCGAGCGTTCAATCGCGCAGATATTCCCTTCTGGGACTCTATATCTTTTACTGCGACGTTGTTTGATGATAGTATACTAAAATTTGGAGAAGGAGAACGCCTAATCAAAGCCCTATCAGAAGCTGGTGCAGATATTCCTAAAAACTACACGTCACTTCTTAAGGAAGAAGCAGCAACGTTCCCCGTTTGACTGAGTTTAGGGGTAAATTCACCACAACTCCTCTGCTTCTGCGTCTAATTGCGTACCAGCGTACTGCAGGTAATCATTCGCGCTCGACAGATCCGCGTGTCCCATCGTCTGGCGAATATACTGCGGCGTCGCGCCTCGAGCAGCTATCAGCGTTCCATATGTGTGTCTGAGTACGTGGGGAGTCACCTTCTTACGGAGCCCTGCTTCTGAGGCGACGCGCTTCACGCGGTTGGTCACGGTCTGTCTGGTCGCGCCGTACTCGCTATCGTACCCGAAGAAGTCTCGGAGTCGCCGAATCGTTCCAGGGTGCTTTACGGGAATGGTTCGCGCGGCGTGAGTGGTCTTCGGGGTCCAGTCGCCGTCCTGGCCGGGGACGCGGAGGTGGTCTTTCTGCCAGTCCATCCACTCGTCGGTCATGTGTGCCAGCTCGTTCGCCCGGAGGCCAGTGTGGGCGAGCGTGTAGATCGTCACCTGATGGTCGAGGTCGAAGTCGTCGGCTACGTCCAGAAGCTGCTGTAACTCGTCCTCGGTCAGGGGTTCGCGTTTCCAACTCATGTCTCGCAGTACAACCGTTTTACAGCCAACTCCTAGAATCTTCCCCTCAGTGGGGGTCAAGGCCGCTAGATTTTACAGACTTGTATCTCTGTAAAACCGGAGAACCACTGGTCTGCGATTCTGTCAGTGTCGGGCTTTCCGAGATTTCCGACACTCGTGCCAGGGTAGTTTCCCCGCTCTGGGTTGGAAACCCGGAGACGGCGCAACCCTGTTTGAGCCTTTATGTTCTCTATCCCCCACAACTCGACCGCATGCTGGAAGACATCACTCAGCAACTCCGAATCGGCGAAAAATCACCTCTGGGATTTCTGGCGGGAATGGTGGTGGTACTGCTAGTAACCCGACAGGGGCCGCCCGCAGTTCAGACCTTAGAGGCATTCATAGCAGGCATTACGTTCATGTCTCAGATTCAGATGGTACTGTAAAGGCCCCTGCGACTACTGCAAAATCCCCGCCGTAGCACCGGGGGTGTCGCACTCTCAGTGATTCTCCGACACGGAGTTGGGAGTAACGTCGCGGTTTCCGGTCTTCTCCGACGCTAGGGGAGAATGGAGTGGTTAGGAATATATCATACTGTCAGACCCCGTTGTTTCTGAATCCCACTTCAGCGCGAGCCTCTCTAAGCGGACGTTTTAGCTTTAGATACACGATTGGAAGTCTTCGTGACAGTCGATAGGAGAATCCAAGAAAGCCAATCATGAGGATGGAGGTCGTTGTTCCGTTGAGGATCTCAAATTTTGACGCACGGAAGAACAGAAAAGCGAAAGAGAGGGTGAAAAACGACAGTACGAAA
Source organism: Halobacterium wangiae (assembly GCF_021249345.1). Lineage (NCBI taxonomy): Archaea > Methanobacteriati > Methanobacteriota > Halobacteria > Halobacteriales > Halobacteriaceae > Halobacterium > Halobacterium wangiae. The sequence goes on along the minus strand of NZ_CP089588.1, from coordinate 1,135,516 downwards.
GCAAACTGGAAAATGGTGTCAACAGCCTTCGCGAGTGAGTACCCCCAGAATCTCTCCTTGTAAGACAGGTTCACTAACCGATCATTTGCCAAGGCGTTAGTAGCGTGTAGCTGAAGTTCAAAAATATATCCAAGTAGAGTATGCTGGATCTTCTTCAAGACCCCATCGCCTTCGGGTTTTTGGGGTTTAACTAAGTTGCTCGGCTCGGCAGACAGATTCTCAATGGTTTTGAAATAGATGACGGTGTATAGAATCCCAACTATGCCAGGGATAGGATTATTAATAAACCAATCAAGAGTGTTGAGGACCCACCGCAGGGAGATAAGGCCTAAAGAGCCATCAAAAAGTAGAGTATTTTCATAAGCTACAATCATGTGGCTGATTGAACCATCCTGGTAGAGATTCTGGTAAAGGCTTATTGATTCAACCCCGGGTATTCACTTCAAGACTGGTTTTGGAGAGAGAACGGAGGGAGGAGGAACCAAAAGGTCCCAAGTTGAGTTAAGGAACGAGGTGGTAGACTTGCCTCCAACCGGCGTCGAGCGGTGTCCACACGCCGAGCGCGTGGCTCACCGCGTCGTCAAGCGCGACTGCGGCGCCGACCAGCGCGACGAGCCGCCACTTCAGGGGATAGCCAGCCCACATCCCGCCGGGCCAGCAGACGCCAACGAGCGCGACCGTCACGCCCGCGAGCGTCAGGGCGGCGCCCGTCCCGTGGTAGAACGGCCAGACGGTGGCGAACGCGAACAGCGCCGTCAGGCTGCCCGCGAGCGCCAGTAGTGGCTCGCGGCGGGCGTAGTCGTCCGCGACGACGAACACCGCGACCGCCAGCACCAGCAGGCCGACGTAGAGGTGATGGGGCGCCCCAACGTGGCCGTCTGGCACCAATTCGGCGGGAAACATCACGACGACCCTCCACCGCCGCGCAGCTTGTCGACGGCGCCGACCGTCTCCCGGCCGAACGCCCACACCGTCGCCAGCAGCACCTCGACCGCGAAGACGTCCCAGACCGCCTTGGGGACGCTCACACCGCCGAAAACGGCGCTAGCAATGAGCGTGACGTGCGCGAGCACGATGATGCCCGCCAGCAAGTCGTTCGTCCACCGGTAGCGCGTCGCCGCTGTGGTCGTCTCTGCGTCGCCGCTCGCGTCCGCTGGGGTGTCCTCAGTCATGCTTGCCTCCGTCTGTCCGCAGTCCCTCGCGCTTCAGCGCGCGCTCGTTCCGCGTCGACCGCCGCGCGTTCCGTGCGACCGTCTCAATCAGCCCGTCGCTGTACTCCTCGCCCTCCAGGGCGCGACGCGACCACCGCGCGTCCCGCGCCGCCCGCCGGACGTACCGCAGTGCCCCGACCGCGCAGGCCGCGGTGATGATGGCCGACGCCTGCATGATGGAGAGCATTAGCCGCTCGCCCCCGTCCAGACGTCGCGCACTTCGTCGTAGCCGTCTTCCAGCACGTCGTCCACCTCGCTGTCGAAGCCGATGGGCGCCGCTTCGAGGGCGTCGACAACGAGCTTCACGACGACAAGCAGGAGCACCAGGAACGCCCCTGTCTCGACGATGGAGAGCGCGTCCGACGTCATAGGCCGTACCCCGGCTGAGAGCCCCGCCCGATTGATTCGTGCTGTCCGTCATCATCGTACCCCGGCATGGCCGGCTCCGGTGCCTCGACGTCCTCCGGCGCCTCCCAGCCCACGCCGTCGCTCGGCGCAGGGAGGTGACCGCCCTCGCCCTCGTCGGGGTTGGCGATGTCGTCCTCGTCGCCCGGGTCGTCGCCCGGCGCGGGCGACCAGGGCTCATCAGACGGCGCCGCGGTGCCGCTGTCGTCGCCGTCGTCGCCCTGGACGTCCTCGGCGTCGCCGCCGCTCCCGGCGAGCTCCTGGACGAACGCCTCGGCGTCCTGGACCTGCTTGCGCGTCGCGCCCGCCGCGGCCAGCCGCGTCGCCACGCCCGTCGTGACCGCGGTGACGGCGCCGCCCGAGATGAGGAACGCCCCACCGACCGCGCCCACGACGATGAGCACGGGTTCGGGGTTCTTCGCCGCCTCCTCGATGACGTCGCCGGCCATCTTCCCCGCCCACGTCAGGCCTTCGCTCGGGTCGTCCCCGATGGCGCCCTCAGCGTACCCGGGGATGCTTCCGACACCGCCGCTCTGCGGGTCGCTGTGGCCCGGCAGGCCGTCCAGCGGGTTGTCCGGCAGGTCGGGAGTCGTCGCGTCGTTCCCGTACGTCGTCTCCCCGTCGCTAGATCCATCGAAGAACGGCGCCAACCAGCTCGGCGCCGCGGTGGCGCTCGGGTACTCGTCCAGGAGATCGTCGATGATGTCCCCGTACGTTCCGCCGTCCGTACCGTCGCCGTAGTCCTCGGGCGCCTCCCACCCCTGGCCGTCCTCGGGAGCGGGCGCGTGCCCGCCGCTGTCCGGCGTTCCGGTCGGCGCGTCGGGGTCACCGATGGTTTCGGGGTCGTCCTGGAACCAGCCTTCGTCAGAGCCGTCCCCGGACGGGTCCTCGGCGCCGTCCTCCGCCCCGTCTTCGCTGCCGTCCTCGTTCTGGTTCTGGTTCTCCTCGCCGCTCTCGTCGGGCGCGGGGTCCTCTGCCGGTGACTCGCTCGGGTTGTTGTTCCGCGGCAGGTTCGGCACCTGCGGGACGAACAGCAAGGCGAGTAGCGCCAGCAGCACGGCCCACGCCGCCTGTGCGCGCTTCTTGTTATCCACGCTGTTCACCTCCGCTACCGTCGCGTGCGGGCCTCTCGCCCGCGGTCCTGTTGTCACTCATTGTGTCACATCTGGACCCCGACGAGTTCCATGCTGACCGAGGCGGAGTCGGTCTGAGAGCTGTCCCACACGCCGCAGGCCAGATAAATCTCGTCCAGGTAGCTGTCTGTGGCGACGAGAACCGGATTGTCGCCGTCCGCCATGTCGATGCTCGATCCGTCGGCGTACCGGAGTTCGGCAGTCCGGCCACCGTCACCGCCCGACTTCGACACGCGAGCGAACACCGGCACGACGCTCCCCGAAATCTGCCACGTATTCGAGGCACTACCGCCCGACTCGTTGAACGACACAGAGCCCGTGAAGTAGTAGTTCCCGAGCGTTCCCCCGAGGTCGCTGGCGTGCTTCCCGTCGACAGTGTCGGCATCCACCTGGCCGTCGACGGTGGTACGAATGTTTGCGTCTGAGCGGTGAGCGCCCGCGGTGACCCCGGAGAGCTGGCCGTGGTCGGTCACGGTCATCTCCAGCCACGCGGCGCCATCGTAGACGAACGCCGCATCGCCGTCGACGTCGTACCACGTCTGGCCCTCCTCGGGGTTCGCCGGCTGATCGGTCTGGACGTAGTCGTAGCCCTGGAATCCAGAGCCACCCGACCCCCAGACGCCCACTCAGACCACCTCCCGAATCTGCGCTTTCACAGGCGTCCCGCTCGACTCGACGAGACGCACCGCCGAGGCGTTATACGGGATGTGCTCGACCGCCGACTCGTCGTCAGACGGCAACGATACTGGCGATTCGTCCGGTTCGTACCAGTTTGTACCGCCATCCGGTGAGAGGAACACCTGAACGTCGACGGCCGTCGCGGTCGACACGCCGAGGTAGAGCGTGAACGCCGAGACGTCCCCCACCTCGACGTCGATGCCGTCACTGATGTCCTCCTCGCCCTCGGTCAAGCCGGACTCCCCGGCGGCTCGCTTGCGAATCGTGTAGTCGCCGAAGCTCTCCTGGGGCATTCAGTCCATCACCTCGTATCCCACAGGTTGGATGGAGTACAGCCGCTCTCCGGTGGTGTCCAGGAGGTTCCGTACCGTGATCGAGAGCTCCTGCTCGAAGCCCCGCGCCGGGGTGAACGTCACCGCGAGATCGTCGATGTCCGTCGGCGGGATCGGCGCCGGCCCGTACACCACCTCCCCGTCCATCCGGACGACGTACTCGGAGTCTGGGCGCTTCGAAATCGCGACCGTGCCGATGCGGAACTCGGCGTCGTTCGTTACGGGCTGAAACGTCAGCGTCGCCTCCTCGTTGGAGCCGAGCTGCACGCTCGTCGGCTCGCAGAACGGCCGGTCCGTCTCCGCCGGCTGGGGGATGAGATCGGGCACTACTGGCCCTCCCGGCGGCGCTCGATCTCCCGCCGCTGTTGGTCGGGGATGGTCCGCTTCTCTCCCTCAATCACTGCCTGTTCGCGCGGTTCTTCCCACGTCGTCGGCTCGTCGGTGCTGTCAGTCATCGTTGGTAATGTGGAAGACCCAGGCGAGCAGGAGCGCGACCTGCGCGGCCTGGAGGAGCACTTGGACGTCCTGATGGCTCCACTGCGACGCCTCGATGGCCGCCGTCAGCGGCGAGACGTCGGCGCCGCTCGTCGTCTCCCACTCGCCCGCGTCGGTCGTCTGGGCGCTCTCGGGATCGGTGCTGTCGCTCGCCGTGGTCTGGTCGTCCCAAAGATTAGGATTCATCGTCGAACCTCCGGCGCTACATCGACTCCTTCACAGCGCCCATGAGGCCTGGCACGACGTCGCGGCCCTGGTACGCCGAGAAGTTCAGCAGCGCGTTCGTCGCCATTGCGCCGTCGCCGTCGGGGTCCTCGAAGCGCACGACGTACGGAACGTCCACGTAGACGTCGAGGGTCATGTCGGCCGCCACGAACGGCTCCAGACCGTCCTCGGCGTCGGTGAACTCGAAGAACTCCGGCTGCTCGCTGAGGTTCTTCCGGTGGATGTTCTTGGCCGACAGCGTCTTGAGGTTCTTCGACGTCGACGTGGAACCGTCCAGCGCCTTCTCGATCTCGATGGTCCCCGCCTTGTCGGGGATGTAGAAGACGTGGACCGTCGAGGCCGTTCCTGGGTCAGTAACGTCGATGTCCCCGGTGGAGAGGTCCACGCTGTCGGGCGTCCCGTAGTAGTCGCCGTCGAGGTAGACGACGACGTTCTGGGTGTTCGGACAGTCGAGGATGCCATGCGAGACGGTGAACGTCTCCTGGTCGTCCGCGGTCCCGTTGGTTGGGCCGAGGCCTTCGTAGGCCGGCAGCGCCACCTCCAGGGTCTTCCCCGACTGCTTGCCGAGGAGCTTGTGCGCGGTGTCGGCGCGGAGCCGGGCGATTCGCGTTCGCTGGCCCATCGACCCCGGCGACCACTCGAAGGACTGCGGCGAGAGGTTCCGGCGGTCACGGCCCGTCTCCTGCAGCGTCTTCTTGACCTTGTTCGGAATTCCCGACATGGTCACCGGGAGAAGGGGCCTTCCGTCGCGTCCGTCGACACCTGGGCGACCGACTCGGCGGAGCTCCACGGCACCGAGGAGTCCACCATGATGGCGAACTCGTCGATGTCCCGGATCTTCACGCTCGACGGCGTACCTTCCTGGCCCGAGGCCTCGGGGTACTCGAGGTCGACCTTGCTTTGGTCGATGTTGTCGGCGTCCTGCTGGGTGGTGATGTCGTTGCGGACGTAGTGGCCGATGTTCGTGATCTCCTCACTGATGCGGTGGAACGACGACTGCGTGGAGCGCCGCACCGCGAGCCAGACGGTCGTCGTCCCGATCGGGAGGGGGTTGCCGTCGGAGTCCCGCGGCTTGAGGAACAGCGGGAGGCCCGACGCGGCGCCGGCCGCCACCGCGTTGAGGAGGCGCACGGCGTTCCCGCGGTCGGGGCTGAACGTGACGACGGCCGTCTCCTGATCGGCGACGCCGTCCCGCGCCTCGACGTTGTTGCCGGTGGCGCCCTCGTCGAGGAAGATGTTGGCGGAGCCCGCCATCAGTTACCGGCCTCCGAGATGTGCTGCTTGATGTTCCACCGCTCGGCGGCCTTGTCGACGGCGTAGAGGCCGCCGCCGAGCATGATCTCGCGCTTGTAGGCGGGGGAGTACTGTGCACCGACGACGACGGCGCCGCCGTAGAGCTCGTCGGGGATGTCGTAGGTGGTGTTCGGTTCGACCAGGTTGCGCACGACGGTCGGGGCCATGAAGCCGCCGAAGACGACCCCGGCCTGACTCCAGAACTCGGGGTCTGCGAGTTCGTCGAGCGCGTCCATCGCGTCGCTGGTAGCTGCCATGATGCACTCAAAGAGAGACGGGGGTCGTTTGTGGGCAGGCCGCACAGAAGCCGCCGGGAGCCGCGCAGAGCCGCGCGAAGGCGCGTACTCCCGGTTAGCGTTCGTTCTGGTGGTACTTCGACATCAGCCACGCCCCGAGTTCGGCGTTCCCCGGTTCCCACCCCATCTCCTCCTCGAAGTCGTCGGCGATCTCGCGGAACAGCTCTGCTTTATCGCCGTAGAACGTCAGGCTCTCCTTCGGTTGTGGCATCGTGTTAGGCCCCCTCCGTTCGCTCCTCGGGCGGGAGGAGTTTCATGCCCTCCGCGCCGTAGTGCGTCGCGTCCATCTGGATGTTGCGCGTATCGATGCGCCGCAGGTCGCCGCTATCGTCCGAATACACCCACTCGCTGCCGATGGTGTGCTCGTCCTCGCCCTCGCCCTCGGTGAACCGCCGGAGCGGGATGCTCTCGCCGTCCACTTGGAGGTCCGACGGAAGTGCCGGCAGCGTCGTCTTCTGGGGGTTGTGGACGTCCGCGGGGTACTCCGCGATTCGCCGTACTTTGTCCATGTCGGCGCTCGACGTGAAGCCGCCGAGAATCTGGAACATCATGTTCCCCAGCATCGTCTCGTTGAACTCTGCCGGCCGCTGCGTGGCCCACAGACTCGACGAGCCCTCGCCACGGCCCGTCGTCGCCATCCCCTTCACGACGTCGGGGAGAGCGCCCGACTGCGGCGCGACCCAGTGGGCTTCGTCGATGACCGTCAGCGACGATGCGGACCCGGACGACTGCGCGAGCCGGCGCGCGGCCTGGATGACCGGCGCCGCGACTTCCTCCCGCCACGTCTCCGGCCCGAGTTCGTGGCGGGCCAGGATGAGCCGCGGGTTTTGCCGGAGAATGGTCGTCCACTCCTCGACGCCGAACGCGGCCGCTTCGCGCGGCCCGACGATGTAGTGAACGGCGAGCCCGGACTTCACCAGACCGCGGTACTCGTCGGCGTAATCGAGGCACACGAAGTAGTCGTAGCGCGGTGCGTTCCGCTCCATCCACGCTTGCAGGTGCCACGACTTCCCCCACCCCGATTTCGCCGCAAACGCTCCATGCACGGCTCAGTCCTCCGATTCCTCGACGGCGGTGACGTCAATGACCTGCTGCCCCGAGAGTTCGAGATCGCGGCCGTGCCAGCGGGAGAGCACGACCGTCTCGCCGTCCTCCAGGCGCCGCAGCACGTCCTCGTTGAGCGTCACCGACTGCTCCGTGGGCTCGCGCGTCGGCTCACTGCTCGCCGTCAGCGACTTCAGCACCTCGACCGACGCCAGCAGCGCGAGGAACAGCGCGACCGCGAACGCCAACTCGTCGGCCATCCCGTCGGCGTCGAACCCGTCCGTGTACGTCATTCCTCGCCCTCCAGGTCGGCGGCGACCGTCGCCATCACCTGCTCGACGGTGGTGAGGTGCGCGGTCAGCACCGTCTCGATTCCCTCGCCGGGGCTCCAGTCGACGACGTTCTGCTCGAACTCCTCGAGAGGAACGCCAAACTCGTTCTCGACGTGGATGCCGGCCAGTTCCCGGTCCTCGAAGGACTCGGCTTCCGGGGACTGCGAGCGGTAGGCGGTCGCCCACGCCGCGATCTGGTTCTCCCAGGCGTCCCCGTCCAGCCCGGCGTACTGGGCCGCCTGCTCCGGGTTGTCGAGGTGGTCGGGCGCGAACTCCCCGAAGTACCAGCCTTCGAGGTCCTGGGTTGCGGCGGCTTCGGCCATCGCTTCCAGCTGGTCGGCGCGCTCCTCGACGTCCGCCACGGCGTCGACGGACACCTCCGCGTCGGAGGCCTCCGCGAGCCGCTGCGCCAGCCGCAACTGGGAGGCTTCGCGGCGGGCGACGACGGTCGCCAGCGCCTCCATCTGCGGCCGGAACCGTTCGAACATTGCTCCTGCGCTCTGCTTCTGCATCTGCTCCTGGACTCTGTCTATCATCTTAGTCGTCGGATTTCGCTTTCTTCAGCGCCTTACTCGGCAGGTCGGTCTTCGAGATGAGCACGGTCGCGGCGAGGGCGGCGGTGGCAATGAGCATCCCTTGGGCGGGGTCCATCTCGGCCTTCCCCTGCTGGTTCATCCACTCGTCCACGTACTCGTCGAGGTGGAGGTCGCGGGCCAGCGATTCGTCGATGTGCTCGGCGTCCTCGTCGCCGTACTCGTCGATGACGGCGTTGAGGCCGGTCGTCACCGTCCCAACGTAGAGGTCGCCCCAGTTCGGGCTGCCCTCCTCGGTGGGCTTCGCCAGATCGCCGCTCCCCTCCTGGTCGTCGCTCTCGTCGTCTTCGTCGTCGCTACCGGCGCCGGCTTCGGCCTCGACGTCGGCGGCCAGCGAGGCAAGTTCGCTGTCGACGTCCGCGCGCTCGCCGTCGTCGATAGTGGGCTGGTCGTCGCCCGCGGAAGCGCGCTCGCCGGCTCTCTCAGCGCCCTCACTCGCCTGCTCTCCCTCCTCGCTTGGGTCGGCGGTCTCTGCGTCACTCATCCCAGAGACCCCCCGCTTCGGCCGCTTCCGCGCCCTCTCCGGCGCTCTCCTCATCGTCTTCGTCCTCGCTCGGGGCGGGTTGAGCGGGCGCTTCCGGGTCGCTCTCCCGAACGACGAACCAGTAGTACGCGCCAGCGACCGCGAGAGCGACCCCGGCAAGCAGCAACGTCTGCCGGTTGAGCGGGATGCCAGCGCCGCTCTCCTGGGCGCTCTCTTCGTTCTCGGATTCGCCCGACTCCGGCGCTTCCTCGTCGCTTTCGTCGCTGCTCTCCTTGCCTTCGAGGTCGGTCTGCTGTTGCTCGTACTCCTCTGGGGTTGCCATACCGCCCTCCTCGGGGTCGCTTTCCTCCTCGTCGGAAGCGCGCTCGTCGGCGCTTTCAGCGCGCTCTCCGTCCTGTTCTCCCTCTTCGTCGTCGGTGTCGTTGACGAGCGCGCTTGGAGCGCCCTCCTCGACGGCTTCGCGGGCGCTCTTGTCGTGGTCGCTGTCGCTCATCGCGTTGATGTGCGAGAGAACCGAGCGCCTCGTCCGCGGTTCATCGTCTCCGAAGTCACAGCCCTCTACGGGGCATTTGTGGTCACTCATGTCATCTGTTGCTCGATGTGGCCCTCGGCGTCGTGGGCCTGCTCGCCTTCGCTGGCGAGCCGGTCGCTCAGTTCTTCGAGTCGTTCCAGTTCGAGTGGTTCCTGACCGTGGTCCACCCGAATCGCGTTGATCGCGGCGGCCGCCCCCTCGGCGTCGCGCTTCGCCTCCAGGGCGTCCTCGATGGCCCGCTCCAACCGGGAGATGCCGGCCTTGTACCCCTGCCACGCGCGGCCGAGAGCGCCAGCAGCGGGGCCGGTTATCTCCTCCTCTGTGTCGGCGCCGTCCTCGTCGAGAATGTCGGCCACCTCGGCCTCGTCGTAGCCGCAGGCGTCGGTCAGGAACTCGCAGGCGTCGGGGTCGCCGTGCTCGCAGTGGCCGCGGGCGTGGTCGCACTCCTCGCCCATCGCCGCCTCGGCGCGTCCGAGTCGGTCGTCAGTGCTGTCGCCAGCATCCAGGCGCTTCCCGCTATCCTCGCGGGCGGCCTGCTCCGCGAGGTCGCGGTGTTCGTCGACGCTCAGGGTAGCGTCGTAGTGACTCGTCCAGTCGTCGACGCCTGCGGCGCGCATCACGCCCTCACGGCCGCTGCTTTCCGGTAGTTGTTCTCGTCGGTGAACGGGCCGACGCGCTCTTTCTCGCTGTCCGTCAACTCGATTTGTCCGCTGTCCTGGTCGCGCTCGCTTCGTCCGCTCGCTGCCTCCACATGTGCGCGGTCGAGCAGCCAGTCGGGCGCATCATTGACGAACGCAACGGTCTTCAGCCGGCGGTCGTCGTCGATGGGACAGACGTACTCCTCGTGTTCGCGTCGCCACTCGTCGGCGGTCTGCTTCGTGCCAAATTCAACGGTTTCGCTCAATGTCCACCTCGCCGGAGAAACAGGCGAGAGAAGGGCATAGACGCCCGGATTGCTATATCCGTATTATAGTATGGGCAATCCTTAACCGGTAACCAATCCATGAGAAAACTGTAGCATGGCGATGAATCAGTTGGTGTCCATCGGAGGGAACTCGGCAGGCGTGACCCTTCCCCTCGGTGAACTGCGCGACGAAGGTATTGTGAGCGGAGGCACGTCAGGTGAGGATCTCGAAATCACGGAAACCGGAATGCGGATTCACCGGTTCGACGCGGGCGCCTGGCAGGTACTGCGGACGGATCTGCACGACTTCCCGGCGTACCACGAACAACCGGCGTACAGTGAACCGGCGCAGGCAACGGTAAAGGCCTAGGCGTCAATTAGCATAACCATCGTCAATGAATGGTATGCCTGAATTGGAGTATAATCGCCACGCTCAGTCTGTCTATGTAAAATTCGAAGGTGACTGGACGAGACTGCATTCCAATGCAAGCCCTGAGGAATTTGCTGTAATTTCAGATATTGATGACCTCGCCATCGAAGCTTCCGCACTCTCTGATAAACTCATTAACCTGCTTATGCAGAGCAGGGAGCTAGTTCAGAAAAACCAGTATTTTGCCACATTAAGCGCGTTCCAGGAGGAAGCAGGGGAGCACTATCAAGAGTGCCTGCGGTTCCAGTCAGTTGCAAAAGCGAGCGACTCAGACATTGTCAAGGCACAACTCGGTATACTATACAAATTAGATAAATTCCTCAAGCACTACTTCCGTGAGCTTTCGGTAGCGCAGAGCCTCGGTTTCTCTGAACGACTACTGTTCACCTACTTATCTACCAACGACTACGTGTTTCTCTACGGATTCGCTAGAAACACATGCTCAACGCTCGAATACCTTGGAAAGTTGTTGGAAAGTCGCCAAGGCCAAGGCGCCCTCAGTCTAGCCGATGAGAGTGTGACCTTCAAGCAGATTTATCGAGAAATTCAGAAACAAGGACTCGGTGAGACTTTTGCGGATAGTCAGCTAGTGCGTATTCCTGAGACAGATGAACAGATGCAGATGGGAGAAATCGGACTGGGGGATTCTGAGATGGATTTCCTTTGGGACAAACGAAATGATATCGTCCATCATTGTCCGATTGTGGTTGAAGAAGAAACAGTCGAGCACCTTCCCGAGGATATTCTTACCGCAGCTGTACTGACACAGGCGGATATTGAGAGGGTTACACGGTTAGCGGCGCGTGTTCATCTCCACTCGATTGGGATGTTTCTAAAATTCTCATCAGGCTATATGATGGATCTGGTTGAGAAGTTAGTTGAGGCCCGATACCATGAGAATCCAACCGAATAGGAGGTCTACTCCTATTGATCAACTCTGACTCGGAGCGCGAAATCACGGAATCCAAATCTCCCGCGTTGTCAATCCGCCGTCTCCGCTACGCCCTCGCCCGCCTCGAAGAGCGCTTCCAAGCGCTCTGCGGCGGTCTTCGGATCGTCGTAGTTGGGCGCGTTGTCTTGCTCGCTCTTCGCGTCGCTCGCGTCGAGTGTGCCGGCGTTCTCGATGATGTCCGGCACGTCGCTCGGCAGAACGACGCGAATCGTCCCGCGAGAGCGGAATCCGCCGCGATTCTGGAGGTAGCCAGCGTTCGACAGCGGTTGCAGGAGCGTGGAGTTGCAGGCTTCCGTCGAGCGCGAGAACTTCTGTGCGAGTTCCGTAAGTGCGACGTCGCGCAGGACGGTGCCGCCGTTGCCACGGGCCAACTCTTGGAGTGTGGAGAGGGCGCGCCGTAGATCGTCGTTCTCCGGCGGGCGGATGTACGGCCCGTCGGGTTCGCCGTCGCCCAGGTACTCGTCGAGGGCTTCTCTGACGAGTTCGGCGCCGGACTTGTCCGTCCCCTCAAGGTGCTGCTGGACGCGCTCGGCGCGGTCACCATCAAGACGCGTGTCAATGCGCACTTCCTCAAAGTGCTGGCCGCCTGTGTCCATCCGGGCCATCAGGCGGACACCTCGGTTGCCGCACTTCGGGGGGTCGGTGCGGATGCAGATGAAACGGGGGTTGGGTCTGCGACGTGCGGGGATTCATCGGAGGCCGTTTCGGGTCGAGGCAGTGGTGTCCGCACACCCCCCGCCCCTGGGTCTGCCGAGGGCTCGTGCGCGCCCTCGCTCTCGCGCGTGAAGCCGGCGTCTGTCCGCTCCTGCTGCTCTCGGGTGCTGTGTCGGGGGTTCATATTGTTTCCTCGTCGGGAATCGCCAACCACCAGGGCGGAGAGACGTGCGTCTGGTCGGTGTCGAGGTTCCTCACGGTGATTCGTCCGCGTGTCCAGCGCCACCAGAGCACGGCGACGTGGGCGCACCAGTCGCGGTACTGATGGGCTTTGCAGTCGCAGTCGGCGCGGAGCGCGCCGTTCTGGATGGCGAACAGCACGCGATGCTTGTCGCCCATGTCGCCGTTCTCCCGACCGAGCAGGACGTCGTAGTGAGCGCGACCCTCGGTCGGGCCGAGATAGGCTTCGGCGGACTGAGCGCGTTTCCAGGCGCCCGATAGCGTCCAGCCTTCGGGGAAGACGAGTTTCGGCGGCGGGCCGAGCCTGCCGTCGAGGGCGTTGAGAGTGCCCGGTGGTTGTTCCGCGCGGCTCATGGGCCTGCGTTCACCCCTGCTGGACCGTCGCCGCAGTTCGGGCAGACTCGTCGAGGGATGCCGCCCCGCGAGGTCGTAGTCTTGAGGCGGGCACCGCAGCTTCCGCAGTAGTGCATCGTCACGGCCGACACACCCCGTCGTCGAGGGCTGAGCAGCGCTGGTCTGGTTCGTTGATGAAGCCGCCGCAGTAGCGGCAGATGTCTCGGTCCGCAGCGTCGGCTGGGGAACTCACGTCGACCCCCTCCGAGTGCGGCCGCTGGGCGGATTTCCGAAACGGCCGAGAACCGGCAAAACACGCCGTCTCTGCCTTATATGGTATGGGACCGCCCGAATTTGAATCGGGGTCACAGCGTCCCAAACGCTGAAGGATACCAAGCTACCCCACGGTCCCGCACCGCAACGTACCGCGGCGCGCGGCGTAAGGGTTTCGTTCGGCGGGTGCGGCCGCAACGGCTATCGGCCCGGCGGTGTACGGTGGCGCATGGTCACGTTGCTCGAAGTCGGACTTCTGCTGGTGGTGCTGGCGGCGCTGTTCGGCGCCTTCACCGTGATTCGCGCAGTGAAGCCGTTCATCGTCAACGCCGTGGTCGGGTTGCTCGTCATCTTCCTCGCGCAGTGGCTGGGCGCGCAGGTCGCGGTGACCCCGCTGGTGTTGCTCGTGGTGGCGCTCGGCGGACTCCCGGGCGCAGTACTGGTGATCCTGCTCGCGTGGGCCGGCCTCGCGTTCGTGCCCGCCGTACTCTTCCTGTAGAAGGCCGTTCACAGTTCCGCGGTTCTCGCTCGCAGGGCTCGCTCCGAACCGCGCTACTCACGGTTCGCTCCGCTCACCGTTCCTACTTCCGAGAGTCTTCGCTACGCTCAGACTCTCGCTACTCTTCTCCTCGAAGTTCCAGGTCCGCTACGACGTCGTAGGGGTCCTTCCCCTTGCGCACGCCGTCGAGAATCATGAACGCGGCGCCGGGTTCGAGGAAGTGCGTGGTGACCGCGCGGCCGAGCGGCGTCGGCGTCACGCCGTCGATGAACTCGTACTCGACGAGCTTCCCGAGGGCGTGTTTCGTCGGCACGTCGCCGATCATGCGGTCGTTGAGGCGCTTGGCGGCGGTGCCGCCGACGGTGACGTTCGCGAGCGTCTCCTCGATGGCGGCGGCCTCGTCGTAGTGCGTGACCACGTCCTCCATCTCGCCTTTGAGGAGTTTGAATGCGATCTCCTCCTCGGTGCCCTCCATCGACCCGTGGTAGGAGGCGTCGGGTTCGACGAGCATGTACACCTTCCCACGGTCGTGGTAGTCCGGGCGGCCGGCGCGGCCGAGCATCTGCTCGAACTCCTGGACGGAGAGCCACTCGATGCCCATCGCGAGCGTGTCGAAGACGACCTGCGAGGCGGGGAAGTCGACGCCTGCCGCGAGCGCCGCCGTCGTCACCACCGCGGCGAGGTCCTGGTCGCCGAACTTGCGCTCGACGGACTTGCGCTCGCCGTAGTCGAGGCCCGCGTGGTACGGCGCCGAGGGGTAGTCGAGCTTCCGCGAGATCTCGTTGCAGCGCCGCCGGGAGTTCGTGAAGATGATGGTCTGGCCCTTGTACCCCTTCGAGGACTCCCGGTCGAACTCCCGGCGCACGAGTTTGTTCTCGATGTCGGGTTTCTCCTGGCCGTCCGCGAACGTGACGTGGCGCTCGATGGGGACCGGGCGCTCCTCGAACTCCACGAGCTTCGCGTCCAGGCCTGCCGCGAGCTGCCCCGGGTTGCCGACGGTCGCCGAGAGGTACACCCACTGCGCGCCCCCGTAGTCCGTCGAGTGCTTCGCGCGCTCCTCGCAGTAGTACTTCAGCCGCGAGACGAGGCCGTCGAGGCGGTGGCCGCGCTCGTCCTCCTTCAGCGTGTGCACCTCGTCGATGACGACGGTGCCGATGTCGCCGAGGTCCTTCCCCGTGCGCAGCGCGTGGTCGATGCCCTCGTACGTCCCGACGATGATGTCCGCGGAGGGGTCGAACGCGTGGCCGTCGTCCCGAATCCGGGACGAACCGACGCGGATGGTGACGTTCGCGAGGTGGCCGTATTCGTCCTCGAAGTCCTCGTGTTTCTGGTTCGCGAGCGCGACGAGGGGGACGAGGAACAGCATCTTCCCCTTCCCCTCGAGCAGTCGGTTGAGGCCCGCCATCTCCCCGACGAGGGTCTTCCCGGTCGCCGTCGCCGACACCACGAGCTGGTCGTCGCCCTCCACGAGCCCGTTCTCCACGGAGAGGCTCTGTACGGGCAGCAGGTCGTCGAATCTGTCTTCCAGGAGTTCCTGCACGTCGGGGTGGAGGTCGAGGTCCGATACCGGTACGGGGTCGATCTCGTCGGTCGTCGCGGACACCTCGTCGTACTTGGTGAGGTCGGGGTCGAGGTTCCCGCCGAGCAGCCCCGTGATCTTCCCGAGGTCCTGCTCCTCGAACAGCAGCTCCTCGAGGCGCGCTTGGGCCGCCCCCGTCATGTTCCCGTTGAACGCGAGCTCGCGCTCCAGTTCCCGCACCGCGCAGTCCTGGCAGATGTACTCGTCGTCCGCTTTGATCGCCGTCTCCGACGTGATCGGGGAGTACCGCCCCTTCCCCGCGCAGTACCGGCACGTCCGCACCGCCTTCGCCTCCAGCTGGTAGGCGTCCAGCATCTCGCGGAGTTCCTCGCGTCCGCGCCTGGAGGTCTGCTGGCTGATGCGGATCCGGTCGGCGCGCCGCGCGATCTCGACGAACTGGTCGGGGCTGCGCGGCTCCTCGCCGCCCCCCGTCTTGATGCGGAACTTCCCCGGCCGCGGGCCGGCGTCCCGCTCGGTCAGTTCCAGTCTCGCGCGGAACAGTCGCTCCCCGCCCCGGCGAGCCACGGCGACGTAGTCGTCGCCGGTCTCGTGGAGGAAGAGCGTATCCACGCGCTGGACCTGTTCAGACACGGCCGTTCGTAGACGACGGCGGTATTTCAGCAGTTCGCTCTCCGGTTCGCGCGACCGGCGGTGGCGCCCACGGCACCAGCGGCGACCCAGGAGATTTATTGTCGGCGCGGTCGCAGTCGGTTACGTCTTCTCGGTCGTAGCCGCGGCACTGTCCCGGCGACGACCGGCCGCCGCCCGGACGCGGCGCTCACATGACACGAACCGACGCTCCCCACGACCTGGTGGACAGCCTGCGAAGACACTGCACGGAACTGGAGACGACGGACCCGGACGCCGACTCGCCGGCGTTGCGAGCCTTCGACGACGCGCTCGGCGGCGTCGACGTCGTCGGCCTCGGCGAGGCCACCCACCGGACCCGCGAGTTCTTCGCGTTCAAACACCGCTTCGTCCGGTATCTCGTGACCGTCCACGGGTTCCGGACGTTCGCCCTGGAGGCCTCGTTCTCCGAGACAGTGGCACTCCACGACTACGTCGTCCACGGGCGAGGCGACCTCCAGTCCATCCTCGAGGACATCGGCTTCCAGATATACGAGACCGAGGAGATGGTCGCGTTCCTGGAGTGGATGCGGTCGTTCAACGAGGACCGACCACTGTCGGGCCGCGTCGCAGTCTACGGCTTCGACGTCCAGTCTGCGGCGGGCGCGGCGGCCGCCCTCCGAGCGTTCTTCCGCGAGTCCGACGGCGAGCGTCCGCCCGAGGGCCTGCTCCGGACGCTCGACGAGGTGGCGGACGGCGTCTTCGAGGGTGAGGCCGTGGACCGAGACCGACTCCGGGCGGCCGAACACGCCGCAGAGGACGTCGCCGACTGGTTCGAGCACGAACGCGAGGGTGACGCCGACACCGCGCTCGCGAGACAGCACCTCCGGACGTTCCGCCGCGCCTGCGAGTTCGCACGGACGGGCGAAGAAGCCGACCGGGCCGCCCAGTGGGGCCTCCGGGACCGCTACATGGCCGAAACCGTCGACTGGATCCGGGAGCGCGCTCCCGACGACCGGGTCGCGGTGTGGGCACACAACAACCACGTGAAGACGGGGCGACTCAGCGGCGACGGCCACCCGTCGGCGACGATGGGCGAGCACCTCTCCCGGCGCTACGGGAGCGGCTACTACGCGCTGGGCGCGCAGTTCGGACGCGGGGCGGTCCGGGCGTACGCACCGACGGACGGCGACGGCGTCGAGTTCGACGGCACGACGCTGGCGACGACCGAGCTAGCGGTGCCAGCCCCGGAGGAGGGCTCCGTTCCGGAGCTGTTCGCCCGTCTCGAAGCACCGGTGGCACTACTCGACTACCGGTCGCTGTCCGAGGACTCGCTACTCCGCTCGTGGCTCGCCGAGCAGCGCCGCCACCGGTACGTCGCGGGCGTCGTGGACCCGGCCGAAGACTCCGCAATCTGCCGGTGCCACGCGGCCGCCGACGAGTTCGACGGCGTGTTCTTCGTCCGGTCGGTCGGTCCGTCGACGCCGCTCTGAACTACCGACTCACTCCACCAGCTGGATGTCGTCGTCGCCGTTCGGGACGACGCAGATGAACGCGCCCTCCTCGTCGCCCTCGTTGCGGTACCAGTGGACGGCGCCCGCGGGGATGAGGAGGCTGTCGCCCTCGCTGACGGTGAACTCCTCGCCCTCGACGCCGACGGTGTACTCGCCGCCGAGGACGTACTGTTCGTGCTCGACCTCGTTGGTGTGCTCGGGGACGCTGGCGCCGGCGTCGAGGACGAACCGGCGCATCGCGAAGTTCGGCGCGCCGTCGGAGTCGTCGATGAGGACGCCCTTCCGCATCCCGTCGGCGGCGCCGACGTCCTGGTAGTCGGCGTCTGCGGCGCGTCGAACGACGTGGTCTGAGTCGGCCATACTCTGGGGTTGGCGGGCGCGGGCCTTAGGCATAGTCGTTGCTGGTGGACGACTGTCGCCCGGCGCGCTCAGAGGCCGAGAATCTCGCGGGCCTGCGCGGGCGTCGCCACCTCGCGGCCGAGTTCCTCGGCGACGCGGACGACGCGCTCGACGAGCTGGGCGTTGCTCTCGGCGAGTTCGCCGCGCCGGTAGTAGACGTTGTCCTCCAGGCCGACGCGGACGTGCCCGCCGAACAGCACGCCCATCGTGGCGAACGGGAGCTGGTGGCGGCCGAACCCGAGCGTGTTGAACTGCGCGCCCTCCGGCAGGTTCGAGACGGCGTTCAGGAAGTTCTCCGGGCGCGGACGGGTGAGCGTCCCCGGGCCGAAGATGAGGGTGGCGTAGACGGGGTCCGCCAGGTCACGGCGCTCCAGGAGGCCGTACACCTCGTTCACGTGGCCGTCGTTGAACACCTCCAGTTCGGGCTTGATGCCGCGCTCGCGCATCTCGTCGTACAGCGAGTCAACGAGCCCCCGGGTGTTCTCGCTCGTGAGGTGGTCGTAGCGGTTCAGCGGCCCCATGTCGAGGCTCGCCATCTCCGGCGGCGGGTCCGTCCGCAGCGGCTGGTGACGGACGTCGTCGGGCGCGCCTGTGCCGCCCGTCGAGTGCTGGATCACCACGTTGTCGGCGTGCTCCCGGATGGCGTCGTCGATGGCCTGGAAGCGCTCCGTCGAGAACGACCGCTCACCGTTGGGCTCCCGGGCGTGGACGTGGACGACCGACGCCCCCGCGTCCTCCGCAGCGGCCGCCGCGCTCCCGATCTCCTCGGGCGTCTCGGGGAGGTTGGGGTTGGCCTCCTTCCCGTGGACGCCGCCGGTCAGCGCCGCCGTGACGACCACGGGTTCGCCGGCGAGGAACGCCTCGTAACTCACGACGTCCCACCGTCGGCGTGGGCCAGGTATATCTCACAGTCCTCGGCGTGGTCGAGGTCGTAGCGGTCGTTGCAGACGTCCGCGCGCATCGCCTGTACGAACCGGTCGGCGGCGGTGCAGTACGCCCGCTCGGTGTCGAAGGACTCGCCGCCGGCCTCGCTGCGGTACGCCAGGTACGGACAGGTCATACCGGCGCTTCGGTGCGCAACCCGTTAACAGTTCACTCGGCGGCGGGAACCCCCTGCCGCCCCCGCTTTTAAGCGTGTTTCGTCCCAACGTGGCGTATGCGCAGTTTCAGGATCGGAAGCGCGTTCGGCATTCCGATCAAACTCGACGTCACGTTCCTGCTCATCCTCCCGGTGTTCGCCTACCTCATCGGTACGCAGGTCGAACTCTGGACGGAGACCCTGAACGCGGTGCCGTTCGAGGCGGGCCTCGACGCAGACCCGCTCACCACCGGCAACACGGAGTGGGTGCTCGGCGCCGTCGCCGCCGTCGGGCTGTTCGGCAGCGTCGTACTCCACGAACTCGGTCACTCGCTGGTCGCGATGCGCTACGGCTTCCCCATCGACTCCATCACGCTGTGGCTGCTCGGTGGCATCGCCAGCCTCTCCGAGCAACCGGAGGAGTGGAGCCAGGAGTTCCTCATCGCCATCGCCGGCCCCATCGTGAGCGTCACGCTCGGCGTCGCCTCCTTCGCTGCGCTGCTCGTGCTCCCGGATACGCTACCGCTCGTGCGGTTCGTCGTCGGCTACCTCGCGCTGATGAACGTCGCGCTCGCCGCGTTCAACCTCCTCCCCGGGTTCCCGATGGACGGCGGTCGCGTCCTCCGCGCGCTGCTCGCGCGCAACCGGCCGTTCGCTCGCGCGACCCAGATCGCCGCCGAGGTGGGGAAGGCGTTCGCGCTCGTGCTCGGCATCGTCGGCCTCATCGGCTTCAACCTCATCCTCATCGCCGTCGCCTTCTTCATCTACATCGGCGCGTCCAGCGAGGCCCAGCGCACGGTGATGAACGCCGCGTTCGAGAACGTCACCGTCGAGGACGTGATGACGCCCGTCGAGGACGTCCACACGGTCGAGGCCTCCGCCTCGGTCGCCGAACTGATGGAGCGGATGTTCGAGGAGCGCCACACTGGCTACCCGGTCACGCGCGGCGGCGACGTCGTCGGGATGGTGACGCTGGACGACGCGCGAACCGCCAGACCCGTCGAGCGCGACGCCATCCGCGTCGAGGACGTGATGACCGGCGAGGTCCACAGCATCCCCCAGTTCAGCGACGCGATGGACGCGCTCGAAGCGCTCCAGCGACACGGTATCGGCCGCCTCGTCGTCGTGGACGCCAACGGCGAGATGGCCGGCCTCATCTCCCGCACGGACCTCATGACCGCCTTCGACATCATCCAGTCCACCGGGTCGAGCGGCGCGTCGCCGCCCATCGACGCGCGCTCGGACTGACGCGCCGTCGCCGACGACTCCGCCGCGACGAACAGTCGTGGAAACTGTCGCGATGCCCCGACTAATCAAAACTAACGTAGTATACTCGAAATCAGACATACGTTATCGCCGGTACGCTCTGTTCCAGGGCTGGAATTCTGACGAATTCGGGATTTCAGGGGGTTTAATGGTGGGTTTGGGCGTTCTCTGTCTCTCCATTCTCGGTCTCGGGTCCCGGGGTGGAATCTGCGCCTCACCGGCGCTCAAGCCGACTAAATCAGAACTTCTCACCGAGAGTTTCTGCTACGTGGTAAATAGTTCGTCAGCTGCCAACAATCAATTCCTATCAGGATATCGACTATCTGGAATGGCCCGGCGGTGGCCGTCGACGGAACGCCTTTGAGGGTGGCCGAGAGTGCGTGCGTATGGAGACAGCGGTCAGCGTAGCCAGCGTCGCGCAGGTCGGCACGGACACCGTCGTCGTGGAACTGGACACACCCCCGGAGTTCGACGCCGAACCGGGGCAGTTCGTCAAGCTCTCGGCGGAACTCGCGGGCGAGACGGAGAACGCGTTCTACACCATCTCCTCGCCGCGAGTGACGGACACGTTCGAGATCACCGTCGGCGCGGACGAGGACGCGACGCTCGGGCAGTGGCTCGCAGAGCGGGACGTCGGCGACGAAGTCGACCTGTTCGGGCCGCTCGGCGAGACGCACTACGAGGGCGAGGGCTCCGTCGCGTTGTTCGCGGGCGGGCCCGGAATCGGTCCGTGCGTCGGCATCGCGGAACGGGTGTCGGAGGCGGACGGCGACGTGGTGCTGGTCTACCAGGACGACGAACCGGTCCACGAGAGCCGACTGTCGGCGCTCGAAGCCGACGGCGCCACCGTCGAGGTACTCGACGCCGACGCGGACGTCGCGGCCGCGGATGTCGCGCTCCCCGAGGACGCCCAGGTGTTCGTCTACGGGTTCGCGGACTTCCTCGACGAGGTGCAGGACGTGCTCGCGGCGGCGGACCGCGACCTGGACGAGGCGAAGGCTGAGAACTTCGGCTGAGACCTACTGCAGTTTCTCGGGTGGGTCGGGGAAGCGAGCCCCGTCCTCCTGGTCGTGGTGGAAGAAGACGTCGGCGTCGTGCTGTTCTTCCTCCCGGCGGACCGCTCGAATCGAGTGGGTGGCCTCGTCGAGCGACCAGCTGAACGCCGCCGGGAGCTCCGCTTCGTAGCCCGCGCGGAGGTTCGCCACGTCGCCCGCGAGCACGACCGTCCCCGACTCCGGGAGTTCGACCCGCAGCGACTGGTGGCCGGGCGAGTGGCCCGGGGTCGGGAACACCTCGACGCTGCCGTCGCCGAACACGTCGTGGCGGCCGGTGAGCGCCGTGACGTCGTACTCGTGGCTGCGCAACGGTGCGAGGTCGCCGTCCAGGTAGAACAGTCGCTGTGCGGTCGCCGTCGGCCACATTGCGTACTCGAGTTCGTCCTCGTGGACGAGGAACTCGGCGTCCGGGAACGCGGAGACGTTGCCCGCGTGGTCGGTGTGGAGGTGGCTCATCACGACGTAGTCGACGTCCCCGGGGTCGTAGCCGACGTCCGCCAGTTGCGCGACCGGTGTGCGGGACTCGTCGATGTCGCAGGTCTGGACGAAGTCGGTCATGTGGGGCGCGCCGTGCTGGCCGTAGCTCTCGGGGTCCTGGACCATCTCGTAGCTCACGCCCGTGTCGAAGAGGACGGTGCCCTCGGGGTGGTCGACGAGGTAGAAGGGACACGGCCCGGCGTACGGTTCGCCGGGTCGCTGCAGCTGGACCATCATGCTGTAGTCGAGCGTCCAGTCGGCGGAGTTGAACCGGTAGATGCCGTCTGCGGTGGTGTCGACGTCCATACGTCGAGGGACAGTTCGACACCCGATAAATCTAGGGTCAGTGACGCTTCGACCGCCGACATCGTTCAGTATGGCCGAACATTCATAGGGGTGGTGACCGATTGTACAGGTAGTTCCGTACCATGACAACCCGGGGCAAGAACACAGTCGACGCCGTCCGCACGACGTTCCGCGTCCTCGAGGGGTTGGAGGCTCTCGGCGGCGCGCGCGTCACCGAGCTCGCCAACCACCTCGACCTGCCGAAGAGCACCGTCCACAACCACCTGCGGACGCTCGTCGAGGAGGAGTACGTCGTCAAGGACGAGACGAGAAACGAGTACCGGATCGGCCTGCGACACCTGACGTTCGGGGAGCACGCGCGCAACCAGACGCTCTACCAGATCGCGAAACCCGAGATCCGTGAACTCGCGGCGGAGACCGGCGAGCACGCCAACCTCGCGATGCACGAACACGGCTACGGCGTCTACGTCTACAAGGCGACCGGCGAGAAGGCGGTCAAACTCGACTCCTACCCGGGCAAGCGAGTGTACCTCCACACGACGGGGTTCGGGAAGGCGATGCTCGCACACATGGACGAGGCGGACCGCGAGGCCATCTACGAGCGCCACGGCCTCCCCGCCGTCACCCCCCGGACGACGACGGACCGCGACGAACTGGAGGGCGAACTCGAGGAGATCCGTGCGCGCGGCTACGCCTTCGACGACGAGGAGCGCCTCGACAGCATGCGTTGTGTCGCCGCCCCGCTCACCACGACCGACGGCCGCGTCGCGGGCGCAATCAGCGTCTCCGGACCGGCCGGTCGACTGAAGGGCGACTACTTCCGCGAGGAACTCCCGGACCGCGTCGTCAGCGTCGCGAACATCATCGAGATCAACGCGACGTACACGTGACAACACACCGCAATCGTGAAATGGGCCCGCGGCGTACTCGATACGCACACACAGCCCCATGACCACCGTACTCGCACAGGGGACCTTCGACGTGCTCCACCCCGGGCACGTGGACTACCTCGAACAGGCGGCCGCTCGTGGCGACGAACTCCACGTCATCGTCGCCCGTTCGGAGAACGTGACGCACAAGCCGTCGCCAGTGCTCGGCGACGAACAGCGTCGCCGCATGGTCGCCGCCCTCGACCCCGTCGACGAGGCCCACGTCGGCCACCCCTCGGACATCTTCGTCCCACTCGAGGAGATTGACCCCGACGTCGTCGTCCTCGGCCACGACCAGCACCACGACGAGGCCGACCTCGCGGCGGCCCTCGACGCCCACGGCCTCGACTGCACCGTCGAGCGGGCGGACCCCGCCGACGTCGACTTCGAGGGTGCGGTGCTCTCGACGAGTACGATACTGCGTAGAATCCTCGACGCGCGCCAGCACGCGTCGGCCGCGCGGATGCGACCGCCGACGCTCCGGCAGCGCCCACTCTGACTTCTCGCGCTACCTCGCGGATCGCCGTTCAAAACTGAAGAAGCGCTGACAGCGAGCCGCTCTGATTACTCGGAGACGCCGAGGTAGCGCTGTCGGACGTCGTCTGCGGCCTCCAGTTCTGCAGTGGTTCCCTCGAAGACGATGTTGCCGTCCGCCAGCACGTAGTGGCGGTCCGCGACCTCGAGGACGGCCTGGAGGTTCTGCTCGACCAGCAGGACGGTGACGCCGTCCGCGCGCAACTGGTCGATGATGTCGAGGATGGACTCGACGATCTGGGGGGCGAGCCCCTCGGTCGGTTCGTCGAGCAACAGCAGGTCGGTCGCGCCGCGGAGGCTCCGCGCGATGGCGAGCATCTGCTGTTCGCCACCCGAGAGCTGCGCGCCGCGGTTCGTGCGGCGCTCCCGGAGCCGGGGGAAGTAGTCGTAGGCGCCCGCCACCGAGAGCCAGTTGTCGTCGGTCGTCACGCCCCCGACCTCCAGGTTCTCCTCGACGGTGAGGTCGGGGAAGATCTCCCGGTGTTCGGGGACGAGACCGATGCCCCGGCGGTACACCTCGTTCGGTGGGGCGTTCGTGATCTCCTCGCCGCGGTAGCGGATGTGCCCCGAGTCGACGGCGAGCTGGCCCATGATGGTGCGCAGCGTCGTCGTCTTCCCGGCGCCGTTGCGGCCGACGATGGAGACGACTTCGCCCTCGTCGACGTCGAGTGAGACGTCCCGGAGGACGACGTTGGTCTCGTAGCCGGCGGTGATTCCCTCCACTTCGAGCAGGGAGTCACTCATCGTCCATCCCCCCGATGTACGCCTGCTGGACGTCCTCGTTCGCGGCGATCTCTTCGGGCGTGCCCTCGGCGATGACCTGGCCGAGGTGGATGACGGTGATGCGGTCGGAGGTGGACATGACCATGTCGATGTCGTGTTCGGTGAGCAGCACTGCCTTGTCCGCGGCGATCCGCTGGATGAGGTTCGCGATCTCGCGGGTCTGGTCGGGGCCGATGCCCGCGGTCGGTTCGTCGAGCAACAGCAACTCGGGGTCCGAGGAGAGCGCGAGCGCGAGTTCCAGCTTGCGCTGGTCCCCGTAGGAGAGCGCACTCGCCTGCTCCTCGGCGAACTGTGCGAGTTCGACGCGTTCGAGGATCTCATCGGTTCGTTCGTTGACCGGTGAGAGGCCGCTCGCAGGCGTCAGCGGATTCGTCCGCTTGTTCGACGTCGCCTGCACGCCGATCCGCACGTTCTCGCGGACCGTGAGGCTCCCGAAGAAGTCGTTCACCTGGAACGACCGCCCCATGCCGAGTTGACAGCGCTCGTAGGCGGGGAGTCCGGTCACGTCGCGGCCGTCGAACTCGACGGTGCCCGCGGTCGGTTCGAGGAAGCCGTTGACGAGGTTGAACAGCGTCGACTTCCCGGCGCCGTTCGGTCCGATGACGCTCCGGACCTCCGTGCGGCCGACGGTGAGGTCGACGTTGTCCACGGCGAGCAGTCCGCCGTACGCCTTCGTCAGTTCGTGGGTCTCGAGGATGGCGTCACTCGACATCGCCGTCACCTCCGGACTGGGGGTTCGCCGCCGGCTCCGGTGGCTCCTCGGTGCTCGACCCCCCGGCGCCGTCGCCGCGGAGGGCGTCGAACGGGAGCGAGACGAGGCCGCGCGGCATGAAGATGACCGCGAAGATGAAGATGGCGCCTGCGACGAACTCCCAGTGGGAGACGTAGATGGAGAGCCCGTTGCGCAGGAAGACGAACGCGATGGCGCCGACGATGGGGCCGTACAGCGTCCCCATGCCGCCGAGCACCATCATCACGATGGCGTCGCCGCTCACCGTCCATTTGAGCACGGTGGGGTCGACGAACGTGAAGTACATCGCGTACAGCACGCCCCCGATGCCGCCGTAGGCACCGGAGAGCATGAACGCGCGGCGCTTGTACTTGTCAACGTCGTAGCCCAGCGCCTCCATGCGGTGTTCGCTGTCGCGGATGGCGACCAGCGACGTGCCGAACGGCGACCTGAGCACGCGCACTGCGAGCAGGTACAGCGCGGCGAGCGTCAGCAGGCTGACGTAGTAGAGCGTCGTGGTGTCCCCGAGGTTGAGGAACGGAACGGGCGGCAGCGCGAAGCCGAGCCCGTCGTTGCTCCCCGTGAGGCTCGGGAAGTCGAAGACCATCTGGTGGACGATCTGGGCGACCGCGAGCGTGAGCATCGCGAAGTAGACACCTCCGACGCGCACGCCGAGGAAGCCGACCGCCCACGCCAGCAGCGCCGTGACGACGACGGCGACCAGGATGGCGACCGGGAGCAGCCCCGTGACGTTCACGAGCACGAGCGCGGTGACGTACGCGCCCAGGCCGATGAACATCGCGTGGCCGAACGAGATGAGGCCCGTGTACCCCGTGACGAGGTCCAGGCCCAGCACGAGCGTCGCCAGCGCCAGCGCCTGCACCATCACGCCGAGGTAGTACGACGAGAGGAACGTCTGGGTGAGGAACGGGAACACCGCGAACAGCGCGAGCGCGCCCAGGAATATCGGGCTCTTCGCGCCGATGGTCGGCAGCGCCCGGTCGATCTCGACGTTCGTCTCGGCCGCCTCGACGGACTCCTCGCGGCCGAAGATGCCGTACGGCCGCACGAGCAACACGGTGAACATCAGGATGTAGACGAGGTAGCCGGAGAACTCGGGGAGGTACGTCGACCCGAGGCTCTCGACGACCCCGACGCCGAGACCGGCGACGACGGCGCCCCGAAACGAGCCGAGGCCGCCGACGATGACGACGATGAACGCCAGGATGATGGCCCGCGTCCACATCGACGGGACGATGGGGAACAGCGGCGCCGACAGCGCGCCGGCGACGCCCGCGAGCGCCGCGCCGAGGACGAACACGCCCGTGTAGTACCACGTGACGTTGATGCCCAGCGAGCGCGCCATCTGGCGGTTCTGCGAGCCAGCGCGGACGATGAGCCCGAAGTTCGTGAACTTCAGGACGACCCACACGAGCCCGGACAGTCCGAGCGCCGCGCCGAGGACGAACAGCCGGTACTTCGGGAAGTACGCGGGGCCGAGCTGTATCGCACCGAGGAACAGCTCCGGGGGCGCGACGGAGTTGAAGCCACTCCCCCAGAAGTACTCGACGACGTCCACGAAGACGAGCGTGAACCCGAACGTCAGCAGGATGTGGTAGAGCGGGTTCCGCCCGTACAGCGGTCGGAACGTCGCGTACTCGATGCCGAAACCGACGGCGCCGACGAGCAGCGGTGCGACGAGCAGCGCGAGCCAGAACGACCCGGCGATTACGCCGAACCCCGGCACCGTGACGCTCGCGCCGACGACGGCGAACGCGAGGTACGCCCCGAGCATCCACAGCGACCCGTGGGCGAAGTTCACGACGTTCATCACGCCGAAGATGAGCGACAGGCCGATGGCGATGAGGACGTAGATACCGCCGAGTGTGAGTCCGTTGAGTACCTGGACGCCGAACGTCACGGGGTCGATACCGGCCAGCGTCACCACTGCGAAGATGGCCACGAGACCGGCGAGCGACCCGGCTGCGGCCACTCCCGCTCGACGTGCCGCGCCGGAGGCCAGCCCGCTCATTATAGCGAGCAGTCGATACTGTCGCAGGCCTCGATGGCGTCGGCGCCGGAGATGGTCTGTTTGATGTCGAGGCTCGGAATCTCGGTGCCCTTACCCTGCAGCACCTCGAGGTCCTGGGGCTCGCTGATCTGCGCGACCGGCACTGGGCGTTCGGCCTGGTGGTCGCAGGCGCGCATCGTCCCGCCGCCCATCGGCGAGTCGAACTCCATCCCCTCGAGCTCCGCGATGAGGTCGTCGGCGTTCGTCGACCCGGCGGCCTCGATGGCGGGCGCGAGGATCTCGTGGACCATCGTCCACTGGGACTCCGCGTGGTTGGCCGGGATCTGGTCGTACGCGTCGATGAAGCTCGTGACGAACTGGCGGTTCAGCTCGTTGTCGTACCCCTCGAAGTAGCGCACGCCGGAGTACGTGCCGACCACGCCGCTGCCGCCGCCGAGGCGCACGGAGCGGAAGTCGTTCGTCCCGGCGACGATGTCGACGGCGTCACGCAGGTTGTACGACGAGGCCTGCTGGTTGAACTTCACGAGGTCGCCGCCCGCCATGCCGAGCGCGAGGAAGTCCGCGTCGGAGTTCTGGATCTGGGTGATGTACGAGGAGAAGTCGTTCGCACCGAGGTCGGACTTCGTGGTGTTGACCTCCTCGTAGTCGTAGTCCGAGAGCACCTCCTTCCAGCCGTCGAGGAACGCGTTGCCGTACGCGTAGTCGGCGACGTGGAACCAGATCTTGGTGCCGAGGTTCTCGACGGCCCACGGCGCGGTGGCGCGGGCGACCTGGCCGGTGCGCAGTTCGTAGCGGAACGTGTACCGGTTGCACCGGGACTTCGTGATCGGGTCGGCGCCGGCCTGGTTCCCGAAGACGATGCCCTCCTCGTCGGCGACCTGCTGGATGGCGAGCGCCGCGGAGCTCTGTGCTTCGCCGGTCAGCACGTCGACGTCGCGGTCGTTGATGAGGAGGCGGGCCTTCTGCTGGGCGGTGGTCGCGTCGCCCGCGGAGTCCTCGTGGAAGCCGACGACCTCCTTGCCGTCGATGCCGCCGTTCGCGTTGAGCTGTTCGACGGCGAGCTGGCCACCGAGCTCCTGGGGTTCGCCGAGCGTCGAGTAGCCGCCCGAGAGCGGGTGGATGAACCCGATGCGGATCTGCTCGTCGCTGTCGCCGTCGGGGTCGCCGCCGCTCGTGGTGGTCGTCGTGTCGCCGCCGCTGTCGGTGGTCGTGGTCTCCTCCTCCGTGGTCCCCGTCGTGCAGCCCGCGACGAGCGCTGCAGCTGTACCCGCTAGTCCGGACTTGAGGAACTGTCTACGCCGTGTTGGCATACGACACACCTCCCGTGGGGCCGGTATTATAGTTACTGGATTTTCGTGACGAAATCGTTCCTGTAATCTTAGGTATTTGCATTGTTAGCCTCCGCGGCGTCCGCTCGCTCCGCCGCGAGTCGCGCCGCGACGTCCGTGATCATGTCTTCCTGTCCGCCGACGACGCCGAGTTCGCCGAGTTCCACGAGGATGTCCCGCGGGTCGATGTCGAACTGTTCGGCGGCGCGTCGGGTGTGCCGGAGGAACGACGAGTACACCCCGGCGTAGCCGAGGATGAGCGAGTCGTTGTCGAGTTCCGGCATCGTCTCTGCGGTCAGCATCGGTTCGAGCACGTCCGAGGCGGCGTCCATCGTCCCGAACAGGTCGGGGCCGACGTCGTAGCCCGCCTTCTCGAGCGTGCCGACGAGCACCTCCATCTGGGCGTTCCCGGAGCCAGCGCCGAGGCCCCGCAGGCAGCCGTCGACGGTGACGGCGCCCGCGTCGAGGCCGGCGAGCGTGTTCCCGATGCCCAGGCCGAGGTTGTTGTGCGCGTGGAACCCGACGTCGATGGACAGTTCGTCGGCGAGCAGGCCGACGCGGTCCCGGACGCCGTCCGGGAGCAACGCGCCCGCGGAGTCCATCACGTAGACGGCGTCCGCGCCGTACTCCTCCATCAGGCTGGCCTGTTCGAGGACGGTCTCGGGGTCGGCCATGTGCGAGAGCATCAGGAGGCCGTTGGCCTCCAGGCCCATGTCCGTCGCGTAGTCGAAGTGCTCCGCGGAGACGTCGGCCTCCGTGACGTGCGTCGCGATGCGGAGCACGTCTGCGCCCTTGCTCGCCGCGAGTTCGAGGTCCTCGACGGTGCCGATACCCGGCAGCAGGAGCACGGACAGTTCCGTGTCCGTCAGTTCCGGGCGGACGGCGTCGAGGTACTCCTCCGTGGACGCGGCCGCGAAGCCGTAGTTGATGGAGGACCCACCCATGCCGTCGCCGTGGGACACCTCCACCACGTCCATGTTCGCGGCGTCGAGCGCGCCCGCGACGTCCGCCATCTGGTCGGGCGTGAACTGGTGGTCGACGGCGTGCATGCCGTCCCGCAGCGTCATGTCCACCAGTCGGACGTCGTCGGTCACTCTACCACCTCCGCGACGTCGGCGCCGCGGCGCTCAGCGATTCGCTCCGCTGCCCCGAGCGCGGCGCTCGTCATGATGTCGAGGTTGCCAGCGTACTCGGGGAGGTGCTGGCCCTCGCCCTCGACCTGGAGCATCGTCGTGAGCACCTTCGTGTCGTCGAGGTCGAGGTCGTGGTTCTCCTTCACGAGCGGGTCGAGGGTCACCTCGTAGCCGGGCACGTACGACTGCACCTCCGCCTCGATGCGCGAGACGGAGTCCCGGATCTCCTCGACGTCCGCGTCGGCCGGCACCTCCGTATAGACGGTGTTGCGCATCATGATGGGTGGCTCCGCGGGGTTCAACACGATGATGGCCTTCCCCTCGTCGGCGCCGCCGACCCGCTCGATGCCGTTCGCCGTCGTCTGCGTGAACTCGTCGATGTTGTGTCGGGTGCCTGGTCCTGCGCTCTTCGACGCGATGGTCGCCACGATCTCCGCGTACTGCACGTCGGCGACCCGGTCGACGGCGTGGACGAGGGGGATCGTCGCCTGGCCCCCGCAGGTGATCATGTTCACGTTGTTCACGTCGTCGGCCACGTCGTCGAGGTTCACGACGGGGACCGCGAGCGGGCCGACGGCGGCGGGCGTCATGTCGACGGCGAACAGGCCGAGTTCGTCGTAGACGGGCGCGTGGTCGGTGTGGATGCTCGCGCTCGTCGCCTCGAAGACGATATCGAGGTCGCCGGCGCGCTCTCTGACGCTCTCGATGCCCTCCGTCCCGACGTCGACGCCCGCCTCCTGGGCGGCCTGGAGGCCGTCGGACTCCTCGACCGGGAGGATGCCGACCATCGCCTCCAGTTCGACGTGTTCACCGCGGTCGAGTATCTTGTACATCAGGTCGGTCCCGATGTTGCCGGGACCGACGATTGCTGCGCTCAGTTGTGACATTCGTGGTGTGGTCAGTCGTCGTCCGCGGCGGACTGCTCCGCGGCGGACGCCGCAGGTTCGTCGGCGCCCTGGAGTCCGTACTCCCGGACGCGCTCTTTCAGTGCCTCCTTCTCCGGGTGGTTCTTCCACATGTTCGACTTCACGCGCATCGGGCCGCCCGTGTAGAACCGCTCGTACAGTTCCTCGCGGCTGCCCAGCGAGCCGATGGCGATCTCGTAGGCGAGCTTCTGGACGCCGAGGCGCTCGTTGGCCTCGATGTCCTTCCCGCGGAAGTACGTCTCCACGTCGCCGCCCAGCGGGTTCTCTGCCTCGAGGTCCTCCCAGTGGGGGACGCCGATGAGGCCGCTGCCGCCGAGGTCGCGGATGATGTCGACGATGCGCGGGAACTGGTCCGGGAACGACGCCGTCACCGCGAACAGCGGCCGTGGCTCCGGAATCACGTAGTCGCCGAACTCGTAGGCCTGTGCCTCCGCGGCCTGCACGCAGGCCCGGATCTGCTCGACCATCGTGGATATCTCGCCGAGCTTCGCCTGGACGTGGAAGTACTCCTCGATGCCCGTACTCTCGGCGAGCATCGTCGCCACGCCGAAACAGAACTCCGCCTTCGCGAGGTCCTTCACGGCGGTCTGGTGGTACGTGAGTCCCGCGTACGCGGTCTGGGTCTTGTCCCGCCACGCGTTCGCAGCTTCGATGTCGCCGTCGATGAACACGCGCTCCCACGGGACGTGTACCTCGTCGAGCACGACGAACGTGTCCATCTCGTCGAACCGGCTGGACAGCGGGTGGTTGCGCTCGTCGTTGCGCGAGAGCTGTGGCCGGCAGATCTGGCGGACGCCGTCGGCGTCGGCGGAGACGGCGAACGCCAGCGCCTGGTCCTCCTCGTCCTCGCCGTAGTAGCCGAACGGGTAGAGCAGTATCTCGTCGGCCTGCGGGCCGAGCGTGGCGAGCATGCGCGCGCCGCTGACGACGATGCCCTCGTCGTCCTCGTCGACCTTCCGGACAGCGCCCGGGCGGTCGGCGGAGTCGTCCTCGAGGCGGAACGACGACGCCTCCGAGCGGTCGATCTGGGGGTCGATGAGCGCGTGCGTGAGGCAGACGTCGTTCTCGCGGCAGTACTCGTAGTAGTCCTCGACGTTCTCCGAGAAGTCGTGGTCGGCGTCCTCGTCGGCGAACAGTTCGTGGCCGATTGCCATCCCCGTCACGCCGTTCGCGAGGAAGTCGTTGGCGCGCCCGGACATCCCGCACGTGTAGTCCATCCAGAGCTTCGACGCCTTCCGGCGCTGCGCGAGGTCCTCCTTCGAGGTGGGTTTCTCGTAGAAGATGGGGACCCGGTCGCCGGTCGACGGCGACTCGAACGTGAGCAGGTCCTCGTGTTCGGGGTCGCTCTGCAGGTCGAACAGCTCGCCCTGCGTCTCGACCATCCCCCGCGTGGCCGGGTGCTCCGTGACGTCCTCGACGAGTTCGCCCTTGTAGTAGACCTCTCGTCCGTCTCGGAGACCTTGCCGGTACTCCTCCTTGGTTCTAACTGGCATACGCGACTGTATCATTCACGGTCGTTCACTTATACCTAGTGGCTGATTTCTCGGGCAGGGCAGTCGATTCATCCCCGCAGGACGCCGAATTCAGTCGACGGTGAGCGTGACCGACCCGCTCGCGCCGAACTCCGCGGTCACCACGTTGCCGGCCTCGACGTCGACGGCCGGCGTCATCGACCCGCTGAGGACGATCTCGCCCGCCTGGAGGCTGTCGTCCACGTCCGCGAGTGTGTTCGCCAGCCACGCGACGGCGCGCGCCGGGTGACCGAGCACCGCCGCCCCGACGCCCGAGTCCACTACCTCCCCGTTCCGGTACAGCTTCACGGCCTCCAGGGAGAGGTCCCGACCCGCCACCGGGTGGGTCGACTCGCCGGTCGCGTACAGTGCGCTCGACGCGTTGTCCGCGACGGTGTCCTCGATGCCGATGTTCCAGTCCCGGACGCGGCTGTCGATGACCTCCACGACGGGGACGACCGCCTCGGTCGCGCGCAGGACGTCGAGCGAGGAGACGGGCGCTGCCAGGTCCTCGGCGAGCAGGAAGCCGAGTTCGGGTTCCACGCGCGGCGCCAGCAGGTCGTCGGTGTCGACCACCCCGTCCTCGACGACCATCGTGTCCAGCAGGCGTCCGAAGTCCGGTTCGTCGACGCCCAGCTGGTCCTGGATGGCCTCGTTCGTCAGCCCGACCTTGTGGCCGACAACGGACGCGCCGTCGGCGAGCCGCCGGTCCACGAACGCGGACTGGACGGCGTACGCGTCCGAGATGTCCATGTCGTACTCGTCCGTCGGCGGTGCGATGGGGTCGCCGGAGCGGAGCGCGTCGTAGAGGTCGTCGGCGATGTCGGCCACCGCGTCGTCTCCCAGTGACATACTCTGGACTGGCGGCGGCGCCGACAAATAGGTTCGCCCTCCCCCGACGCGCCGACGGCTGTCGTCCCCCGCTGTCCCGGCGTTCTGGACTCGGAGTAAGATATATGCGCCCGTGTCGAACACTCTCTGCCATGGCTGTGTGCACCCTCGGTCACGTAGAGCTACTAGTGCCGAACCTCGCGGAGACGTACGACTACTACCACGACGTCCTCGGACTGGAGGAGGAGTGCCGGGAGGGAGACAGCGTCTACCTGCGCGGCTGGGGTGACTTCAACAAGTTCTCGCTCACCCTCACGGAGGACGAGGAGGCTGGCGTCGGCCACATCGCGTTCCGCGTCGAGGAGCCCGCGGACCTCGAACGGTACGCCGAGCGCGTCGAGGACTCCGGCTACGACGTCGACTGGCAGGACGCCGGCGTCGAACCCGGACAGGGCGAGTCCATCCGGTTCACGGGGCCGGCCGACCAGACGTTCGAACTGTTCTACGACATCGAGGAGCCCGACGTCCCGAAGGAGCAGCGCTCGCGCCTGAAGAACCAGCCCCAGAAGCTCGTCGACCGCGGCGTGGGCGCGCGCCGTATCGACCACGTGAACTGCTACGTGCCGAACGTCGCGGAGTGCTCGGAGTGGTTCCAGGACGTCCTCGACTTCGAACTCCGCGAGGAACTGCTCATCGAGGGCGACGACGTCGGGAAGTGGCTGAGTGTGTCGCCGCTCGTCCACGAGATCGCGTTCGTCGAGGCGGAGGAACCGTCGCTCAACCACGTGGCGTACTACCTGAAGTCCCGCGGCGACCTGTTCCGCGCGGCGGACGTGCTGAAAGAACACGACGTCGAGATCAAGGGCGGGCCGGGCCACCACGGCATCAGCCAGGCGAACTACATCTACCAGGACGACCCCGCGGGCCACGAGGTCGAGATATTCGCAGGCGGCTACCTCATCTTCGAACCCGACTGGGAGCCGGTGACGTGGACGGAGGAGGACATGCCCGAGGCGCTCTACTGGTGGGGGAAGGGACGGAAGTTCAGCGACTCACACGAGCACAGCGACGAGTTCGAGTGACGGCGGGGCGGTGGAACCGGGGCGGCAGAACGGCGCCGGAGCGACCGCGGGTCAGTCGCCGTGCTTCTGCAGGAAGTCGATGGTGTGCTCGTGGTAGCGGTCCTGTTCTTCCCACTGCGGCCAGTGCGCCGAGTGCTCGTAGAGGTGGTACTCGGAGTTCGGGAGCTGTTCGTGGACGTACTCCACGAGCTCCTTCTGCGCGCTCGGGTTGTGCTCGGTGTGGATGACGAGCGTCGGGAGGTCCATCTCCCGGAGTTCCGCCGTCGTGAAGTACATCTCCTCGTCCTTGACGTCCTCGACGAACGTCTCGTAGATGAGGCGCATCGCGTCCTGGTTGGCCTGCTGGGAGTAGATCTCCTGGCGAATGTCGACGAGTTCCTCGTCGACGTCCTCGACGAACAGCCACTGGAGGCGGTCGGCGACGCGCTCGCGGGTGAGTTCCTCGTCGAGCATCTCCATGCTGCGCTCGTAGAGGTCCTCGATGCCCTCGATGCTCTCGGCCTTGGCGTCCTCCTCGACGTCGCCGGAGGTGTCGATGTGGTAGACGCCGCTGGTCGTGATGAGCCCCACCGTCTCGACGAGTTCCGGCCGGTCGAGGCCGAGGCGGCCGGCGACCCAGCCACCGAGGGACTCGCCGTGGATGTGCGCGGAGTCGTGGCCGAGCGCGTGGACGAACTCCTCGACGTGGTCCATGTAGTCCGTGATGTGGTAGTCGATGTCCGTCGGCCGCGAGGAGTAGCCGTGCCCGACGAAGTCGATCGCGTAGACGGCGCGGTCGTCGAGGGCCTCCGCGAGCGGGAGCATGTTCCTGACGTACGTCTCGGCGTGGCCGCCGATGCCGTGCAGGAGCACGAGCGGCGGCTTCTCGCCGTCGCCGGCCTTCAGCGTGCGCGTCCGGTAGTTCTCGCTCTCGACGTACTCGACGCTGCCGCCGAGCATGTGAACCCAGGCTGTCTGCGTCATCACCAGAACTGTCTGTAGCGGCCGCCAAATAACTGCTGGTCACCCCGGTGTTCGCCACCGTCGCGACTCTCGGCACCGAATCGTGAAGGTACGACAGAACACAGAAACGGGGGCTCTACCCCGTGATTCACCACGACGGAACGATAATTTGGCGCCGTCGAGATGCGCGCGTATCTGTTCGCCACGCCGGAACGATTCGCCGGCCGACCACCAGGAGATCGGGCCACCACCGAGAAATCCGAAAAATACCGCGTACCGGCGGGGAAACCAACGCCACCTGTTCACCTCTACCGACTCGCAGTGGTATCGCTCGACCACACGTGAATTTCTGTTCGGGCCTGCCGAACGATCCTGACAACATCTGCCACGACTTCGACGTTACAAAGATATGTTTGTAACGGCCTGTGGTCGTCCCAGGGTCGCACTCTCCTCGCCAACACTCACAAGCAACCAGTCCACGAGGTATTATTCATACTCGACATAACTATCTCCCGTCTCTCAGCCATTTTGTGCAGAAAATACCAGATTGAGCTCTCGAATGTGGCTGTATCGGGGTTCTCGTGCAACCTCTGCTCTCGGGCTCTGCAACGAAGCGGTTCTGTGACTAATTACGCGCTCTCTGGTGCTCTGGTGCGAAAATATTCCCGTTAGTCTGTGTCCAGTTCTTCAATCTGGAAAATATAAGATAACAGAATAGAACGATGAACTGTCTCATTCCTTATCTAAACACGGTGGCCGTGGAACCGTGCGTCGGAACCCGGTGGTCGCTCCGGCGGCTGTGAGGAAACCACTACGCACTTGGCTCCCGGGCGCCCAGTCCACATCCCCAGATGCCCTCGTCTCCGCCGGACACGACGCCGCTCTACCAGGCGTGGTCGCTGCACGACGCCACCCTCTTCGCCGCGTCCGAGCGGACGCTCCGGCCGGAGAGCGCGTACTACGGCGCGGACGCCGACGAGGTGCGCGCGTGCCTCGACCACGCGGCGAGCGTCGTCGACGTGGACGCCCCGGACGGCCGGGGGCGCGTCGTCCCGCTGCACGACGAGGACGGCCCCTCGCCCTCCGGCGAGTACGTGCGCTGGAACCCGGACGCGGAGACGGTGGGGTGGCACGACGAGTCGTTCGGACTCGACGGCACGGAGCGGTACAGCGCGCTCGACGACGTCGTCGCGACGGCGGTCGCGTGGCGCGTCCGCTTCTGGCACCCCGCGCACGCACCCGACGGCGACCCGTTCGGGGGCGTCGACGCACCACCCGACTCCGTCGCGGCGGCCGACCCGCTCGCCGGCCCGGAGCGTCGCGCCTTCTTTGAGGACCTCCGCGGGGTCGTCGCGGACGAACGCGACGCCGAGCGAGCGGCGAACTGGGCCGACCACGCGGACGCCGACCTCGGCCGACTGGTCGGCGAGGGCGCCGTCGACGGCCCGTTCGTCCTCGTGAGCACCACCGCGTACGGCGCGGACCGGCCAGCCGAACTCCTCGTCCAGTACGCGCCAGACGACGACGTCCCGGCGGACGTGGACCTCGTCGCCGACCTCGGCCTCTACCCCGACAACAGCGTCGTGGTGGACGCCTTCGACGCGGCGTTCCCGATTCCGGCGCGAGTCACGGACGTCGACGGCCCGACGGTGACGCTCCAGCCAGCGTGGGAGCGCGTGGCCGACCCCGGGCGAGTCGCGGTGGCCGTCGCGGACGCAGAGCCGTTCTGGCTTCGCACGCTGTTGAACCCCGTGCCGTACGACCGGCGCCGGGACGCCCTCGACGCGGTGTGGGAGACCCCAGCGAAGCGCCGCCTGCTCACCGGCGAGCGCGACCTCTCGTTCGGCGCCCTGCCGAGCGCGCGACGCTCCGACGTCGCCCTGAACGACTACCAGTTGCGGGCGCTCGGGTGGGCCGTCGCCGCCGACGACGTGGTCTGCATCCACGGGCCGCCGGGCACCGGGAAGACGCGGACGCTCGTCGCGTTCGTCGCCCACGCCGTCGCACGCGGCGAGCGCGTGCTCGTCACCGCGCACTCGAACCAGGCCGTGGACAACCTCCTCGTCGGCGACAGCACGCTCGACGACGCCGAGGAGGGCACGCTGCACGCGGCCGTCGCCGACGACCCGGACGTCACCGTCGCGCGTTACGGCCGTCACTCGCGGAACCGCGTCGTCGCCGAGCACTACCGCCAGACGCCCGTGGACGACGCCGACGTGGTGGCGGCGACGACGAACGGCGCGGCCGCGTTCGACCAGGACGCCTTCGACGTGGCCGTCGTCGACGAGGCGACGCAGGCGAGTCGCGCCGCGACCGCCATCGCGCACAACTGTGCGGAGAAACTCGTGCTCGCGGGCGACCACCGCCAGCTCCCACCGTACAGCGTCACGGAGGCCGGCGAGGGGGAGATGCGGCCGTCGCTGTTCGAGACGCTCGTCGCCCGCTACGGGGACCGCGTGGCCGTCCTACTCCGCCGCCAGTACCGGATGCACGAGGCCATCGCGACGTTCCCGAACGAGACGTTCTACGACGGGCGACTGGAGACCGCCGACCGGAACGCTGACTGGACGCTCGACGGCTTCCCGCCCGTCTCGGTCGTGGACGTCGCAGGCGACGAACGGCGGGAGGAGCGCGGCGCGTCGGTGCGGAACCCACGGGAGGCAACGGTCGTCGCAGACCGCGTCGCCAGCCTGCTCGACTCTGGCGTCGCTCCCGCGGACGTCGGCGTCATCGCGGCGTACAGCGGTCAGGTGCGCGAAATCCGCTCGCGACTCGGCAACCTGGACCGGGACACGCACGGCCTGACGGTGGACACCGTGGACTCCTTCCAGGGCGGCGAGCGCGAGGCCGTCGTCGTCTCGTTCGCGCGCAGCAACCCCGCGGGGAACGCGGGCTTCCTCGAACACCCCAAAGAGGGGCCACGGCGTCTCAACGTCGCGCTCACCCGAGCCCGGAAGCATCTCGCGCTCGTCGGCGACTGGGACACCCTGACGACCCGTGCGTCCCACCGCAGCCCCGAGGAGAGTTGCGCCGACACGTACGCCGCGCTCTACGAGGCGCTCACCGGGATGGACGCGGTCGAGCACGCACAACTGTAAGGAGTCCGAGAGCATACGCGGTGACATGACGCTGCTCGTCTACGGCGCGTACGGCTACACGGGCGAACTGGTCGCCGAGGAGGCCGTCGAGCGCGGCCTCGACCCCGTGCTCGCGGGGCGGAACGCCGCGGAACTCGGTCGCGTCGGCACGCGACTGGACTGTGAGACGCGAGCGTTCTCCCTCGACGACGACCCCGCGACGCATCTCGACGACGTCGACGTCGCGCTGAACTGTGCCGGGCCGTTCGTCGACACCGCCGGCCCGCTGGCGAGCGCCTGTCTCGCCACGGGGACTGACTACCTCGACATCACCGGCGAACTCCCCGTCTTCGAGTCGCTGGCGGCCCACGACGCCGACGCCGCGGACGCCGGGATGGCGCTCCTGCCGGGGGTGGGCTTCGACGTGGTGCCGACCGACTGCCTCGCGGCGCACCTCGTCGACCGCCTCCCGAGCGCCACGCACCTCGCCCTCGGCTTCGAACCGCACGGCGGCCTCTCACCGGGGACGGCCGCGACCGCACTCCGTCAGATCGGCGACGGCGGGGCGGTCCGTCGGGACGGCCGCGTCGTCTCCGTGCCGCCCGCTCACCGCGAGCGCCGCATCGACTTCGGGAACGGCGAGCGCACCGCAGTCACGTTCCCGTGGGGCGACGTCTCGACGGCCTACCACTCGACGGGCGTCGAGAACGTCGAGGTGTACGTGCCGGTGCCGGCGAACGCGCGCCGCGCCCTCAGGGCCGTCCGCCACCTCGGCCCCGTCCTGGACGCCGATCCCGTGAACGCCCTCCTCCAGCGCGCCGTCCGCCGGTTCGTCTCCGGCCCCGATGCCGAGGCGCGCGCGTCGGGGCGGGCCTTCGTCTGGGGCGAAGCCAGGAACGAGCGGACCGGGGAGACGGTCGTCTCTCGACTCGTGACCCCGGAGACGTACGCGCTCACCGTCGACGCTGCGACCACGGCAGCCCAGCGCGCGCTCGACGGCGACGCCCCGGTGGGCTTCCAGACGCCGTCGTCGGCGTTCGGCGCCGACTTCGTGCTCTCACTGGACGGCGTCGAGCGCACCGACGAGTAGACTACTCCTCGAGCGCCCGGAGGTCGACGTCGCCGTTCGTCGTCTCCACCGAGAGGTCGTACGTCCCCTCGCCGAGCGTCCCCGAGACGCTCCTGCCACTCACGTCCGCGTCCGCCATGTCCAGTTCGTGGACCTCGACGCTGCCGTTGGTCGTCGTCGCCGACACCGTGGCGTCCAGATCCTGCGAGAGCGAGGCGTCCACGTCGCCGTTCTCCGTCTCGATCGTCGCGTCGCCGTCCAGTGGTGCGGGGACGTCCACGTTCACGTCGCCGTTCGTCGTGACCGCGCTCGCGAACGCCTCGACGCCCCGGACGGTCACCCCGCCGTTCATCGTGTGGAACGCGCCCGCGCCAGCCACGTCGTTCACGTCGACGTCGCCGTTCGTCGTGCGCACCGTCTCGACGGGTAGCGACCCCGGCACGCGGACGGAGAGGTCGACACTCACGCTCGTCCACCACTCGGAGGAGCCGTCGCCCCGGACGTCCACGACGAACGCGTCGTCGCGTTGCTCGCCGCTGACGGACACGCTGTCGACGGCGTCCTCCGAAGGACCGCGCATTTCGACGTCCACCTCGACCTGGCTCCCGTCGTGGCGCTCGACCGAGACGTCGCCGTTCCGGTTCCGGACTGCCAGCGGGTCGTCGCCGGACACGTCGTAGGTGTGGCTGTCGTTCTGGACCACTTCGTCGCCGAACAGGCCGGTACAGCCGGCGAGTGCGGCGGTCACGCCAGTCGTGACACTGGCCAGGAGGGCTCTGCGGTGTATCACGCCCCCACCAATTGTGGCGGCCCGATTAGGTGTTTCGACGTGCGCCCGGGGTTCTACCTCGAACGTGGCGAACGTCGGGGCGCTCGACCGAACGCGTGTGAGGCGCCGTCAGAACAGTTCGACGTAGATGCCCCTGGCCTCCACGTCCTCGACGAACGCCCCCGCGTCCGTCTCGATGGCGTCGAAGGTGTCGTAGTGGACCGGCAACACGAGGTCGGGGTCGACGGACTCCGCGAACTCCGCGGCTTCGTGGCGGTCCATCGTGTAGTGGCCGCCGATGGGCGGGACGAATACATCTGCCTCGAGGTGGTTGTGCGCCTGGAGGAAGTCCGTGTCGCTGGTGAAGTAGACGGTCGTTCCGTCGAAGCCGAGCAGGAGGCCAACGCCCTCGTGTTCGGCGTGGAACGGTTCGCCGTCCTCGTCGACGTGCTCGCCGTCGGCGCGGTTGTGGGCCGGGACCGCCTGCACGTCGATGCCCCGGACAGTGATGGACTCGTCGTAGGCCAGCAGGGTCTCGTCCCGGTCGAGGTCGGCCGTGTCGATTCCCTCGTACACCACGACGGTGGCGTCGTCGTCGGCGACCGCGTCGATGGCGTCGGGGTCGTAGTGGTCGAAGTCGTCGTGGGTCACGAACACGACGTCGCCGTCTCGGCGGTCCTCCTCGATGACCTCGCTCCACGGGTCGACGTAGACGACGAGGCCGTCGCCGGTCTCTATCCGTACGCTCGCGTGGCCGAGTCGATCGAACGTCAGGTCGTCGTGCTGGACGCTCATACGAAACTGTTCTTCGGGAACCCACAAAAAACGCCCACCTGCTGGCCTTCACGGGTTGCGAACGAGTCGCGACACGCTGCGCGGTCGCTCCCCGGTTCGCCGCGAGAGAAGGTCCAGGTGCGAGAATTGAACCCGCGTCTCAGCCTCCACAAGGCTGAAGGATAGGCCACTACCCCAACCCGGACACTGCATCCAACGGTAGCGTACTGAAATTCAAATACGTTACGACATGGGGGCGACCGTGCGAACGAGTCGCCAGGCCGGCAAACACGTAGACGACACGCTTTTCCACGCCAGCGGCCTACTCCGAGGTGACTGTGGCCGTCACGGACAAGATCTACGTCAAGAACCACCGGCAGATCGCCTCCCAGCTCGACACCCGGTTCCCGAAGAGCGCGTTCAGCGGCGCGACCCTCGACGTGCTGTTCAGCGGCGACCTCTCGGAGCTGAACGAGGCGACCCGGGACAAGGTCCTGGACTTCTCTCAGGACTTCCTCGACTGCGACTGCCAGTCGAACCCGTACTGCGGCCACCCCGAACGGAAGTTCGTGCGCTACCTCCTCGAGTTGCGCGCGGAGGGCCTCGACCCCGAGTCGATGGTGAACGTGATGACCGACGACTACATGGTGTACGCCTACCCCGGCGACCTCTACTCGTTCCTCGACGACGCGGTGCGAACGCTCGAGGCCGTCGAGGACCTCTCGGAGGTCGACGGCCGGCAGGACGAACGCCAGCGCGCGACCGAGCGGAAACGCGAACTCACTCGGTAGCGCCCGCGGCGAACCGCTCGACGGCGTCGGCCACGTTCTCGGGCGCCAACTGCCGGGTCCCCTCGCTCGTCTCCAGGTCCACGACGCCCTCCTCGCGGTACGTGTTCCCGACGACCACTTTCGCGGGAATCCCGAGCAGGTCGCTCTCCGCGAAGCGCTCGCCGACGGAGAGATCGTCGTAGAACAACACGTCCTCGCGGCCGCAGGCCTCGAATATCTCCTCGGCGACGTCCTGCACCCCACCGTCGCCGACGGGGATCACGGCGGCGCGGTAGGGGGCGACGCAGCCCCAGTCGGTGACGGGCCACGCACACGTCTCGCCGCCGTGCTGCTGGACGAGCGTCTGGAGCAGGCGGTCGACGCCCAGTCCGTAGCTCCCCATCACGACGTCCCGGCTCTCGCCCGACGCGTCGTCGACGGTCAGGTCCATTGCCGAGGAGTACCGCGTGCCGAGTTCGAACACGTGGGCCACCTCGATGCCGTCGCTCTCCGCGAGCGTACCGCCACAGTCGGGGCACTCCCCGCCCGAGTCGTGGGCGGCGAAGCCGTCGTGTTCGTCGGTCACGCCGAACCGGCAGTCGCCGACCGTACAGTAGACGAGGCGGTCGCTGCCGTCGGCGACGGGCGCGACGAACTCCTCGGAGGCCGTGCCGCCCATCACGCTGTTGTCCGCGCTCACGACGGCGAAGTCGAGACCGACGTCCGCGAGGATGCGGTCGTAGGCCGCGCGCACCTCGCGGTACGTCTCGTCTAGGCCGGTTTCGTCGACGTGGAAGCTGTAGGCGTCCTTCATCGTGAACTCCTTCGTGCGGACGAGGCCGTTGCGCGCGTGGTCGTCGCGGAACTTCGACTCGACCTGGTAGAGCAGGAGGGGGAGGTCGGCGTGCGAGCGCACCTGGCCGTCGACGAGGTGGACCATCCCCTCCTCGTGGCTGGGCGCGAGACACATCGCCTGGCCGTCGCGGTTCTCGAGGGTGAACATCTCGCCCTCGAAACTCCCCCAGCGGCCGCTCTGCGCCCAGCGCTCGCGGTACTGGAGGCCGGGGAGGCTGACGGCCTGCCCGCCGATCGCGTCCATCCCCGCGCGAATTCGTGCGATCAGTTTCTCGCGGACGCGCTGGCCGGCGGGCGAGACGCCCCAGAGCCCGCTCCCGAAGGGCCGTACCAGCCCCGCGCGGACCAGCAGTTTCGCCGCGTCGCTGCCGGCGCCGACGGTCTCGCGACTGGTGGGGAGGAACGCCTCGCTACGCCGCACGCACCTCACCCCCGTTCGCGGCGCCGTCGCTGTCGGGTATCGCGTCTACAGTCGTCGAGAAGTGGCTATTCGTCGCTCGGAACGCGTCCACGGGCCGTCTCCGACCCTCGGTGTTTCGACGTCATCGCGTCAGTTCGTCTCGGCCGGCGACCCAAAAGTGTTCCCCGACCGTGACACTGACAACCAACCTGCCGGTAGCGTATCGACAACTGGACAACGTTTTACCGGTGGCTGCCAGACCCGTAGACGATGGAGTTCGAGACGTTCTCCGTGATGGCTCTCGGGACGGCCTTCCTCTCGACGGCCGCCGCGACCAGCGCCTACCTCGCGTCCCCACAGAACTGGTGGGTGTCGCTGCTGCTCGGACTCACGGCAGCGCTGCTGCTCGCGTTCGTCGCGCTGAAGGCCAGAAACAGGACCGTGTTCGCCTGACCGGTCGCCCGGCGACCTCAGCCCAGTTGGTACGGTTCGTCGTCGTTCTGTTCGTCGAGCTCTTCGAGCTGGATGACCTCCTCGACGTCGCCGTCGGACTCGACCCGACTGCGGAGGTGGTCGACGTACGCCTTGTGCTCCTCTAGCTGGTCGCGCAGGTGCTGGGCCTCGAGTTCGAGGCGCTCGTGTTCGCGCACGAAGCTCTTCGGGACTTCGACTCTCGGCGGGAACTCCTCGCCATCCGTCGGTTCGGCCTGGTTCTCGGGTACGACCCGGACCTTGCCGTCGTGGGCGACGAGCGAGTCGACGTAGTCCCGGAACACCGCGGACAGCGAGAGGTCGCGCTCCTCCGCGATGTCGCGGAGCGCGTCGAACGTGTCCTCGTTCACGCGGAACGAGATGGTCTTGTTCTTGTTCCCCATCTGTCTACTACGCTATGCGAGCGAAGCGTAATAAGGATTTGTCAGACGCTCGCACGCCCGGCGGTCGGGCGGCGATCAGGCGTCCGGCGCTGCTTCCGCTTCCGCATCGAAGTCCTCGAGGGCCCCGAGGACGGCCTGCCGGTACTCGGAGACGTCCTCGCCGTACTCGGCTCTCGCGCGCTCGGCGTACTCGTTGCCCTCCTCGTCGAAGGCCTCGAGTCGCTCCATCGTGCGCTCGGCGGTCTCCACGACCCAGCGGTCGCGGGTGGCCTCGCTCACCGGCGTGATGGACTCGGGCCGGAGGGAGACGTTGACGGACCCGTCGTCCGTCTCGAAGGTCCGCGGCTTCCCGACCACGGCGACGTACGTCGGCGTCTCCAGCTCGCGGAGCGCCGACGCGGCGTCCGGCTGGTACTGCCCGGCGTACACGAAGAACGTCCCGGTGGGGTCGACGACGCGGCCCCGCCAGTACTCGGAGTCCTCGCCGATGTCCTCCGTCTCGGTGAGCGTGCCGACGACGAACACGCGGTTGGCGCGCTCTCCCGTCGGCAGGAGCGCGTACAGCGGCGCGCGCTCGTCGTCGGACTCCTTGAACGTGAACTCGGCGTCGTTGAACTCGCTGGCGAAGGCGCGGCGGGCGACTTCGCGGGTGGGTGCGTTGCTCATTTCACATCGACCTCGCTTTGATCAGCACGGCCTCCGGGTCGGCCGGCGCGTCCAGTTCCTCGGTGTCGTTGGCGAGCACGTACCGGCCGAACGTCGGGCCGGTGACGCGGTAGTAGCGCCCGAGCACCGAGTCGCGCATCTCGTCGGCGACGACGGTGGTGTCGAGTGCGTCCTTCGCCATCTGCTTGGCCGATTCGAGGTCGATGCCCGTGAGGGCCTCGGTGGCCTCCTCGTCGAAGATGACCTCGTGGACGTCGCGGCCGTCGTCGAGGACGGCCTTGATGCGGAGGTCGAACTCGCCCTCGACTTCGCCGTGTTCCGAACAGCGGCCGTTCTGGAGGACGCGCGTGCAGTCCTCGTTCGGGCAGCGCTTGATGAGGCCGCTGCCGGACTGGATGTCCACCAGCGCGCCCTCGACCTCGTCCTCGTTGTCGCCGACTTCGAACTCCTCGTCGACCTCCTCGATGGACGTGGTCTTGTTCAGCTTCACGGAGTACCGTCCCTGGTACTCGTCGGTGACGACGTTGCCGAGACGGTAGGTCTTCCCCTCCTCGAGGTTCGCGAGGTCGGACTTGGCCCACTTCGTGAACTTGATGGTGCCGGTCGGGTCACCGAGCAGGCCGACCTGCCCGACGGAGTCCGAACGTGGCTCCCAGAGTTCGACGACCTTCGCGGTGAGGTCCACCCACTGCTCGGGTTCGTCGACGTCCTCGACCTGGACGGTCTCGTTGCCGCCCCCGCCGGCGAGGTCGTCGCGGTCGAGGCCAGCCTCGTCGAGGTAGTGGTTCTCGACGGAGCGCCGGGCCTCGTCGACCGGGACTTTGTACTCGGTAACCAGTGTCTGTAGCCGTTCTTCTACGTCGTCGACTGTGGCGTCGACGTGCTCGGAGAACTCGTCGTGGATCTCCTGAGCGGTGTCTGAAAGGTCGCTCATGGTCGTATTCCGTCTCCGCGTGTTTTCGATGGG
Source organism: Halobacterium wangiae (assembly GCF_021249345.1). Lineage (NCBI taxonomy): Archaea > Methanobacteriati > Methanobacteriota > Halobacteria > Halobacteriales > Halobacteriaceae > Halobacterium > Halobacterium wangiae. Next base: position 1,090,954 of record NZ_CP089588.1, on the reverse strand, counting down.
AGACGTATCGGGGTTGGTTCCCTATCGTATTTAATCCCTTGGTAGCGGGGTGAAAGTGAAGGTGGCGAGCGCTGGAGACAGCCCTTTGACCCGGGCCCGCGAACGTCCCGGCGTGACCTTCGAATCCCGCGGAGGCGTCGGTTCGTGACCCGGACTGCGGCCGTCCTGCTCGCCGGCGGCACCGGCACCCGGCTCTACCCCGCGAGCCGCAGCCACCGCCCGAAGCAGTTCCTCGCGCTCGGCGACGACGACCGGAGTCTGCTCCGCCGGACCGCCGACCGCGCCGCGTTCGCCGACGACATCTTCGTCGTCACCCGCGAGTCGTACGCCGACCGCGTCCGCGAGGAGGTTCCGGAGGCGACGGTCCTCGTCGAACCCGCGGGCCGGGACACGGGGCCGGCGCTCGCCTACGCCGCCCAGGAGGTCCGAAAACGGGCATCCGACGCGGCGATGCTCTGTCTCCCGAGCGACCACGTCGTCGGCGACGGCTTCCGCGAGACGGCCGAGACGGCCGTCGACGTCGCCGCACGCACCGGCACGCTCGTCACGCTGGGCGTCGAACCCGACCGACCGGCGACGGGCTACGGCTACGTCGAACCGGGGGCGGACCAGGGCGACCACTTCGCCGTCGAGCAGTTCCGGGAGAAACCGGACGAAGCAACCGCCGAGCGCCTGCTCGACCGGGGCTGTCTCTGGAACGCGGGGATGTTCGCGTGGACGCCAGAAGCGTTCCTCGCCGCCGCCCGCGACGGGCCGCTCGAACCGGTGGTCGAATCGCTCGAATCGGGCGACCCCGACGCGGCGTTCGACGCTGTCGACCCCGTGAGCGTCGACTACGCAGTGCTGGAGCGCGCAGCGGACGTGCGCGTCGTCCCCGCGGCCTTCGACTGGGACGACGTCGGCGCGTGGGACGCGCTCGCCCGCCTGCTCGACGGCGAGAACGCCACGATGGGCGATTCACTGACCATCGACGCGTCGGGGAACGTGCTCGCCAGCGACGACAAACACGTCTCCGTCGTCGGCGCAGACGACCTTGTCGTCGCGGCGTTCGACGACCGCGTGCTGGTCGTGCCGATAGACGACGCCCAGCGCGTCCGCGAAGTCGTCGCCGAACTCCGCGCGGACGGGCTATTTTAGCTCACAGTAGTGGAACGTCCCGTCGCCGACCGTCTTCGTGACGCAGTCGGTCGGTTCGACCGCGACTGGCTCGTCGAACCCCGGGCCGTCCCGGACGAACGTGTGGAACTCCCCGTGCTCGCCACAGGGGTCGACGTCGCCTGGGAGGTCCGCGAGGAACGCGCGGTCGAAGGTCCGGCCGACGAACGAGGCGTCGAGTGCGTCGTCGTCCACGCAGACCACGACCGCGTCGAAGTCCTCAGCAAACTCGCGGGCCAGGTCGGTCGTGTCGCGGCCCCACAGCGGCCAGCACCCATCTAGCGGGGTGTCGGCGAGGTTCGCCTCGCGGTAGGCGCGGACGTCCGCCAGGAACAGGTCCGCGAACACCACGCGCTCGACGCCGTCGCTGGCCATCGCGTCGTGGGCAGTCCGCATCCTCGCCTCGTACTCGTCGTTGCCGACGTCTGCCGGCAGTTCGACGACGCGGAGCGGCAGGCCGAGGGCGTCGGCCTGCGCCTCGTGGTGCTCGCGGCGCACGCCGTGCATCGAGGAGCGCTGGACGTCCTCGCGGACGGTCGTCAGGAGTCCCGCGACGACCACGTCGGGGTCCGCGCGCAGTTCCCGGAGGGCCACCGCGCAGTCCTTCCCGCCGCTCCACGAGACGGCGATCATCGCCAACTGCACTCCCCGTCGCGTACGAGTGCCATACCCACTCTCGGCGGGCGGCGGCCTAAGGCGCTTCGTCGGGGCCGACCCGCACGCGGAGTTCGTCGTTGGCGGTGACCGTGACCAGCAGGTGGCTGTGGACCTCGCGGTCGGTCACCGCGTCCTCGTCGACGTCGCTCACGCGCTTCATCACCTCGGGCGCCGACAGCGGCACCTTCACGTCGGCGTCGTCGGCCGCCGCGTACACCGCGTCCGGCACGTCGTAGAGGTCCGTCCCAGGTTCGATCTCGACGTGGACCGGCGCGCCCAGCGCCTCCGCGAACGCCACCGTCTCGCGAGCCTTCCGGACGTTCTCGCGGGCGCTGGACTCCACCTTCGAGATGTTCGCCCGCGACGTCCCGAGGCTGTCGGCGATCGCCGCCTGCGAGGCGCCCCGTTCCCGGAGCGCCAGCACCTCCGCCTGCCGTCGCGTCAGCACGCTCTCGTCGGCGTCGAAGCCGACCCGTGCCAGCACCGCGTCCGCGTCCGGAACCTCCCCGTCCATACCCGTTGCTCGTCGCCGCTCGGCAAAAACCCCGGGGCCGAGGGCAGAACGTTTTTGCTGAAACGCGGCGACGTGCGAGCATGCACCGGGCGCCGGGCACTGGGCGAGACACGACGTGACGATCGAAATCGAACCACTCGGCGACGGCGACGCGCTCGCGATCCGGGACGCCGCCGAGGGGGAGCAGTTCGTCCTGCGGACCGACCGCCACGTCGACCCGAGCCCTGCGTCACCCGACGAGTTCGGGGTGCCGGTCGACGCGGCCGTGGCCATCGAGGCCGAGACACTCCACCTGCCACAGTTCGGGACCGCGGAGTTCCTCGCCGACGGCGAGGTGGTCCACCGGACGGAGTCCCCGGACACCGTCGAGGTGCTCGACCGTGGCACCTACGAGGTCGACGTCTCGCCGCCCGTCGCGAAGACGTACGTGAAGGTGTGTGGGGCCAGCGTCGCCGCGCGGTACACCGACGACCACCTCTACCTCGACGTCGCGCCCGCCACTCGCCTGGTCGTCGGCGTGCGCTCCCACCACGAGCGGCCCGCAGCGACCGTCACCACGACCGACGACCCCCGCGACCTGATGCGCGCCGTCTCCACGTTCGGGTCGGCGCTCAAGACCCACACGCCGGACCGCTCGTGGCCGACGCTACGGGGCCACCCACCCGAGATCGAACGCGGCATCGACCTGGACGTTCCCGACGCGGTCGCACCACCAGACACCGGCGTCACGCTCGAAGTGCCGCCGGAGTACGGCCCGATCTACACGGTGGCGCCGCTCGCGTACTACCTCGGCGCGACCGTCGAATCCGGGACCGAGCCAACACTCCGGGCGGCCGGCCACGTCCACGAGTTCGACCCGGACGCGTTCGTCGCCGACGTGCGGGACTGCCTCGAACACGTCTTCACGCTCGACGGCGTCGTCAGGTCGACCGGCCGCTACCCGTTCCGCAGCACGCAGGCGGACACCCTCGACGAGCGCGTCACGATCGACTACGAGGCGCTCTTCGAGTCACCGCTCGACGAGCGGACCGCCGCCTACCTCGACGTTCCGCGGTCCGCCACCGAGGGGCTGGTGGACTGGCATGTCACCGCCGACGTCGCCCCCGACCCGGCGTACGCCTCCGTGCTCCCCTACGTGGTGAACGAACTCGCCATCGTCCGTAGCCCGCCGCCGCCCGTCGAGCAGGCGACACTCTCGCCGAGTCCGGACGCGCTCTCCGCGCCGGACGCCAGCGACGTTCGAGCCCCCTCGGTCGCCGACGCGTCGTCGCAGTCCACGGGCGTCGTGGTCCCCGACGACCCCGGCACGCCCGGACACGTGTGGGCCGCAGACGGCTTCGCGGTCGACGCCGCGAACCCGACGCTCGGGTCGTTCCGCCGCGCCCTCGACTGGCCGAGTGGCACCGACCCCCTCGACGTCCACGTCGTCTACAACGACGCTCGCATCGACGACCCGGACGAGACGCCCTACGGCTTCCACCCGACCGCGGAGACAACGGTCCGGACCTCCCACTCGCTGACGACCGGGGAACTCCGCGAGGCGCTACACGAGGACACCGACTTCCTGCACTTCGTCGGCCACGTCACGGACAGCGGGATGGTGTGCCCGGACGGCCAGCTCGACGTCCGGACGCTCGTCGGGACGGGCGTCAGCGCGTTCTTCCTCAACGGCTGTCGCTCCTACGAGCAGGGGTACGCGCTCCTGACCGCCGGGAGCGTCGCGGGTATCGTCACCGTCGACGACGTCCTCGACGCGAACGCCAGCAGATTCGGGCGACAGGCAGCGATGCTCCTCGACGCGGGGTTCCCGATGTACGCCGTCCTGGACGTCCTCGAGGACGCCGGATTGGACACGAGTCGGTACACGATTCTCGGGAGTAGCGTGCTGGCGTTGCGAGCGGCGTTGTCCGGCGCCCCGGTGTTCTACGACTTCGACACGGCGGACTTCGCGGGAGAGGACGCTCCGTTCCCGTTAACGACCCACGACTACCCGTACGGAGCTAACGGTCTCGGCGCGTTCGTGACGCCGAACCACACGACCGCCGACAACCGTCTCCTGGCGGCGACCGAACGGTCGACGAACATCACTCGCGAAGAACTCGAACGCTACCTCCGAATCGACCCGATGCCGACGTTAGTAGACGGCGCCCTGCGCCTCACCGACGACCTCTCGATGGAGGAGTTCCGCTAGTTGCCCCAGAAGTTGTCCCGACTGCCGAGGCGCTGGCGTTCCACGCCGTCGGAGTCGTCCTCGTCGTCCTCGCCGTCGGCCTCGGCCTCCTCGCCCTCCTCGTCGTCGGGTTCCTCGGGGAGCTTCTCGATGAGGTCGGCACGGGCGTAGTTCGACTTCACCTCCGAGATCTCGACGCGGACGCGGGCCGGCGGCAGCACGCCGTCGACCATCACGATGAACCCGCTGTCGGCCTGCCGACCGACGCCGGCGCCGCTCTCGTGCATGTCGTCGACCTCGACGACGACCTCCTCGCCGTGCACCACGGGCGCGGTCTTCAGGTCCGAGATGGGCTGGCTGTAGTGGTTGCACCACTCCATCCCCCCGCGGTCTCCGTAGTGCTGGCACCCCATCCCCTCGATCTGTTCCTGGAAACTGGGGCATTCGTCGGCGAGTGGGCAGTCTGCCATAGAGGCGATAGCTGGCCGGCAGCCTAAACCCTTGCGGCACGTGGTCGTGAACACCGCTGTCCGGGTCGCACTCGACGAGGCGGCGACCCGACGAGCGACCCCCGCGAATCGGCTTCCATCGTCGACCCGTGCCAGAAAACACATACCCGATACGACCGGAAAAATAGCTGAATGGAGTACGTCACCGCCGCCTACTGGCTACTCACGACGCTCGCGTTCGCCGCGGCCGCGGTCCCCATCTGTGCGCGCCTGTTCGCCGGGTTCCCCGACCGCGGCGCCGCGCTCGCGCCGGGCGTCGCCTTCGCCCTCCTCGCGTTGCTCGCCTACTGGGTCGGCCACGTCCGCTGGGGGACGGCAGTCGCCGCGCTCTGTATCCTCGCCGTCTTCGCTGCGGGCGCCATCGCCGCACGCGGCGCCGACCTGCCGGACCCGCGTACGGTCGCCACACCGCTCGCCGTCTTCGTCCTGGCGTTCGCGTTCTTCGTCGCGGTGCGCGCCGTCGACCCGGCCGCCCACGCCGCGGCGGGCGAGAAGTTCCTCGACTTCGGACTGCTGCGTTCGATGACGCTCGCCGACCGCCTGCCGCCGCCGGACATCTGGTTCGCCGGTCGCCCGGTGCGCTACTACTACGGCGGCATCCTCTCGGTCGCCGCGTTCGCCGACGCCGTCGGTGTCGCCCCGCAGTACGCCTACAACCTCGGCCTGGCGACGTTCTACGCCGCGCTCGCGTCCGGCGCCTACGGTCTCGCCGCGGCCATCGCGGACGACCGCGGACGCTCCCGCTCGCTCGCGGGGACGCTCGGTGTCCTGTTCGTCTGCCTCGGCGGCTTCCTCGCCACGCCGCTCCGCGTACTCGCCGGGTTCTTCCCGGAGTCGCTGGTCACCGAGTGGGGGCGGTTCCTCGTCGCCGGCATCCGCGCACCGACCGAGGACGCGTTCCGCGAGGCCACCACGCTCGGACCGTGGAACTACTGGATCGGCCGCTACGTCGTCCCGGACACCATCGTCGTCAACCCGTTCTGGTCGTACCTCAACGGCGACCTCCACGCCCACGTCCTCGCGCCGACATTCCTGCTGCCCGCCGTCGCCGTCGCGTTCGCGGGGTGGCGCGCGACCGACCGTCGGCGCCGCGTCACGCTCCTGTTCGGCGCTCTCCCGGTGTTCGCCGGCGCGCTCGCCATCACGAGCACGTGGAGTCTCCCGACGGCCGCGGGCGTCGGCTTCCTCGCCGTCGCGCTCGCCACCGCGCACCCGGCAGCCTCGCTGCCCGCACGGTTCCGCGACCGGGTGCCGACGACCGGCCCGGGCGGCGAACTGTCGCGGTACGCGCTCGCCGTCGTCGCCGGCGTACTGGTCGCACTCGGCGGCGCCGCGCTCGCCTCGCCGTTCCTGCTGTTCCAGGCGCCGCCGAACGACGGCGTCGGCTGGCTCCCGCCGCGCAGTCCGCTCGCGCCCTACCTGCTCGCGTGGGGCGCGTTCGTCGCCGTCTTCGCCGCCTACCTCGCCCGTAGCGCCCGCCTCACAGGTCGCCGCACGGCGCTCGCGACCGTCGGCTGGGTCGCCGTCACCGTCGTGGGCCTGTTGCTCGACGCGGCCTCCGTCGCCGTCCTGCTCCCCCTGCTGGCCGGCGCGTGGTACCTCCGACGCACGGACCACGCGGGGTTCGCCGCCGTGCTCGCCGCCGCAGGCGTCGGCCTCCTCGTCGCCATCGAACTGGCGTACGCGAAGGTGTGGCCCCACGACCCGAACGCCATCCGCTGGAACACCGTCTACAAGGTCTCGATGCAGATTTCGGTGCTCTGGGGACTGGGTGCGGGCGTCGCCGCCGCCGCGCTCCTCGAACCCGTCACCGGGCGCCTCCGCGGCGCCACCACCCGGTTCTCGGCGGCCGACGCCGCGGGCGCCGCCGTCGCCGTGCTCGTCGTCCTCTCGGCGGTGACGTTCCCCGCGCTCGCGCTGTCGGACCACTTCGGCGACCCCGTCCGCGAACCGGCGGACGGCACCCTCGACGCCACGCAGTTCGTCGAGACCTACCACCCCCAGGAGGCCGAGGCGTTCAGGTGGCTCCGCGCGAACGTCGACGGCCAGCCGGCGATGGTGACGGCTGTCGGCGAACCCATCTACACGTGGGTGAGCGCGCCGTCGGTGTTCACCGGCATCCCGACCGTCGTCGGCTGGGAACACGAGAAGGGGTACCGCCCCGAGGGCGCCTACGAGGAGCGCGCGAACGACGTCGGGTTCCTCTACGCCGGCGACCGCGCGACGCAGGCGCTACTGTACGACAAGTACGACGTCCAGTACGTCTACTACGGCCCCGTCGAGCGCGAGCGCTACCCGGACGCCACCTTCGGCGGCCCCGGCGTCGAAGAAGTGTTCCGGAACGACGCGGTGACCATCTACCGCGTCGACGCGGAGGCGGCCTGCGCGGCGACGGACCTCACCTGTTACTCGGACTGACGCCCGCGGAAGCGACACCACTACGTGGACCGACCGTCGTTCTCCGAGCGTACAGCCGATGACGCTCTCCACGCTCCCCCGGTACGACCCCGACCGCGCGCCAGACCTCGGCGGGCACGCGGTGGTCGTGGGTGCGAGCGTGGCGGGACTGCTCGCGGCGCGCGTGCTCGCCGATAGCTACGACCGCGTCACGGTCGTCGAGCGCGACTCCCTCGACGACGAGCGACGCGGCGCCCCACAGTCCCGACAGCCACACGTCCTCCTCGAGGCCGGGCGCGCGACCATCGCGGACCTCCTCCCCGGCTACGGCGAGGCGCTGCTGTCGGCGGGCGGCCTGCTCGTCGACTGGACGACCGACCTCCACCACTACGAGGGCGGTGGCTTCCTCGCGGACGGCCCCCGCCGCCGGTCGATGTACGCCGCCAGCCGACCGCTGTTCGAGCGGACGCTCCGCGACCGAGTCACCGAGCGCGACGCGGTCGTCGTCCACCGGAACTGCCGGTTCGTCGACTACCTCGCGACCGACGACGCGGCCGCCGTCGAGGGCGTGGTCGTCCGCGACGGCGACGACGGGACGCGCGCGGACCTCCGCGCGGACCTCGTCGTCGACGCGACGGGGCGGACCAGTCGAACGCCCGACTGGCTGGCCGGCCACGGCTACGAGGCCCCGCCGGTCGACGCCGTCACCGTCGACGTGACCTACAGCACCGCGGTCGTCGACCGACCGCCGGGCGACCGTCGAACCGTCTTCGTCCCGCCGTCGCCACCACGCACTCGGGGCGGCGGCGCGTTCCCCGTGGAGGACGGCCGCTGGCTCGTCACGATGCAGGGCGTCCACGGCGACGACCCGCCGACAGACCCCGAGGGGTTCCGGGAGTTCGCCGCCAGCCTCCCCGTCCCCGAACTCGCGGCGCTCCTCGACGACCGGGAGTGGCGCTCGACGGAAATCGCGCAGTACCCGTTCCCGTCGAACCAGCGCCGCCGCTACGAGTCGCTCGACCGGTTCCCGGACGGCCTCGTCGTGGTCGGCGACGCTCTCGCCAGCTTCAACCCGGTCTACGGCCAGGGGATGTCCGTCGCCGCGCTGGAGGCGCTCCAGCTCCACCACGCGCTCGCCGCGGAGGGCACCCGGGACCTCCCGCGCCGGTTCTTCGGCCGGGCCGCCGACGTCGTCGACGGCGCGTGGCTGCTGGCCGTCGGCGCGGACTTCGCGTTCCCCCAGACCGAGGGCGAGAGACCCCGGGGCACCGACCTGTTTGACCGCTACCGCTCGAGACTCGTCCGGACCGCCCACTCGGACGGCGAGGTCGCGTCTGCGTACGGCCGGGTCCTCACGATGGAGGACCCACCGACGTCGCTGCTCCGGCCGAGCGTGCTGTGGCGAGTGCTCCGTCCGACTGGCTGAGAGAAGAAGGGGGTGTTCACTCGACGACGAGGTGGGTGTCGAGTGCGACCTCGTTCCTGATCGCGTCCACGAGCGGGGAGGTGGATTCGACGCGGTCGTGCAGCTCCTGGAGTTGCTCCTCGGTGGCGTCGGCGTCGACGTGCACCGTGCAACTGACCGACTCGTAGCCGGGGCGGACGTCCTCGTCGATGCCGAGGAACCCGCGGAGGTCGACATCGCCCTCCATCTCGAAGCGCAGGTCCTCGAGCTCGATTCCCATCGCGGCGGCGTTGGCCGCGTAGCCGACGGTCAGGCAGGAGCCGAGCGCGCCGAGCAGGAGTTCGACGGCGTTCGGTCCCATCCGCTCGCCGAGGATCTGCTCTGGCTCGTCACCCTGGAGCGTGAACTCCCGGGTGTGGACGGTCTCGCCCGCCTGGTCGAACTCGTCGATCGTGGTCACGCTCCGGAGGGCGTCCTGCCACTCCGTCTCGGCCCGGAACGCGAACGAACCCACGTCGTGGTCGTTGCTAATCGTCTCGACGGCCCCCTCGAGGGCGGAGACGTCGACACCGTTCACCATCACTCTGTCCGTGGTTGACATTCTCAATCACCACTACTACAGACGCTCGAAGAGGCGATAAAACGATACTAGCGGTTCGTGTCCGCTTGCGCGCCGTTCCGGACCGGATTCTGCTCCCGAGCGTACCCGTTTCTGACGAGTTGTGGAACTCTCGCCGCGAAACCCTGCACCAGAACCCGCTACGCCAGCGGCGTCCGCTCGACGACTTGGCCGTCGTAGGTTGGGTACTGCTCGACGATCTCCCCGTCGTCGATGTCGCCGTTCTCGACCATCTCCTCAAGGAGCCACCACGCCACCTCGACGTGGTTCGTCTTCACCGTGTAGAACTCCTCGGGGACGCCGAGGTTCGCGATGCGGTCGGGGCTGACCGTCGTCTTCCCGTAGACGAGCGTGCCGTCCTCGGTCACCTCGTCGAACTCCCGGCGGACGTTCCGGGCCATCCGCTTCAGGCGCGAGCGGTGCTGCGCGGCGTCCTTGAACACGCTCGTGCAGAAGTAGACGCGCTCGTGGTCGCCCATCTCCTCGAGGATGGCCGCCTTCGACCCGTCGACGGCGCTCATGTGGTCCTCCTGGAGTTCGTATCCCTCCTCCTGCATGCGCTCGTAGTTCCCGTCGCTCATCTCGAACTCGTTGACGTTGCAAAAGTCCGCGGCGCCCTCGTCGAGGAACTCGAGGAACTCCTCCTCGGCGCGGATGCCGGGGATCTCGAAGGCGGGCGTGAGTCCCTCCTCGCGGGCGACGTAGAGGATCTCCTCCCACTCGGTGCCGTGGAGGTCCCCCCACTGCTCGTACGGCGGGTGGAACCGGATCTCGTCGAGGCCCGCCTCGCTCAGGCGCCGCATGTTCTCGCGGCCGCCCGTGATGCCCGTGTAGAGGTGGGTGTGGTGGTCCTCGCCGAACTCCTCTTTGAGGAGGCGGAGGTACCGGCAGGTCTTGTTCATCGCCTCCTGTGGCTCGCCGCCGGTGATGGAGGTCCCGAGGGCGTCCATCGCCTTCGCCTCGCGAATCACGTCCGCGTCCTCCTCGACGGGGCGCTCGTTGGCGTACACCTGCCGGACGTTCTTCCGGTTCTCCCCCAGCGGGCAGTAGAAGCAGTCGCGCTGGTCGCAGTAGCCGTAGACGAAGAGGACCATCTTCCCCCCTTCCGCGCACTGCTCACAGCCCTTGGAGATCATTCGTTGGAACAGTCGTACTCCGCGGAGACTCAAAAAGCGTGCGAAAGGCCGCGACGGACGGCACTGCGAAACCGTTCCACCCTCGAATCGGGGGCGGGAACTGTCGCGTCTGCACCCGCTACCTCGGGGTAACGCCGGCGTACGAACGTCACCACGCGGACAACCCCGTCCTACTTCGTCCGGTCCAGCCACTCGTCCTCGAGGGTCCGCGTCCGGAACGCGGCGAGCTGCTGGCGAGTCAACACCGCCGAACAGCCCAGCAGTACCACGGCGAACCCCGAGCCGTACAGCACGGGGAGGTCGTGGACGACGACGTTCACGGACTGCAGAACGGCAACGAGGACGGGGACGACGGAGAGCACCAGCGTCCGCTGTGGGAACGCGCGGAACATCTCCCGGAACGACGGTTCGGCTCGCGTCACACAGTACACCGAGGACTCGACGGTTATGACCGTTACGGCGAGCGAAAATACGGGTAGGTTGGTGTTACCGGGCCGGTTCCTGTTCGGTGCGCGTCGTCGGCGCCCGGCGCCCGGACCGGTAGGCGTCGTAGCCGGCGAGTGCGAACACCAGCAGGCCCGAGACGATGTCGCTCCAGGACGGCGCCGTCGCCGCGTCCAGCACGAACGGCACGGCGATCATCCAGAGGCCGAGGAGGGCCGCCAGTCCGAGGGCGTACCGCCGGTCGTCCCGCGTCACCGCGCGCCAGAGCGCGTACGCCCCGAGCGCGGCGATGGCCGCGCCGACGACGATGTTGTTCAGGTAGTGGCTGTCACCGAGCTCGTAGACGAACGCGGAGGCGAGGATCCACGCCCCGAGCAGTGCGGTCGCACCGGATAGCAGTCGCTGTTGGGTTGCCATTCTCTGTCACCAGTACAGTGGTACGCCTCCCGGAGAGTTAAGGCCTTCGCGGGAACCGACCGCCGGAGAGCGCGCCGCTCGACGCCGAAAACTGGCGACTCCCGAAAACAGATATACCGCTGTCGCGTAGCGGCGGACAGATGCTGCTGGTGTTGTGTGTCGACCTCGACGACGACCTCGGGCGCAAGACGGGAGTGCCGACGCCCGTAGTCGGCCGCAACGAGGTCGAACACGCCGCGGTCTCGCTCGCGGAGGCCGACCCCGAGGACAGCGACGTGAATGTCCTCTTCGAGGGTGTCCACCTCCACGACCAGTACAGCACCGACGAGACGGTCGAAGTCGCGGCCGTCACTGGCCTCGAACGCGGGGACGTCGCCGCCAACCGGAAGGTCGGTCGCGAAGTCGACGAAGTGCTGGCCACCATCCGCACCGACGAACCCGTGCGCGCGGTCGTCGTCACCGACGGCGCCCAGGACGAGTCCGTGGTCCCGGTCATCCGCTCGCGGGTACCCATCGACGCAGTCAAGCGCGTCGTCGTGCGCCAGGCCCAGGACCTCGAGTCGATGTACTACACGCTGAAGCAGGTGATGAACGACCCCGAGACGCGGGGGACCATCCTCGTCCCGCTGGGGGTGTTACTGCTCATCTACCCGCTCGCGGTGCTCGCGGACCTGCTCGGGTTGCCGGGGGCGGTGCTCGGCGTCTCCTCGGCGGTGTTCGGGCTCTACGTCCTGTTCCGGGGGCTGGGCCTCGAATCGACGGTGGACGAGACCGTCGAGCGCGTGCGCTCGGGGCTGTACACGGGCCGCGTCACGCTCATCACGTACGTCGTCGCGGCGGCGCTGCTCGTCATCGGCGGTGTCGAGGGCATGAACCAGTTAGAGGAGGTGCGTCGCGCCGCGGACGGACCGATCGCGCCGTCGACGGTGCTCGCCGCGCTCACGTTCGGCGCCGTCCGGTGGTTCGCGGCCGCGGGCCTCACGACGAGTCTCGGCCAGGTCACCGACGAGTACCTCGCGGACCGTTTCCGCTGGCGCTACCTCAACGCACCGTTCTACGTGCTCTCGATAGCTGCGGTGCTCCACATGCTGTCGGCGTTCTTCCTCGACTACGTCACGCTGACGGAACTCGCCGCCGTACTGACGGCGGGGACGCTGGTAAGCGTGCTCTCGACGCTGACGTTCGCCGTCGTCGAGTCGTGGCGTGGCAACCCCGAGGCGGCCTGAGGCGTCAGGTCTCCCGGGAGACGACGAACTCCGCGAGGTACTCCAGGTAGTCGTAGGCCTCGCCCGAGGGGAGGTCGAGGCTGTCGAGGGCTCCCATCGCGCGCTCGGCCTCGGCCTCCGCGAGCGCGTTCAGTTCCGCGGGTGAGCGGTCGGTGACGCGCACGATGCTCGGGCGGTCCATCGCCTCGTCGATGCCCGCCGGCTTCCCCAGGTCCTCGGGGGTGGCCGTCGCGTCCAGCACGTCGTCCCGGATCTGGAACGCGACGCCGACGCGCTCGGCGTACTCGCCCAGCGCCTCTATCGTGCGGCCGTCGGCGTTCGCCGCGATGGCACCGAGCTCAGCAGCGGCGCGGAACAGCGCCCCCGTCTTCCGGCGCGCGAGTTCCATGTACTCGGCCTCGGTCTCCGGCCGGTCGACGAGTTCGATGGCCTCGCCCTCGCCGAGGTCGACGAGCGCGTCGGTGACACACTCCATCGCCCGGGGGTCCCGCGAGAACAGCGCGAACGCCTCCCCGAGCAGGCCGTTCGACGCGACGATGGCGGGGCCGTAGTCGAAGGCCGCCCACGCGCTCGGCTCGCCGCGGCGGACGTCCGACTGGTCGATGATGTCGTCGACGACCAGCGAGGCGTTGTGGACGAGTTCGACGCCGACCGCGAAGTCCAGGGCGTCCTCGCCATCGCCGCCCGCGGCCTCACAGACGAGCACCGTGAGCGTCGGCCGGACGCGCTTCCCGCCCGCCAGCACGACGTGTTCGAGTTCCGCGCCGAGTTCCGGGGGCTCGACCGCGGCGACGGTCTCCTCGAGGCGCTCCTCGATGGCCGCGCGCCGCGCCTCCACGTACTCCATTACCCGCCTCTCGGGGACTCGCGCGGAAATATATGACGGGATTCGCCCGCGAGCGCGGCCAGCGGACGCCGCGTCGGCTACCACGGGACAGAACTTCGCTCAGAACTCGGTCACTTTCGACTGGACGCGGCCGTCGTCGACGTCCGCGGCCCGCGACTCCCCGACGAGTTCGGCGAGTTCCTCCGGACTCACGTCGTCGGACTCGTAGAGGTACGCGATCTCGGTCAGCGACAGCGACTCGCCGTCGTCGAGTTTCTCCCGGAGGTGGTCGACGTCGAGGGCGTGGTAGGTCACGTCGAAGTCGACGGTCGCGCCGCGGTCCTCGGTCGCCTCCGCGAGGTTCACACCCTCCCGGAGCACCGTCTCGAAGTCGAGGTCGGTGTGGTCGACGCCGCCGTAGAGGAACGCGAGCGTCGAGACGAACGCGTCGAAGGCCTCCGCGCCGTCCGCCTCGTCGGCGCGCTTCCCGAAGACGAGTTGGACGTCGCGGGCCGCGAGGTGTTCGACGAGCACCTCGAAGTCCAGCAGCGCGTCGTACACTCGATCCCGAATGCGCGCCCGGGCGTTCCGCTCGGCCTGCACGCTCGACAGTGCTCGGTCGCCGCGGAGGAACGCGCGGTCGGCCTCGGTGAGGACGCCGCGCCCGCGCTCGCTGGAACCGGACATAACTTGATACGGATTACGAACTGTGGAAGAGGGATATAAAGATAACTCACTTCGGATTATCGATGGCGATTCGTTGTCGATTTCCTAGATAACGCTTAAGGACGGTCTGGGAGTGTCTCTGGACAGACGCGTTCGCCGGGACCGACCGCTCGTCGGAGCGCACGCCCCGGAGCGCGGACCCACGGACCATGACCCAGAACACGGCCACACGCGCTTCCTCGACCGACTCGCAGACGCCCACCGACCCCGCGTTCTCCGCCGTCGTCTCCGCGGACACGCTCGGCACCACCCTCGACGCCCTCTCGGTCCTCGTCGACGAGTGTGTCGTCCGCACCGAGGACGACGGCATCGCGGTCGACGCGATGGATCCGGCGACCGTCGGCATGGTGTCGCTGTCCCTCGACGCCGACGCCTTCGAGGCGTACGACGCGGCGGATACCGACCTCCGGCTCGGAATCGCCCTCGACCGCCTCCGCGACGTCGTCGGCATCGCCGACAGCGGGCAGGCCGTGCGCCTCGCGTTCGACGCCGAGACCAGGATGCTCCACGTCCGCGTCGGCGAACTCGCCTACACGCTCGCGCTCGTCGACCCCGACGCCATCCGCTCGCCACCGGACCGCGTCGACCTCGCGGACCAGTACACGGCGTCGGCTACGCTCCCCGGCGCGGGGTTCGCTCGCGCCGTCGACGCCGCCGAGATGGTCGCGGACTACCTCGCGCTCGGCGTCGAGGACGACGCGCTCTACGTCCGAGCGGAGGGCGACACCGACTCCATCGAAGTCGAGTTCCCGAGCGAGGACTGCGCGGCGTTCGACGCCGGCCCCGCACACTCGCTGTTCTCGCTGGACTACCTCGCGTCGGTGAACCGCGCCGTCCCCACCGACCGCCCTGTTCGCCTGCGCTTCGGCGAGGAGGCGCCCGTCGAGGCGGCGTTCGACATCGCCGACGGTGACGGCACTGTCACCTTCGTCGTCTCGCCGCGGATGACGGTGAACTGACGAGACGTGTCAACGTTCTCTGGAAAAACGTTAACCCGCAGCCCTGCGAATATGTAAGCAAGCAGTAAACTTAATCGAAACCACAACTCTCTTTGCCGATTCTCCAGTAGCAACTGTTCCCGACTCACCAGCCACGAGTCGGCCGATACCCGCCGACGTACGGTTCGCAGACCGAACAGTCACGACTCCCTCATGACAACAGACGACAACTCCGGCACGCTCGCCATCGACGCACCCGACCGCGCTCCCAACGACGAACCGACGCCCATCCGCGTCACCGGCGCACCACCGAACGCGACCGTCGACTTCGACGCTACACTCACCGCCGAAGACGGCGTCGAGTGGCGCTCTACGGCGACGCTCACCAGCGACGACGACGGCGTCGTCGACCTCGCGACCGACGCCCCCGACGCCGGCACCTGGTCCGGCGCCGAACCGATGGCGTGGCTCTGGTCGATGCGGCCCGACGACGAGGACGTTCGCTTCCCGGCACTCGGCGGCCCCAGCTACACGGTCGACCTCCACGCCGCGACCGAAGACGACAGCGCCACCCGCACCGTCACGCGCGTCCGGTGGAGCGACGACGTCACCGCACGCGACGTCGACCGCGACGGCGTCGCCGGCACGCTCTACTGCCCGCCGGGCGACGGCCCACACCCCGGCGTCGTCGACCTCCACGGCTCCGCCGGCAGGCTGTCCGACGACGGCGCTCGCCGCCTCGCGACCGAGGGGTTCGCCACGCTCGCACTCCACTACGCCGGCGAGCACGACGCGCTCCCCGACGAACTCGCGAACGTCCCACTGTCGTACGTCGACGACGCCGCCGACTGGCTCCGCGACCAGGACGCGGTCGCGGGCGAGCAGTTCGGCGGCGTCGGCGTCTCCCGCGGCGCCGAACTCGCGCTCCTCCTCGGCGCCCGCCGCGACTGGGTCGGCGCCGTCGTCTCCTACTCGGGGAGCGTCCCCTGGGACACCCCGCGCGACGACCCCGCCTGGCTCGACGACGGCGAGGTGGTCCCCCACCTCACCGCCGAGGAGGCGCCGCGCTTCGAGGACCTCGACGAGGAACCGGTCGCCGACGTGACGCCCGCCGTCGAGGAGACCGATGGCCCGGTTCTCCTGCTCTCCGGCGGCGACGACCAGGTGTGGAACTCCCGGCGGCTCTCCGAGGCCGTCGCCGACCGTCTCCGCGAACACGAGTTCCCGCACGACTTCGAGCATCGTACCTACGACGACGTCGGCCACCTGATCGGCACGCCGTACGCGCCGCTCGGCGGGTTCGGCGACGAGACGCGCCAGCGAGCCACCGCCAGAGCGGGCGAAGACGCCTGGCCGGCGGTGCTGGACTGTCTCGAAACGGGACTGCGCGAGTAAGAAGGACCGTCTGCTGTCTCAGACGCTCGGCGGTTCGCCGCCGAACTCCGGTCAACCACCTTTTTACTCGTCGGGTCGCCTGCGGCGACCACTCCTCGCAAAAATCTGGACTAAAAACCCCTCGCCGTCACTGCGTTCCGGCGAGTGAACCGCGGCCTCCGGCCGCAGACTACCCTCAGACGCTCGGTGGTTCGCCGCCGAACTCCTCGATGAGTGCCGGGACGACCTCGAAGAGGTCGCCGACGACGCCGTAGTCAGCGATGTCGAAGATGGGCGCGTTCGGGTCCGTGTTGATGGCGATGATCGTCTCGGCGCCCTTCATCCCGGCGACGTGCTGGACGGCGCCCGAGATGCCGATGGCGAGGTAGACGTCGGGCGTGACGTGCTTGCCGGACTGGCCGACCTGCCGGTTCTTCGGGAGCCACTCGTTGTCCACGATGGGCCGCGAGGAGGAGAGCGTCGCGCCGGTCGCCTCGACCAGCGCCTCGACGAGCGGGAGGTTCTCCTCCTCCTCGATGCCGCGGCCGATGGAGACGAGGAAGTCCGCGTCGCTGATGTCGACGTCGCCGCCGCCGACCTCCTCGAAGCCGCGCACGGTCGAGCCGATGGCGTCCTCGTCGGGTGCGAAGTCGAACGCCGAGATCTCGGCCTCGCCGACGCCCTCCGCGGGCGGCCACTCGCCGCTCCGGATGGACACCACGTAGGGGCCCTCGGTGACGTCGACGGTGGTCTCGACCTTCGAGCCGTACATCTCGCGGGTGACCTCGAGCGTGCCGTCGTAGGCGAGGCCGACCGCATCGGAGGCGTACGGGCGGTCGAGTCGCGTCGCCACGGCGGGCGCGTAGTCGAGGCCGTTGACGCTGTTCGGGACGAGCAGGAACTCCGCGTCGAGGTCCTCCGTGAGCGCGGTGACGGCCTGCGCGTACACGTCGTGGTTGAACTCCTCGCCGTAGTCGACGGTGTGGACGGCGTCGACGCCCTCGCGGTTCAACTCGTCGGCGAACGTCTCGGTCTCGCCGGAGACCACGGCGACGTGGAGCTCCGTGTCGGCGGCGTCGGCGAGTTCGCGGCCCGCGGTCAGCAGTTCGAAGCTCACGTCGCGCAGTTCGCCGCGGCGGTGGTCGGCGACGGCCAGGACGGTCATTCGCCGACCACCCCCTTCTCGCGGAGGACGTCAGCGAGCTTCGCGGCCTGCTCGCCGGCGTCGCCCTCGAGGTACTGGGCGTCGCTCTCGCTCTCGGGTTCGTACATCGCGGTGACGTCGAAGCTGCTCTCGACGGCGCTCGCGTCGAGGCCGAGGTCGTCGAGGCTCTGGGGGTCGATCTCCTTGGACTGGGCCTGCCGGATGCCCCGCAGGCTGGCGTACCGCGGCTCGTTGATACCGGTCTGGATGGTGAGCACGGCCGGGAGCTCGACGTCTGTGAGTTCCTCGACGCCACCCTCCAGTTCGCGGCGGACGGACGCGACGCCCTCCTCGAGCACCTTCTCGGTGTCGAGGGCGTTCACGACCGCCGCCCACTGGAACCCGACCTGTTCGGCGAGCGCGACGCCGGTCGCGCCGAAGCTGTCGTCGTTGGCCTGCACGCCCGACAGCACGACGTCGGGCTCCTCGGCCTCGACGACCGCGCCGAGCAGACGGGCCTTCGTCTCCACGTCGAGCAGTTCCACGTCCGCGATGGCGTCGTCCCAGACGCGGACCGCGCGGTCCGCCCCTTCGCGAGCGCCATCCGGATGGTCTCCTCGGAGCGCTCCGGGCCGATGGTGACCGCGACGACTTCAACGTCGTCGCCGGCCTCGGCCAGCTGTACGCCCTCCTCGACGGCGTAGTCGTCCCACTCGTTGAGGTCGTAGTCGAGGTACGTACTGTCGATCTCGGTGCCGGCGATCTCGAAGTCGTCCTCGACGGTAGCCACCTCCTTGACGGTGACGAGAACCTTCATCACTCCGTGAATCGGTAGGACGGACGTAAACGTTTTCGGAACCGTCGGGGCGACGCGACGGGTTTACTCGTCGTTGACGCCCTCGCCCGGCAGCGAGATGAGGTTCTCCCGGCCGATGCGGAGCTTCTCGATGCGCCCCTCGTCGTCCATCGCTGACAGCAACTGCGAGACCTTCGCCGTCGACCACCGCGTCTCCTCGACGATCTTCGACTGCTTCATCCGGCCACCGTGCTCGCGGAGCAGGCGCTCGACGCGCTCCTCGTCGCTCAGTAGCTCGGGGTCGATGGCGGCGTCCCCGCCGTCGCCGCTCGTGGTACCCGAGCCGGCTGCGCCCGCTGTTGCGCCGGCCGCCGCCTCCTCGCCACTCGCCGGCAGCTCGTCGTCCCCGGTGTCGGACCACGGAGGTTGCCGTCGGACGTACGTCCACGCCACGATACCGCCGAGTAGCACGACGGCCCCTCCGACGCCAAGCAGCACCATCGTCACGCTGTCGAAGGTGAAGCTGTTACCCGACCCCGCGACCGCGAACTCGGCGACCGGCTCACCGTCCTCGAACGCCTGTGGGCCGACCCACTGGTAGGCGCCGCCGACCGTGCTGTGTGCCGGCTGGACGCTCTGTGTGTCGTACCCCTCGGGCGGCCGGATCGTGAGCGTCTGGCCCCCGCGGAGGTCGCCGAACCACGACCCCGCGAACGAGTCCACGACCAGCGTCTCGTTGTCCACCTGGGTGAAGTTCGTCCACGTGAACTGGAGGGTGAGCACGCCCGTGGAGTTGTTCGCGTTGTCGATCTGGGTCGCGGTCCGGTGGTCGTCCCGGATCTCCATCTCGCGACCGACCTGCTCGCTCACCTGTGGCGCGGCCGCCCGGAACACGCCGATAGAGAAGCCGTTGTCCGTCTCGCCGGCCTTGAATCGCTCGGCGACGCGGCCGAACGCCGCCGTGTCGTTCTCGTCGTCCAGCTCGTACCTCGCGGAGACGTTCCAGCGGGCGTCCCCGTTCGGCTGGAGGTGGATCGAGATCTCCGTCCCGTTCGTCACCAGGTCGTCCTGCTGGACCGCCGACTGTCCACCCGTCGCTCCCACCGCACCGGCCACCGGCACGGCGACAACACAGACGAGGGCGACGAGGAGGGCGGCCTGTCGCATACGTCCTTGCGTCCACCCCGCTCGGGCAAAGTCCTTTCCATCCACGTTAATTCAACGCCGCCACGTCCGCATCGTTTTTGACCCGGCGCCACGAACGCCACCCTATGTCCCGCGTCCCCCCGCTACTCGCCGCGCTCCTCCTCGTCGTCGCTGGCGCGGCAGCCACCCTCGCCGCCGGCGGGGCCGTCACGGCCCCCGTCGAACCCGGCGACGACCCGGTCGTCGGCGTCTCCGAGAACACCACTCGGGTGCTACTGTTGACGAACGCCGACGCCGCCCAGTTCCAGTCGCCGAACGCGTCGGTGACCGACTCGCTCGACGCCGGCTACGACGACTTCGACGCGTCGCTCCGGATCGAGACCGTCTCGGAGCGCCTCGACGCGGCCGAGAGCCAGGCCGCCAAGCGCGCTATCCTCGACAACGCCACCACGTGGGCGGCAGAGCGCGTCGCCTCGCTCCGCGAACGCGAGCAGAACGCCCGTGCGGCGTTCGCCGCCGGCGAAAGTAGCGCCCGGGAGTACGTCACGCAGCTGGGCGTGATCCACGCCGAAGCCGAGAGTCTGCGCAACTACCTCGGCCGCCCGACGACCGACGAGACGCTGTACGCGTACGCGATCATCGACGACGCTACCCGGACGCGAATCAGCCACCTCCGCGCACAGCTCGCGACCGTCCAAGGCCCCGTTCGCGACCGCGTCGCCGACGTCGTCACCGGCGACCGGGACAGCCTCCGGGTCCACGTCGCCGTGGGAGACGGCGTGATGCTCTCGACGATCGACGGCCAGTACGTCCGGGAGACCTACCGGCCGGGGAACCTCGACCCCGAGGTCGCGAACAGCGTCCCCGACGTCCGGGGCATCGTCCAGGAGTTCTACCCGTGGGTCTGGAACAACTCCGGCGGACCGTCGACCCGACTCCTCCGGGGCTACGCCTTCGAGTCGAGCGTCGACCACACGCACGGCCGCCTCGTGGCGTACATCGACCCGACGACCGAGCGGGTCTTCGTCGAACGCCAGTGGAAGTCCCTCTCGCAGCACCCGGTCGACGTCGAGGCGACCGCGTCGGCGAACAACACCACGATGCTCGTCTCGCGGACGTACACGGGTGGCCCCGTGCAGGTCAGGGTCGAGAACTCGACCGGTGCGCCCGTCGACGCGACGGTCGCCCTGAACGGAACGGAGGTCGGCTCTACCGGCCCCGACGGCAAGCTGTGGCTGCTTAGCCCCGCCGGCGAGTACGCGGTGGCGGCGACCTTCGAGGACGTCGAACTCGAAGTGAACGTGACGGCGCGACCCGCGCCGTAACGGCTCATCCGGCCGCCACGCCAGACTGACCCCGAGTGGCCCACTGGCTCCCAGTGGCCTCGATGTTCTGCACGCCCGCGAGCGACGCGAGACTTCTTGTACGAGGCCGGGACCACCCCGTCACGTGGCTCGCGGGTACGCTCCGGTCGCCGTCGTCCTCCTGCTCGTCGTCACGGTGGTCGCCGCCGCCGTCGTCGCGCTCGCACTCCCGGAGCTGTCGGCCGAACCACCGCCGAACCGCGGCGTCGTGGCCGAGGCGACCGCCGACGGCCGGGTGTCGCTGACGCTCGTCTCGGGGCCCGAGATAACCGTCGGGAACCTGGACGTGCGCGTCGTCGTCGACGGCGAGCCGCTGGACCACCAGCCGCCGGTGCCGTTCTTCGCGGCTCGCGGGTTCCACGGCGGCCCGACGGGACCGTTCAACGTCGCCGACGACTCGACGTGGCGGGTCGGCGAGTCCACGGCGTTCAGCGTCGCCGCCACGAACGACCCGGCGCTGTCTGCTGGCGCCGACGTCGAGGTGGAACTACGCGTCCGGGGCCGCCCGGTGGCCGGCGCGAGCACTACCGTCGAAGAACAGTCGTAGACGCGGTGCGTCGCTGTACGCTCGTCGGGCTACGCGGCGTCCGCCGTTTCGTCCCGTTCGGAGGCGCGGCTCGCGGTTCCCTCCGGTCACCGCTCGCTCAGTCCGCGCCCTCACGCTGGTCGGGCGCGCGGGCCACTGTCGCGATGGCCCGCGGACTGCCGGGCTTGGCCTGCAGCACCCGGTGTTCGACGTCGACGAAGCCGGCCTCGTCGAACATCCGGTCGGCCTCGTCCTCGTCGTAGAACAGCATGATGGCGTCGGCGATCTTCTGGAACACCGCCGAGTTCGGGTAGTCGGGGCCGACGACGAGCACCTGGCCGCCGGGTTCGACGATGCGCCGGAGTTCTCGGAGGCCGGTGACGGGGTTCGGCCAGTACTCGATGGAGCCCGATGACCAGACCACGTCGAAGCTCCCGTCCTTGAACGGCAGGCGCTCGGCGTCGCCGAAGTGGAACGCCACCGGGTCGTGCTTCCCGAGTTTCTTCCACGCCTGCTGTAACTGGTGGGGGCTCTGGTCGAGACCGTAGACGTGCTCGGTGTGTTCGAGCAGCCCCTCGGTGCCGAAACCGGTGCCACAGCCGACGTCGAGGACGCGGTCGTCGGCGTCGATGTCGAGCATCGCGAGCGCCTCGTCGCGCATCGCCTCGTTCCAGACGAACGGATTGACGCGGTCGTACACCTTCGAGAGGTACTTGTAGAAGGTGCGGGCCCGCGACTTGTTCTCCAGGACTCCCATTGGCCGAGATTTGACTCCGTACCAGCATAATAGCTTGCGTTACGGCCTGGACTTCGCAACTACCATATAGCCCGTAGGCAAACCCTCAACCGGTAGAGCGCATGCCAAGAGCAGAGGTTCTCGAAGACATCAAATCGGCAGAATCGGACGCCGACGACATCGTCGCGGAGGCCGAGGGGGACCGCGAGCAGCGGCTGTCCGAGGCCCGGTCGCGAGCCGATGAAATCCGCAGCGACGCGGAGGCGGAGGCTCGCGAACTGAGAGACGAACGGCTCGAATCGGCACGGGAAGACATCGAGGCCGAACGCGATCGCATCCTCGAGGAGGGCGAAGCCGAGCGCGAGGCGCTGCGGGCGCAGGCCGAGGAGAACGTCTCCGACGCGGTCGAGTTCGCCCTCGAACGGTTCACGGAGGCGGTACATGCTCAGACCTGAGCAGATGAGCAAGGTCTCGGTGGCGGGCTCCCAGCGCGTGCTGGGCGACGTCATCGAGGCCACCCACGACCTCGACCTGGTCCACCTCTCGGACTACGACGGTTCCATCGAGGGGTTCGACGTCGGCGACCCGCTCGCGGGCGCCGACGAAGCGTCGGACAAGCTCGTCACCGTCCGCTCGCTGGAGTCCATCCTGGACGTCTCCCCGGACGACGCGGGACCGACCCGCATCGTCAGCGAGGAGGCCCTCGAGACGGAACTCGAGGAGATCCGCGTCGAGGTGAACGACCTCGACGACCAGCGCACCGCACTGGAGGACGACCTCCGGGCGGTCGAGGAGCGCATCGACGCCGTCGCGCCGTTCGCCGACCTCGGACTCGACCTCGACCTGCTGTCGGGCTACGACAGCCTGCAGGTCGCCGTCGGCCACGGCGACGCCGGGGACATCCGAGCGGAACTGGACGCCGCGGACGCCGTCGAGGCGTACGAGGTGTTCGAGGGGGACGAGACGGTCGGCGTCTTCGTCTACCCGAGCGACGACGACCCGGAGGCGCTCGACGACGCGCTCGTCGGCGTCGACTTCGCCCGACTGGAGATCCCCGACGCGGAGGGACGCCCCGAGGCGTACCTCGACGACCTGCGCGCCGAGCGCCGGGACGTCGAGGCGGACCTCGAAGGCGTCGAGGACGAACTCGACGAGCTCCGGCGGGAGCACGCCGGCTTCCTGCTGGCCGCCGAGGAGAAACTCACCATCGACGTCCAGAAGACCGAGGTGCCACTCCAGTTCGCGACGACGGAGCACGCGTTCGTCGCCGAGGGCTGGATCCCCACCGAGGAGTACTCGACGTTCGAGGACGCGATCCAGACCGCGGTCGGCGAGCACGCCGCCGTGGAGGAACTCGAAGTTGCGGACTACGAACCGGAGGAGCACCACCAGCCCTCGGACGAGGAGGCCGCGCAGGCCGCCGAGGACGGTGACGCTCCGGCTGCCGCCGCGGACGGCGGCACCACCGTCGAGTTCCAGGGTGACGACAGCCCGCCGGTCGTCCAGGACAACCCCGGTCCGGTGCGCCCGTTCGAGGCGCTCACCGAGGTCATCAACCGGCCGAAGTACACCGAGATCGACCCGACGATCGTCCTGTTCCTGACGTTCCCCGCCTTCTACGGCTTCATGATCGGGGACCTCGGGTACGGCATCCTGTACACGGCCATCGGCTACTGGCTGTACGCGGGCTTCGACAGCGACATGATCAACAAGCTCGGTGGCGTGGCGATGCTCGCCGGCATCGCGACGGGCATCTTCGGCGTGCTGTACGGCGAGTTCTTCGGTCTCCACCTCATCACCGAGTACCTGTGGACCGGCGTCGTCGGCCTCGAGGACGCGCCGCTGAAGAAGGGGCTGCACGTCGGCGCCTTCGCGAGCCTGTGGCTGACGCTCAGCCTCGTCGCGGGCGCACTCCACCTGGTCGTCGCCTACGTGTTCGGCATCGTCAACGAGAGCCGTGCACACGGCCTGAAGACGGCCATGACGGAGTCCGGTGCGAAGCTCATGCTGATGGCCGGCGTCACCGTCTGGCTGTTCAGCACGCACGTGCAGGGCGAGGGCGGTCCTCGCCCCGAGTTCCTTTACGAGGTCGCGGAGTTCTCCCCGGAAGTCGGGATCGCCGCCCTCGTCGTGGCGCTCGTCGGCCTCGTGCTCCTCACCATCGGCGAGGGCGCGGTCGGGTTCGTCGAGAGCCCGACGTACGCCCTCGTCCACACGGTGTCGTACACGCGGCTCGCGGCAGTGCTCCTCGCCAAGGCGGCGATGGCGTACGTCGTGAACCTGCTCGTGTTCGGCGCCTACGAGGAGGTGCCCGCTGACGCGGGCGAACAGATCGATTACCTGTTCGGGCTGTGGACCATCGAGGTGCCCGAACACGCGACTCACTTCATGCTGGACGGCGTCTCGCACGGCGAGGTGCTGTTCCCCGGTCTGCTCTGGCAGGGTCCCGCCGGCATCCTCGGCGGCATCATCGTGCTGGTCGCAGGCCACGCTCTCGTACTTGGGCTGGGCGTCACATCGGCCGGCTTACAGTCTCTACGCCTCGAATACGTGGAGTTCTTTAACAAGTTTTATGAGGGCGGTGGCGAGAAGTACAACCCGTTCGGTTACCAGCGAAACTACACCACTGAGGACTAAGTAAAATGTTCGACATATTCGCCCAGATCGGTACGATCCTTGCAGAGGAAGGTACAGCTAACGCTCCAGCTATCCCCGGCGACGCCGCCGCGGCGCTCGCAGTCGGTCTCGCGGCTCTCGGTGCGGGCTACGCAGAGCGCGGTATCGGTAGCGCGGCCGTCGGCGCCATCGCCGAGGACCGCGACCTCTTCGGTACGGGCCTCATCCTGACGGTCCTCCCGGAGACCCTCGTCATTCTCGCGCTCGTCGTCGTGTTCGCAGCGTAACCCCCCCGTTTTCCCCATTCCATGAGTCTGGAAACAGTAGTTGAGGACATCCGAGACGAAGCCCGCGAGCGCGCGAAGGAGATTCGCGCAGACGCCGAAGAGCGCGCCGACGACCTCGTCGCGGAGGCCGAAGCGGACGCGGAGGCCACCCTCGAGGCGGCCGAAGCGGAGGCCGACCGCGAGATCGAGCGCGAGCGCGAGCAGCAGCTCTCCAGTGCGAAACTGGAGGCCAAGCAGATGCGTCTGGAAGCGCGCCGCGACGCCCTCGAAACGGTCCGCGAGACCGTCCGCGAACGGATCGCGGACATCGACGGCGACGAGCGCGAGGAGCTCACCCGCGAGCTGCTCGACGCCGCCGCCGTGGAGTTCGACGAGGGCGTCGACGTCCGCGTGTACGGTCGCGCCGACGACGAGGCGCTCATCTCGGAGATCCTCGACGACTACGACGGCTACGAGTACGCCGGCGAGCGCGACTGTCTCGGCGGCGTCGTGGTAGAGAGCGAGGCGTCACGGGTCCGAGTGAACAACACGTTCGACTCGGTGCTCGAGGACGTCTGGGAGAACAACCTGAAGGAGATCAGCGCCCAACTGTTCGACGAGGACCAATGAGCGCGTCCGGCACGGCAAACTACGAGTACGTGGTCGCCCGCGTCCGTCACCGCCGCGCCAGCCTCTTCAGCGACGACGACTACCGGAAGCTCCTCCGCATGGGGACGGGCGAGATCGCCCGCTTCATGGAGGAGTCGGTGTACGAGGACGCGGTGAACGCGCTCGGGTCGCGCCACAGCGGCGTCGACCTGATCGAGTACGCGCTGAACGAGACGCTCGCACGGACGTTCGACGACCTGCTGCGCTGGAGCGAGGGTCGCCTGTACGAGCAGGTCGCCCGCTACCTCCGGAAGTTCGACGCGTGGAACGTCAAGACGGTGCTCCGCGGCCGGTACTCCGACGCGACCAACGAGGAGATCAGCACGGACCTCATCGACGCCGGCGAGTTCGACGAGGCGTTCCTCGACCGACTGGTCGCCGCCGAGAACATCGAAGCGGTCGTCGACCTGCTCGACGGGACGATGTTCGGGCCGTACCTCGAACCCGCGTTCGCCGACTACGAGGCCACCGGAACACTCGTCCCGCTGGAGAACGCAGTGGACCGTGCGTACTACGAGAACCTCGTTCCCCAGACGGTGGGCGACAGCGACAGCCCGCAGGCGCTGTACGCGGAGTTCCTGCACGCCGAGATCGACTTCCGGAACGCCCGGAACGCGCTCCGACTCGCCCGCTCGGGCGCCGACGTCGACGTCGGCGAGTACTTCATCGAGGGCGGGACGCTGTTCTCGCGCTCGGAGATGAACCAGCTCGTCGGCAACCGTTCGGAGCTCGTCACCCGCATCCGCGAGAGCCGCTACGGCGACGAGCTGTCGGGAGCGCTGGACGAACTGGAGACCGCAGAGAGCCTCATCGGGTTCGAGCACGCCCTCGACCGGGCGCTGCTGGAGTACTCCGACCACCTCTCGTACGTCTACCCGCTGTCGGTCTGTCCGGTGCTCGCGTACGTGCTCGCGAAGGAACGTGAAGTAGACAACATCCGCGCCATCGCTCGCGGCCGGGAAGCCGGCCTGAGCGAGGACGAAATTCAGGAGGAACTCGTCATCCTATGAGCCAGGAGATAGCCGTCATCGGGAGCCCGGAGTTCACCACCGGGTTCCGACTGGCGGGCGTTCGGAAGTTCGAGAACGTCCCCCAGGACGACAAGGACGAGAGCCTCGACGACGCAGTCGAGTCGGTCCTCGGCGACGAGGACGTGGGCATCGCCGTGATGCACGACGAGGACCTCGACTTCCTCTCGCGGCAGGTCCGCGAGAGCGTCGAGACGAGCGTCGAACCGACGTTCGTGACGATCGGCGGCGGCGCCGCCGGCGGCAGTGGACTGCGCGACCAGATCAAGCGCGCCATCGGGATCGACCTGATGGCGGACGAGGAAGGTGAGAGTGAGAACGAATGAGCCAAGCAGAAGTAATCACTGACTCCGGCGAGATCGAGAGCGTGAGTGGTCCGGTCGTGACCGCCACGGGCCTCGACGCCCAGATGAACGACGTCGTCTACGTGGGCGACGAGGGTCTGATGGGCGAGGTCATCGAAATCGAAGACGACATCACAACCATCCAGGTGTACGAGGAGACCTCGGGCGTCAGCCCGGGCGGCCCCGTGGACAACACGGGCGAACCCCTCACCGTAGACCTCGGACCGGGGATGCTGGACTCCATCTACGACGGCGTCCAGCGCCCCCTCGACGTCCTCGAGGAGGAGATGGGTGCGTTCCTCGACCGCGGTGTCGACGCACCCGGCATCGACCTCGAGAAGGAGTGGGCGTTCGAGCCCACCGTCGAGGTCGGCGACGAGGTCGAAGCCGGCGACGTGCTCGGCACCGTCGACGAGACGATCAGCATCGAGCACAAGGTGCTCGTGCCGCCCCGCAGCGACGGCGGCGAGGTCACCGAGATCGAGGCCGGCTCGTTCACCGTCGAGGAGCCGGTCGCGGTGCTGGACTCCGGCGAGGAGATCTCGATGCACCAGGAGTGGCCGGTCCGCCGCGCGCGACCGACCGCAGACAAGCACACGCCGAAGACGCCGCTGGTGACGGGCCAGCGAATCCAGGACGGCCTCTTCCCGCTCGCGAAGGGCGGGACGGCCGCGATTCCGGGGCCGTTCGGCTCCGGGAAGACCGTCACCCAGCAGCAGCTGGCGAAGTGGTCCGACGCGGACATCGTCGTCTACATCGGCTGCGGTGAGCGCGGCAACGAGATGACGGAGGTCATCGAGGACTTTCCGGAACTGGAGGACCCCCAGACCGGGAACCCGCTGATGGCCCGCACCTGCCTCATCGCGAACACGTCGAACATGCCGGTGGCAGCCCGCGAGTCCTGCATCTACACGGGCATCACCATCGCGGAGTACTACCGCGACATGGGCTACGACGTGGCGCTGATGGCCGACTCCACCTCGCGGTGGGCCGAGGCGATGCGCGAGATCTCCTCCCGACTGGAGGAGATGCCGGGCGAGGAGGGGTACCCCGCGTACCTCGCCGCCCGCCTCGCGCAGTTCTACGAGCGCGCCGGCCTCTACACCACCCTCAACGACGAGGAGGGGTCGGTGTCGGTCGTCGGTGCGGTCAGCCCGCCGGGCGGCGACTTCTCCGAGCCGGTCACCCAGAACACGCTGCGCATCGTGAAGACGTTCTGGGCGCTGGACGCGGACCTCGCCGAGCGGCGTCACTTCCCCGCCATCAACTGGACCGAGTCGTACTCGCTGTACAAGGACCAGCTCGACGACTGGTGGCGCGAGAACGTCTCCGAGGACTTCCCGGAGGTCCGGCAGTGGGCCGTCGACGTCCTCGACGAGGAGACCGAACTCCAGGAGATCGTCCAGCTCGTCGGCAAGGACGCGCTGCCGGACGACCAGCAGCTCACCCTGGAGGTCGCTCGCTACCTCCGCGAGGCGTGGCTCCAGCAGAACGCGCTCCACGACGTGGACACGAACTGCGAGCCCGCCAAGACGTACAAGATGCTCACGGCCATCCAGACGTTCAGCGAGGAGGCCTTCGACGCGCTCGACGCCGGCGTCCCACCGGAGGAGATCCAGGACGTCGACGCGGCGCCGAAGCTCAACCGCATGGGCGTCCAGGAGGACTGGGAGACGTACATCGAGGACCTCAAGGCAGAGCTCACCGAGCAACTGCGTGACAAGTACTAATGAAAGAGTACCAGACAATCACCGAGATCAGTGGCCCGCTGGTGTTCGTCGACGTCGACGAGCCAGTCGCCTACGACGAGATCGTCGAGATCGAGGCACCTAACGGCGAAGTGAAGCGCGGCCAGGTGCTCGAGTCCAGCGACGAGTTCGTCGCCATCCAGGTCTTCGAGGGCACCGAAGGTATCGGCCAGGACGCGTCCGTCCGGTTCCTGGGCGAGACGCTGAAGATGCCCGTGACCGAGGACCTCCTCGGTCGCGTCCTCGACGGGTCCGGCGACCCCATCGACGGCGGTCCGGACATCGTCCCCGAGGAGCGCCAGGACATCGTCGGCGAGGCGATCAACCCCCACGCCCGCGAGTACCCCGAGGAGTTCATCCAGACGGGCGTCTCCGCGGTCGACGGGATGAACACGCTCGTGCGCGGCCAGAAGCTGCCGATCTTCTCGGCGTCCGGCCTGCCGCACAACGACCTCGCACTCCAGATCGCTCGCCAGGCCTCCGTGCCGGAGGAGGAGGAGGGCGGCGACGAGGAGGGCAGCGAGTTCGCAGTGGTGTTCGGCGCGATGGGTATCACCGCCGAGGAGGCCAACGAGTTCATGGACGACTTCGAGCGCACCGGCGCACTCGAGCGCTCCGTCGTTTTCATGAACCTCGCGGACGACCCGGCCGTCGAGCGGACCATCACGCCGCGGCTGGCGCTGACGACCGCCGAGTACCTCGCCTTCGAGAAGGGCTACCACGTGCTCGTCATCCTCACGGACATGACGAACTACTGTGAGGCGCTCCGCGAGATCGGCGCGGCCCGCGAAGAGGTGCCGGGTCGGCGTGGCTACCCCGGCTACATGTACACGGACCTGGCGCAGCTGTACGAGCGCGCCGGCCGCATCAAGGGCCGGGACGGCTCCGTCACCCAGATCCCCATCCTCACGATGCCGGGTGACGACGACACGCACCCGATCCCGGACCTCACCGGCTACATCACCGAGGGCCAGATTATGATGAACCGCGACCTGAACAGCCAGGGCGTGACGCCGCCGGTCAACGTCCTGCCGAGTCTGTCGCGGCTGATGGACGACGGGATCGGCGAGGGCCTCACCCGCGAGGACCACGGCGACGTCTCCGACCAGCTGTACGCGGCGTACGCGGAAGGTGAGGACCTCCGCGACCTCGTGAACATCGTCGGTCGCGAGGCGCTCTCCGAGCGCGACAACCTCTACCTCGACTTCGCGGACAGCTTCGAGGACGAGTTCGTCGACCAGGGCTACGACACGGACCGCTCCGTCGAGGAGACCCTCGACATCGGCTGGGATCTCCTCTCCATCTTCCCGAAGGAGGAGCTCAACCGCATCGACGAGGAGCTCATCGAGGAGTACTACGTCGAGGACGCGCAGGCAGAGGAAGCCGCGGCCGCGGACTAACTCGGACACGATTTTCTTCGTTTTTTCTCTGGTAGCCAGCGACGCGTTCGCCGCGAGTCCGCGTCCTCGCGGTGGTTCGCGCGGGTGCGACTGAAAACGTTTACCTCCCTGCGAGAACTAGCCCCGGACAAGAGACCGCATGGCTCAGGACATCAAGCCGACCCGCAAGAACCTGATGGAGATCGAGGACCGCATCGAACTCTCCGAGCGGGGCCACGACACGCTCGAACAGAAGCGTGACGGCCTCATCATGGAGTTCATGGACATCCTCGACCAGGCCCAGGACGTCCGCGAGGACCTGGAGGGGAACTACGAGACCGCACAGAAGAAGATCAACATGGCGCGCGCGATGGAGGGCGACATCACGGTCCGGGGCGCCGCGGCGGCCCTCGAGGAGCACCCCGAGATCACCGTCGAGTCCCGGAACATCATGGGCGTCGTCGTCCCCCAGATCGAGTCCTCGAAGGTGAAGAAGAGCCTCGACGAGCGCGGCTACGGCATCCTCGGGACGAGCGCCCGCATCGACGAGGCCGCCGAGGCCTACGAGGAACTCCTCGAGTCCATCGTGCTCGCGGCGGAGGTCGAGACCGCGATGAAGAAGATGCTCACGGAGATCGAGACGACCAAGCGCCGCGTCAACGCCCTGGAGTTCAAGCTCCTCCCGGACCTCTACGACGGCCAGGAGTACATCGAGCAGAAACTCGAGGAGCAGGAGCGCGAGGAGATCTTCCGCATGAAGAAGGTGAAGGCGAAGAAAGAGGAGAGCGAGAAGGAAGAGGAGCGCCTCGAACTGGAAGCAGCCGCTGCCGAGGCCGAGCTACCCTCGGACGACTAGTCCGGGTCGGCTAAACCGCCGCGCGTCCCACGTCGAGCCATGACCTGTCCGAACTGCGGCGGCGACGAACTCGTTTTCCCCGTTCCCGAGACGGTCCACGAGCACCTGCCGGACGACCGCGTCGGGGCGACGATCTGTACGCACTGCCTGCGCGTCTCGCCGGCCGACGAGGCCCCCGAGGACTACCCCGACTTCACGACCGTGAGCGACGCGTTCCCGACCGACGGCGAGACGAGCGCGGTCCTCGCCGTGCTGCTCGCGCTCCTCGACCGCCTCGTCCTCCACCGGGAGGACGCCGACAGGGTGGCCGCCGTCGCCGAGGGCCGGGGCGTGGACGTCCTGCTGTTCCTCGACAGACTCGCGGCCGACGGGTCTATCGACCCGGAACTGGACGTCGGGCGGCGCCGGGAGCAACTCGAACAGCTCATCTGAGCCCGGCGCCCGCAGTTAACAGGCTGGCCTCCAAAGGACCGGTATGAACACGGAGTGGGCGGACGCCGACCGGCTGGCCGACCTCCGCGAGGACCTCGTCGTCACGGGCGACCGCGCCCGCATCCCGGTCGAGGCGCCGTACACGGGCGAGCCGCTGGGCGAGATTCCCGCCGGAACCGAGACGGACGTCGAGGCCGCCGTCGCACAGGTCCGGGAGACCCAGGACGCGTGGGCCGAGCGCCCCGTGGGCGAGCGCGTCGCCGTCCTCGACCGGTACGCCGACCGCGTGCTCGACGCGCAGGACGACCTGCTGGACCTCGCGCAGGTGGAGACGGGGAAGGCTCGCCGTGACGCCTTCGAGGAGGTGCTGGACGTGGCGACGACGGCGAGTCACTACGCCGACGTCGCGCCCGGACTCGTGGCGAGCGAGCGGCGCCGCGGCGCACTCCCGGGCCTCACGAAGACCACGGTCCACCGCCAGCCGGTGGGCGTGGTCGGCGCGATCTCGCCGTGGAACTACCCGGTGACACTGGCCGTCTCCGACGCGCTCCCCGCCCTCGCGGCGGGCAACGGCGTCGTCCTCAAACCCGCACAGCAGACCACGCACGTCGCACTGCTCGCCCGGCGGCTCCTCGTCGAGGCCGGCCTGCCGCCGGCGTTGTTCGCCGTCGTCCCAGGGGCGGGCGAGCGCGTCGGCGCGGCGCTCGTCGACCACACGGACTACGTCTGCTTCACGGGGTCGACGGCCACGGGCCGCGAGGTCGCCGCGCGCGCCGGCCGTAACCTCGTCGACTGCTCGATGGAACTCGGCGGGAAGAACCCGCTGCTCGTCCTCGACGACGCCGACCCCGAGCGAGCCGCCAGCGGCGCGGTCCGCGCCTGCTTCGCGAACGCGGGACAGCTCTGCATCAGCACCGAACGGCTGTACGTCGACGACGCCGTCTACGACGAGTTCCGGGACGCGTTCGTCGGCGCGACCCGGTCCCTCCGCCTGGGCACCGGCTTCGACTACGGGCCGGAGGTCGGCTCGCTCCAGAACGCCGACCAACTGGCGAAGACCACGCGGCACGTCGAGGACGCCGTCGAGCATGGGGCGTCGGTGCTGACCGGTGGCCGCGAGCGCCAGGACCTCGGCCCGTACGTCTACGAACCGACGGTCCTGGAGGGTGTCACCCCGGAGATGGTGGCGTACGCCGAGGAGACGTTCGGTCCGGTGGTGAGCCTCTACCGCGTCGACGGTGACGACGAGGCGGTCGCACGCGCGAACGACTCGCCGTACGGCCTGAACGCCTCCGTCTGGACGGCCGACCGGGCACGGGGCGAGCGCGTCGCCCGGCGCGTCGACTGCGGCACCGTCAACGTCAACGAGGGGTACGCCGCCGCGTGGGCGTCGACGGACGCGCCGATGGGCGGGATGGGCGACTCGGGACTCGGCCGGCGGCACGGCGACGAGGGCCTCCTGAAGTACACCGAATCGCAGACCGTCGCCGTCCAGCGCGGCGTCCGGGTCGACCCCGGGCCGCTCCCGACGGAACTGTGGACCCGTCTGATGACCGCGGGGACGCGAGTCCTCTCCCGACTCCCGGGGTGGCTGCGGTGAGCGTCTTCCTCACCGGCTTCCCGGGGTTCCTCGGGTCCGCGCTCGTCGACCGACTGCTCGACCGGACGGACACGGTGCACTGTCTCGTCCAGCCGACGTACCGGGACGCCGCGGCGGCCCGGGCTCGGGAACTGGCGGGCGCGGAGTGGGAGAACCACGTCGTCCTCCACGAGGGCGACGTCACGGACCCGGACCTCGGGCTCGGTGCAGACAGCCGGGACGCCCTCCAGCGGGACGTCGAGGAGCTGTTCCACCTCGCCGCCGTCTACGACCTCGCGGTGACCAGGGCGGTCGGCGAGGCGGTCAACGTCGACGGCACGAGACACGTCCTCGACTTCGCCGCGGACTGCGACCTGCGACGGTTCCAGTACGTCAGCACCTGCTACGTCAGCGGGCGCCACGACGGCGTGTTCGGCGAGGCCGACCTCGACGTCGGACAGTCGTTCAACAACCACTACGAGGCGACGAAGTTCGAAGCGGAGGTGCTCGTCCAGGACCGGATGGCCGAGGGACTGCCGGCGTCGGTCTACCGGCCCGCCATCACGGTCGGCGACAGCGAGACCGGCGAGACCCAGAAGTACGACGGTCCGTACTTCGTCCTCCAGTGGCTCCGCCGGTGTCCCGGCGTCGCCCCGCTCCCCGTCTTCCCCGGTGCGCGCTCGACGGAACTCAACGTCGTCCCCCGGAACTTCGTCGTGGACGCCGTCGACTACCTCGCCGAGCACGGCGACGCCGGCGCGGTCTACCAGCTCTGCGACCCGAACCCGTCGACGATACCGGAACTCACGCGCCTGCTCGCGGACGCGACCGGCACCCACGTCCTCCCGGTTCCGTCGACGCCCGCTCTCGCGAAGCGCCTGCTCGGCACCGAGTTCGGCCGGTCGCTGACCGGCATCCCGCCGGCGACGCTGGACTACTTCACGCACCCCACACGGTACGTGAACCCGAACGCCCGTCGTGCACTCGCCGGCAGCGGCGTCGCCTGTCCCGCCTTCGAGAGCTACGTCGACCGTCTCGTCGAGTACGTCCGCGACCACCCCAGCGTCTCCAGCGACGCGATGACGTAGCCAGCGGTGAGACTTATTCTGCTCTGGCCGTAACCCTCTCTGTGGACTCCCCACACGAGATTCTCGGCGTCGACCCCGGTGCGGACGACGACGAGATCCGGGAAGCCTACCGCCGCCGCGTCATCGAGACCCACCCCGACCAGGGTGGCTCCGTCGAGGCGTTCAAGCTGGTCCGTGCGGCCTACGAGGCCATCGAGAGCGACGAGGCCCTCGAACCCCGCGACGTCGACACCGCCGACGGCGTCGACGACCAGCCGGTGTCCGCGGAGACGACCGTCGAGTACCTGAGCCACGCGGTCCTCGACGACCACGGCTGGGCGCTCGACGACGCGGACCTCTTCGAGAAGGCAGCCGACGCCGACCTCGGGCCGGTCGACCACGGCACGTTCGTCGTCGAACCCGGCGAGTCCCTCCTCGAGGCCGCGGAGAGCCGCGGGTGGGCATGGCCGTACGCCTGCCGCGGTGGCGCGTGCGCGAACTGCGCGGTCGCCGTCGCCGAGGGCGACCTCTCCCAGCCCGTCGACCACGTCCTCTCGACGGACCTCCTCGACCGCGGGTTCCGGCTCTCCTGCAACGGCATCCCCGTAACGGACGAACTCAAAGTCGTCTACGACGTCAAACACCTCCCGGGTCTCGACGAACTACGGCTCCCGCCGTATCCCTTCGAACTGGCGCACGCAGACGACTAAGTAAGGAGGTCGACAGCAGCATCCGCGAGCGCTGGAAAAAGTGCTTTTACACGCCCGTGCCGTACCGCAGCAGCCCCGCGAACCCGCCGAAGGCGGTGAGGAGCTGTTCGCCCTTCTCGAAGTCCGTGGAGATGAAGTGGGTGTCCGTGCCGCGCTGTTCGGCGATGTTCATGAGGTGGTCGATGGCGTCCTCGCGTTCGAGGACCTCGGCGTCCTGGCCGCACTCCGAGCACTCGTGTTCGGGGGTGTCGGCGCGCTGGTTGATGAGTTCGCGCTCGTCGTGGTCGTTCGGACACTCGTAGGTGACGACGTCCTTGCGGAGGTCCTCGGAGATGAGCAGGCGGTCGACGGAGCCCATGATGAGGTTCTGGCGGGTCTGGTCGAAGCCGTAGGTGGCGAGGTCGCCGCCGTTGAGCTCCTTGAAGAACTCCTCCATGTCCGCCTTGTCGTCCATCAGGTCGGCTTCCGCGAGCGTCTCCTGTGCGGAGTCGACGAGTTCCTTCAGGCCGGACTCGTCGGTGTAGGAGACGTCGAACTTCCCGAGGACGAGGTCCTGGAGTTCGTGGTGGAGGTAGTCGCCGTCGAGGAACTCGTCCTTCGTCGGTGAGGGGCCGCCGACGAGGATGCCGTCGAGTTCGTGGCGCTTCGGGACGAAGAGGTCGTCGGCCATCTCCGCGATCTCCTGGTAGAAGTTGTCGATGGCCTCGAGGCGGAGACGGGCGAACCGCTGTGCAGACTGGCCCCCCTTCCGCTGCTTGCCGGGGACGAGGCTGCTCGCTGACTTGACGGCCTCAATGCGCTTGCCCTTCAGCCAGCCGACGTTGGCCTCCCGGCGGTCGAGGACGACGAGGCCGTACAGGCCCTTGTCCCCGAGCATCTCCTGGAGCGGTTCGGTGAGGAACTCGCTGTCGCAGTGGTAGCGGAACGACTCGATGGGCTGGGGCGGGGACTCCAGCACCTCGGTGACCATGTCGGTGCGGCCGCCGCCGGAGTCGACGGCGCCGGAGAAGATGACCATCCCGTTGTCCGGCGGGAACGTGTCGTAGTAGCGGAGGCGGTCCTTGATGGAGGTGAGTGCGTCCTGGACGTTCGTCCGGGTCTGCTTCGACTTGATGTTCGACGCCTCGGAGTGCTCCTGCGTGACGTGGGCGACGACGTCCGAGACCTGCTTGTCCGGGGGGATGTAGATGGTGACGAGTTGCGTGCCGCTCCCGGAGTAGTCCTTGAGCTCCTCGATCACCTTCTGGAACTCGTACTTCCGACGGTCCTCGGACGGTACGCCCTCCTGCTCGCTCATTGCTCGGAAGTAGCCGGCCAGCGGGTAAGTAAGCTTTGACCCCACTCGCGCCCAACGCTTTAAGTCGCGCTCTGCGTATGCGGGCACATGACAGGGCACGTGTTCGCCGTCGCCTCCGGGAAAGGGGGCGTCGGCAAGACGACGACCGCGGTGAACGCCGCGGCCGCGATGGCGGAGTCGGGTCGGTCGGTGGTGCTCGTGGACTACGACCTCGGGATGGCGAACCTCGGCGCCGTCCTCACCGTCGAACCGGCCGCGGCGACACTGCACGACGTTCTCGCGGGGGACGCCGAGACGCTGGACGCCGTCGGGTCGGCGCCCGGCGACCTGGACGTGATGGTCGGCGGGACGGACATCGAGGACTTCGGGC
This sequence comes from Halobacterium wangiae, assembly GCF_021249345.1. Lineage (NCBI taxonomy): Archaea > Methanobacteriati > Methanobacteriota > Halobacteria > Halobacteriales > Halobacteriaceae > Halobacterium > Halobacterium wangiae. The sequence goes on along the minus strand of NZ_CP089588.1, from coordinate 1,054,368 downwards.
GCGCGGACCCCTCGAAGCTCAGGGACGTGGCCGCGGACCTCCGCGAGGCGTACGACGTGGTGGTCGTGGACACGGGCGGCGGTCTGAGCCACGACACGACCGTGCCACTCGGCCTCGCCGACGACGTGCTGCTGGTGTCGACGCCGCAGGGCGCGGCCCTTGAGAACACCGCGAAGACGCTCGCGCTCGCCGAACGCGTCGGCGGCGAGGTCGCGGGCCTCGTGTTGACGCGGGTCTCCGGGAGCGTCGACACGGAGGACTCGGTGGCGGACCTCGACGTTCCGCTGCTGGGCTCCATCCCGGAGGACGGCGGCGTCGCCGACAGCGAGGAGGCGGGCGAACCGCTGGTCGTCTTCGCCGAGGAGAGCCCCGCCGCGCAGTCCTACCGGGAACTCGGCTACGAACTGCTCGGGGAGTCGCCGCCGCTGTCGTTCCAGAACGACGACGAGGAGGCGTCGGCGGCTGCGGGTGCCGCGCTCGCGGAGGTCGCCGACGAGCCAGGGACACGGGGGAGCCCGTCGCTGCTCTCGCGGGTGACCGGCGGCCTCCTCGGGTCGAACGGGAAGGATTAAGCGAACGGCGCGACCGCTTTGGCGTATGGCAACCGACAACTCGATCTCGACCGGCTGGCTGATTCTCTACGTCCTGCTGGCGCTCGGTCTCCTCTACGGCGTGCTGGCGTTCGTCGGCGCGCTGTAGGCTACATCGACGCCGGCGCCTCGATGCCGAGGACGGACAGCGCGTTCGCGAGCGTGTTCCGCGACGCCTCGACGAGCGCGAGACGCGCGTCCCGCAGGTCGTCGTCCACGTCGTCGGCGAGCACCGGACACGACCGGTAGAACGCGTTGAACGTGTCCACGAAGTCGCGGGCGTACGTCGCGACCTGGTGGGGTTCGAGTTCGTCCGCCGCGGACTCGACGACCACCGGGAACCGCGCAACCGCCTGCAGGAGGTTCCGTTCCTCGTCGGTGGTCAGCAGGTCCGCGTCGAGCGTGGCCGTCGCGTCGCCGGCCTCGCCGAGAATTCCGCAGGCCCGTGCGTGGGCGTACTGGACGTACGGCGCACTCTGTCCCTCGAAGTCGAGGGCGTCCTCCCAGTCGAACGTGATGGCCTTCGTCGGCTGCTTGGAGACGATGTCGTAGCGGACCGCGCCGATGCCGACCTGGCGGGCGATGCGCTCGACGTCGGCCTCGGTGAGGTCGTCGTCGCGGATGCGGTCGTCCATCCGGGAGCGGACCGCCTCCTCGGCACGCAGCACGGCCTCGTCGAGCAGGTCGTCCATGTCGACGCCGGTGCCCTGCCGGGTGCTCATCGACTCGCCGCCCGGGAGGTTCACCCACGCGTAGAACAGCTCCTCGAGCTGGTCGGTGTCGTTACCGCGGATGTCGAGGGCGGCCCGAAGCTTGTTCGCATGGAGCTCCTGGTCCTCGCCGAGGACGGTGATCGCGCGGTCGAACGTGTCGAACTTCCACTCGTGGTGGGCGAGGTCGCGGGTGGTGTACAGCGTCGTGTCGTCCGAGCGCAGGAAGACGAACGACTGCTCGATGCCCCACTCCTCGAGGTCGAGCTGCCAGGCGTCCTCCTCCTCAAAGGCGTACTCGGAGGCCTTCAGGTCCGCGACGACCTCGTGGGTGGAGCCGTCGCGGAGGAACTCGGTCTCCCGGACGAACTCGTCGAACTCCGCGGGGAGGCGTTCGAGGGTCTCCCGCATCCCGCCGAGCACGCCCTCGACGACCTCGCCGACGCGCTCGTAGGTCGCCTCGTCGCCACGGTCGAGGCCCTCGATGATGGCCGCGATCTCCGCCTCTGCCTCCTCGACGGCCTCCGGTTCGCCCTCCTCCAGGAACTCGTTGCCCGCGCGGTAGTAGCGCACGAGGTCGTAGTCGGGTTTGTCGCGGCCGGGTTCGGGGAGGTCGGCCTCGTCGAAGTTCTCGTAGGCCCACGTGAACACGGCCATCTGGCGCCCCGCGTCGTTGACGTAGTACTCGCGGGTGACGTCGTGGCCGGCGTAGTCGAGGACGCGGGAGACGGCGTCGCCGAGGATGGGGTTCCGGGCGCGCCCGACGTGGACGGGACCGGTAGGGTTCGCGCTCGTGTGCTCGACGACGACCGACTCCCCGGAGTCGGGCAGGCGGCCCCAGCCGTTGGCCTGCGCGGACTCCAGGGTGGCCGCGTAGTACTCCTCGCTCGGCGTGAAGTTCACGTACGGGCCCTGCGCGGTGGCGCCGCCGACGTAGTTCGCCTCGGTCAGGTCGAGGGCGTCGGCGAGCTCCGCGGCGACCTGCGGCGGGGGCGCCCCCGCCTCGCCCGCGAGTCGGAACGCCGCGCTGGACGCGAGCACGGCGGGTACGTCCGCGGGCGGTTCCTCGATGCCGAGGTCCCCGGTCGGGTAGCCGAGGTCGTCGAGCGCGGCCGCGAGGGCCGTCTCGACCTCCCGGCGGAAAGCGATGAACATGTGCGGTGGGTCGTGGGCGGCGGCAAAAGGTGTTCTGAAAGTCCGGACGCGAGCGGCCTACTTGCCGAGGTAGAGGTCCCGCACGCGCTCGGAGTTCCGGATGGTCTCGGCGTCGGCCTCGAACTTGTTCTCGCCCATGTCGAGGGCGTAGGCGCGGTCGGTGACGTCGAGCGCGGCGTCGACGTTCTGTTCGACCATCAACACCGCCGTGCCGGTCTGCCGGATCTGGTCGACGTGATCGAACGTCCGCTCGATGAGCTGGGGCGCCAACCCCGCGGAGGGCTCGTCGATGAGCAACACGTCGGGGTCGGGCATCAACGCGCGCGCCATCGCCAGCATCTGGCGTTCGCCGCCGGACAGCGTATCGGCGTCCTGGCCGCGGCGCTCCTCGAGCCGTGGGAAGAGGTCGAACATCCGCTGGCGGCGGTCGTCCGCGTCGCGGGCGTGGATCGACCCGATGTCGAGGTTCTCCGCGACGGTGAGGTTGGGGAACACGTTCGACGTCTGCGGGACGTACGCGACCCCGTGGGAGACCATCTGGTTGGCCTCGAGTCCCGAGTAGTCCTCGCCGTCGATCTCGATCGTACCGGCCCACAGCGGCAACTGCTTGAACAGCGCGCGCATCAGCGTCGACTTCCCCGCGCCGTTCGGCCCGAACACCAGCACGATCTCGTCGTCCTGCACGTCGATGTCGACGCCGTACAGCACCTGGAGGTCGCCGTAGCCGGTCTCGACGTCGCGCGCGGAGAACACCGCGTCGTCGTACCGCCGGACGGTCTCGATGTCGGTCATCGGTCGTACCCCCCGAGGTAGGCCTCGACGACCCGTTCGTCCTCCTGGACGATCGAGGGCGGGCCCGACGCAAGCGTCTGCCCGTTGTGCATCACGACGACCCGGTCGCAGTTCTCCATCACGACGCCCATGTCGTGCTCGATGAGCAGGATGGTCCGGCCGCGGTCGTTGAGTTCGCGGAGCCGGGCCAGCAGTTCGTCGGTCAGCGACGGGTTGACGCCCGCGATGGGCTCGTCCAGCAGGATGATCTCGGGGTCCATCATCAGCACCCGGCCGAGTTCCAGCAGTTTCCGCTGGCCGCCCGAGAGCGCGCTCCCGTACTCCTCGGCGAGGTGGTCGAGTTCGAGGAACTCGAGGGTCTCGTCGACCGTCGCCTGGATGTCGGCCTCCTGGTCGTTGACCGCACGGGACTGGAAGATGGTGCTGAGCGCTCGCTCGCCGACCTGCCCCTTCGCGGCGAACGCGAGGTTCTCGCGGACGGTCATCCCGCGGAACGTCTTCGGCGTCTGGAACGTCCGGCCGACGCCGCGGCGCGCGATCTCGGTCGGCGAGCGCCCCTGGATGGGGTCGCCGTCGAGGCGCACCGTGCCGCTGTCGGGCGGGTGGACGCCCGTGATGCAGTTGAACAGCGTCGACTTCCCGGCGCCGTTCGGGCCGATGAGGCCCGTGATGGACGCGCGCTCGACGCCGAAGGTGGCGCCGTCGACGGCCAGCAGGCCGCCGAACGTCTTCACGACGTTCTCGACTTCGAGCAACTCCGCGCCGTCGTCGGCCGACTGTCCGCCGGCCGGTGTGTCCTCAGTTTGCATCGGTCACTCCTCCTCCCCCAGCGCCTCGATCTCCGAGGGGTCGCCGAACAGTCCCTCCGGCCGGTACCGGATGACGAGCACGAACAGCAGGCCGATGACGACGAAGCGCATGCTCGGGATGAACGACGGGTTGTCCGGGAGCGGGCCGACGAGCGCCGGGAGCACGCTGGTCAGCGGGTCCGGGAGCGTCCCCTGGACCCAGTTGTAGGCGGTCGTGATGAACCGGGTCGACTCCTCGAACGCGACGACCAGCACGGCGCCGGCGACCGCGCCGGTGTTCGACGCGGCGCCGCCGAGCAGCATCGCGGCCCACACCGTGAACGTCACGTGGGGCACGAACTGCGCGGTGACGACGCTGCCGAGGTAGTGAGCGTAGACGCCGCCCGCGAACCCCGCGATCATGCCGCCGATGACGAACGACTTCAGCTTCACCACGGTGGTGTTCTTCCCGAGCATCTCGGCGGCGGCCTCGCTCTCGCGGACGCCCTTCAGCAGCCGGCCGAACGGCGCGTCGAGGACGCGTTCGACCAGCAGGTAGACCGCGACCAGGCTGAGGACGGCGAACGCGAGGTACGCGAGCTGCCAGGCGTCCGGGCCGAGGGCGGCCTGCCCGGGCTTCGGGACGCTGTTCATCCCGAACGAGCCGTTGGTGAGCCAAGCCTCGTTGACGAGCACGTCGCTGAACACGCCCGCCAGCGCGAACGTCGCGATGGCGAGGTAGTGGGTGCCGAGGCGGACGCTCGTGAGGCCGATGAGCAGCGCCAGCGCGCCGCCGACGAGCGACGCGGCGGCGAGACTGACGGGGAACCCCCACGGCATCGGGAGGTCGAGCCAGATAGCGTAGCTCGCGTTCGTCACCGTCGAGGGTGGCGGCATCGTCACGATGGCCGACGCGTACGCGCCCGCCGCGAAGAACGCGACGTGGCCGAAGTTCAGCAGCCCGGTGTAGCCGTAGTGGACGTTCAGCCCGAGCGTCAGCAGCCCGTAGATGCAGCCGATGGTGGCGATGGTGACGATGAACGCCGCCCACCCAGAGAGCAGCGCCATCAGAACTCACCTCCGCGGATGCCCTCCGGTTTGAGCAGGAGGACGCCCACGAGGATGATGAACGCGTAGGCCCGGGTGTAGTTCGCGGAGAGGTACGTCGACCCGAAGTTCATCGCGAGCCCGATGAACACCGCCCCGAGCATCGCGCCGTACGGCCGGCCGATGCCGCCGAGCAGCGTCGCCGCGAAGACGACGATGAGGTACTCGAAGCCGACGCCCGGCCGGAACGGCGAGAACAGCACCGCGTAGAGGATGCCGGCCAGCGCGCCCGCCCCGGCCGAGATGAACCACGTCTGGCGGACGACGTTCGTCGTGTCGATGCCCGCCACCTCGGCCAGCGCCCGGTTGCCGCTGGTCGCGCGCATGCGCTTGCCGAGCATCGTCTGCTGGAGCAGCAGGTGGATGGCGAGCATGGTGACGACGCTCGCGACGATGACGCCCAGCTCGAGGTCCGTGAGCTGGACGAGCCCGAAGTAGTCCGTGCGCCGCATCAGGGGGATGGGGAGCTGGCGCGCGCTGACGCCGACCCACCCCTGGAGCAGGTTCCGGAGCACGAACGAGACGCCGATAGAGGTGATGAGCAGGGGGAGCGCGCCGCGCCCGGAGATGGGTTCGAAGAACACGCGGGAGACGCCGACGCCGAGCAGGCCGACGATGACGATGGCGAGCACGGCGGCGGCCGGCAGCGGCACTGAGAGGCCGAACAGGCCGCCCGCGAGGAACACCGTCAGGTAGGCGCCGTACGTGAGGAACTCCCCGTACGCGAAGTTGATGAACCGCGTCACGCCGTAGGACAGCGTCAGCCCGACGGCGCCGACGGCGATGACACTCCCCTCGATGAGGCCGAACACGACCGTCTGCAGGAGGTTGTCGAGAACCATTCTGGAGGGAGGACGCGCTCAGAGTGCCTCTGGTGGCAGGCGACCCGCCTCGGTCCAGCTACCGTCCTGTGCCTTCTTGATGGCGAACGGTGCGACGATGTCGCCGTTCTCGTCGAAGTTGATGGGGCCGACGAGCCCCTCGTAGTCGACGTCGGTGCCGCCCTCGATGGTGGACGCCCCGTCGCTGTAGTTGGTCACCTGCTGCTCGGGCGGCTTCGCCACCGTCGGGATGGCCGAGGCGATGTTCGACCCGGAGAAGTCGCTGCCGTCGGCGGCGACCTGCTTCAAGGCGAGGCCCACGACGTTCATCGCGTCGTAGGTGTTCGTCGCGAACACCTTCCCGCCCTCCTCCCAGCCGGCGTACTCCTTTATGTCGCTGAAGAACGCGTCGAGCCGGCCGGCCTCCTGTGCGGGCTGGTAGGTCGCGGCGTTCAGCCCGAGCATGCCGTTCGTGACCTGGTTCTCGCTCTGGGAGAGGAAGTCCGCGTTGGTCTGGTCCTGGGTCGCGAACCAGTTACCCTCGTAGCCGGCCTGGAAGCCGGCCTCCGTGATCTTGACGCTGTCCTCGACCGACGCGATGAGGACGCAGATCTCGGGGTCCGAATCCATCATCTGCTGGACCTCCGACGTGTACGACGCCTTCCCGGTGCGGATGTCCATGGCCGTGGTGACGGTGCCGCCGAACTCCTCGAACGAGGAGCGCACCGGTTCCTTGAACGACTGGAACACCTCCTTGTTCCCGACCATGAGCGCCATCCGCTCGTAGCTCTGGGTGCCGTTGTACTGCTCCTCCCGGGCTGCCTTCGCGATGGCGCGTCCCCCGAGGGAGTCCGAGGACACCGTCCGGAAGATGTACTCGCCGCCCCGGGTGTCCAGCGACGTGGTGCCGGCGGTCGGCGTGACGACCGGTACCTCGTTCTCGACGAGGGTGTCGATGACCGCCGACATGGTGATGCTCGTCGGGCCGATCATGGCGTCGACCTCCTCGACGTTGACGAGGCGGTTGGTCGCCGACACGGAGGCGTCCGGTGAGGCTTCGGTGTCGCCCTGGACCACGGTCAGGTTCCGGCCGCCGATGCCGCCCGCCCCATTGATATCCTCGACGACCATGTTGACGACCGGGAGGACGTTCGCGCCGACCCACGCGTAGTCACCCGAGAACGGCAGCAGGACGCCGATCTTCAGCGCGTCGGAGTTGCCGCCGCCGCTGCTGGTGGTCGTCGTGTCGCCGCCGCTGGTGGTCGTGTCGTCGCCGCCCCCGTCGCCGTCGCCGCCTGTGCAGCCGGCCAGGGCCGCGATTGTTGCCACGCCACCAGATCGTTTAAGGAATCGCCGTCTGTCGATTCTCATGTGAACGGTTCTCACAGTAGAGGGATAAAAGCATTCTGTCGCTGGTAACAATCACCCGCTCCGTCAGAGGTACCCGCGGCGGAATGGGGACAGACGTGCTACGGTCGCCGCTCAGAGGTCGCGGCCGCCGTCGACCTCCAGGGCCGTCCCGGTGATCATCTCGGCGTCGTCGGACGCCAGGAACGCCGCCGCCTGCGCGACGTCCTCTGGTTCCGCGAGGCGGCCGAGGGGGATGGTCGCTGCCATCTCGTCGACGGTGAGTCCGTCGCTGGTGAACTCCGGTAACATCTCCGTGTCCGTGGCGACGGGACAGATGGCGTTCACGCGGACGTCGTCTGCGGCGAGTTCGTGGGCCAGTTGCTTCGTCAGCGTCACCATGCCGCCCTTCGACGCGCAGTACGCCGACAGCCCATTCCGGGGGCGGATGGCCGCCGTGGACGCCGTGTTGAGGATGACGCCGCCGCCCTGCTCGCGCATCCGTGGCACCGCGAACTTCGCGCCGAGGAACGCGCTCTTGAGGTTCACGTCCTGGATGCGGTCCCAGGTCTCCTCGGTGACGTCCTCGACCGGCGTCGACCGCTGGGGGACGCCGGCGTTGTTGTGGAGGACGTCGAGGCGCCCGTAGGTGTCGACGGCGTGCTCGACGAACCCCTCGACGTCGTCGGCGTCGGAGACGTCCGCGCGGACCGCGGTCGCCTCCCCGCCGTCGGCCGCGATGCGGTCGACCGTCTCCGCTGCGGCGTCCTCGTCGAGGTCGACGACCACGACCGACGCGCCGCGTTCGGCGAACAGTTCCGCGGTCGCCCGACCCATCCCCGCGCCCGCTCCAGTCACCGCTACTACTTTGTCACTCACTGTCATGGCTCACCGGAGGACGCCGACGCACTAAAAGAGGGGGAGCACCGGCAGTTCTGGTCAGGCGCCCGGGAGGTCGCCGCCCGACCCCTCCTCCAGGTTGACGGCGACGTTCTTCGACTGGAGGTAGGAGTCCATGGCCTCCAGCCCCTTCTCGCGGCCGATGCCCGACTGCTTGTACCCCCCGAACGGCGTCTGGTTCGTGTCCCCGAACCACTTGTTGACGTAGACGTTACCCGCCTGCAGTCGCTGGGCCGCGCGGTGGGCGCGCCGCACGTCGTTCGTGAACACGCCGGCGACGAGGCCGTAGTCGACGTCGTTGCCGATGTCGACCGGGTCCTCGTCGTCGCCGTACGGGATGACGGTCAACACCGGGCCGAATATCTCCTCCTGGGCGACCCGCATCCCGTTGTCCACGTCGGCGAGCACGGTCGGTTCGATGAAGTAGCCGTCGCGGTCCGGCGCTTCCCCGCCGGTGGCGAGTCTCGCACCCTCCTCGACGCCGACCTCGACGTAGTCCCGCACGCGCTCGAAGTGTTCGGCGCTGTTCAACGGCCCCATGTCCGGGTCCTCGGCGCCGGGACCGAGTTCGTACGCCTCGGCGCGCTCGACGATGCGCTCGACGAACTCGTCGTAGTGGTCCTCGTGGACGATGGCGCGGTCCGCCGCCGAGCAGACCTGGCCCGCGTTCGCGAAGATGCCCCGCTCGACCCACGAGACGGCCTCCTCGAGGTCGGCGTCCGGGTAGACGATGGCCGGGTTCTTCCCGCCGAGTTCCAGGGTCACGGGGGTGACGTTGCCCGCCGCCGCTTCCATCACCCGCTGGCCCGTGCGGACGCTCCCGGTGAACGTGATCGTGTCGACGCCCGCGTGGTCCGTCAGCGCCGCGCCCGTCTCGCCGGCGCCCGAGACGACGTTCACCGCCGCCTCGGGGACGCCCGCCTCGGCGCAGAGTTCGGCGAGACGGTACGCCGACAGCGGCGTCGTCGGCGCGGGCTTGACGACCGCGGTGTTCCCAGCGGCGAGCGCCGGCGCGACGCCGCGCGCGAAGAGGTTCCCCGGGAAGTTCCACGGGATGATCTGCGCGGAGACGCCGTAGGGCTCCCGGACCACGTAGTCCACCTGTCCCGTGCCGACGGGGACCGAGCGCCCCTCGAGTTTGTCGGCGGCGCCCGCGTAGTACTCGAAGTACCGCGCCGCGCTCAGTATGTCCGAACGCGCCTGCGAGAGCGGCTTCCCCTGGTCACGGGACTCGAGGTCGGCGAGTTCGTCGGCGTTGTCCCGGATCAGTTCGGCGACCCGGTGGAGCGTCTGTCCGCGCTCGACGGGGTCCGTGTCCCGCCACCCGGGGAACGCCTCGCTGGCCGCCCGGACGGCCCGGTCGACGTCGGATTCGTCCGCGACTGCCACCTCGGCGAACGCCTCGCCGGTCGCCGGGTCGACGGTCTCGACGTACTCGTCGCTCGCGGGGGGTACGCGCTCACCCCCGATGAGGAGGTCGTGTCGCTCCAGAGAGCGTGTGCTGCTCATGCGGCAGCCTACTCGCCCCCGTTACTTGGTATCTCTCCTCGTGGCAAACCCCCGCTCCGCGTCGGGCGGTCGTCGGGGCCGACCGTTCGCGGCGGGGTAGCGCCACGTTTTTGCCCGCGAGCGCCGAACCCGGTGGCATGCCGAAGCAGGTGGACGACCCCGACTACCACCACGAGAACCACACCGCGGCCCAGACCTGCGGGTGGACGGCGAACGCGCTCCGTGGGGAGGGCACCTGCTACAAGCACGCCTTCTACGGGATCCGCTCGCACCGCTGCATCCAGATGACGCCCGTGGTGCGGTGCAACGAGCGCTGCGTGTTCTGCTGGCGGGACCACGCGGGCCACACGTACGAACTCGACGGCGTGGAGTGGGACGACCCGGAGGCGGTGGTGGACGCCTCCATCTCCCTCCAGAAGCGCCTCCTCTCGGGGTTCGGCGGCAACGACGAGGTGCCCAGAGCGCGCTTCGAGGAGGCGATGGAGCCCCGCCACGTCGCCATCTCGCTGGACGGCGAACCGACGCTGTACCCCTACCTGCCGGAACTGCTGGAGGCGTTCCACGACCGCGGGCTGACGACGTTCCTCGTCTCGAACGGGACCCGGCCCGAGGTCCTGCGGGAGTGCGACCCGACGCAGCTGTACGTCTCCGTGGACGCCCCGGAGCGCGCGACGTTCGACGACGTGGTGGGCGCGACGGAGGACGACGCCTGGGAGAAACTCGTGGACACGATGGACGTCCTCTACGAGAAGGACGACACCCGGACCGTGCTGCGGACGACGCTGGTCGGCGGCGAGAACATGGCGAACCCGGACTGGTACGCGGCGTTCTTCGAGCGCGCGGACCCGGACTTCGTGGAGCTGAAAGCGTACATGCACGTCGGCAACTCCCGGAGTCGCCTCGACCGGTCGGCGATGCCGGACCACGAGGAAGTCCTCGCGTTCGCGGAGGCCGTCCAGGCACACATGCCCGAGCACACGGTGCTGAGAGACCAGGAAGTCTCCCGCGTAGCGCTGCTAGCCCGCGAGCGGGACACCTGGGTGCCCGAACTGGCGGCGGACTCGGAGTTCTGGCGGCGCGACCCGGCGAGCGCCGACTGACTCCCAGTTACGGAACGCGTTCCATATCCGGTATGCTTATGCGGGGCCCGACAGTAGCCACGAACATGTCACACGCCACCCGCACGCGCGAGGTCGGGTTCGACGAACTCGCCGTGCTGAAACTGCTCGCGCTCGACGGCGCGCGCCGCGGCGAAACCAAGGTCTCCTGCGGGGACCTCGCCGACCACCTCGACGCCTCCAACCAGACCGCCTCCCGGCGGCTCCAGGCCCTCGAGGACGCCGGTCTCGTCGAGCGCGACCTCGTCAGCGACGGCCAGTGGGTCGCCATCACGGACCCCGGCAGCCGCGCGCTCGAACGCGAGTACGAGGACTACCGCCGCATCTTCGAGGACCCCGACGAACTCGCCCTCTCCGGCTCGGTCACCAGCGGGATGGGCGAGGGCCGCCACTACATCAGCCTCCCCGGGTACAACCGCCAGTTCCGGGAGGAACTGGGCTACGAGCCCTACCCCGGCACGCTCAACGTCGACCTCGACGCCGAGAGCCAGCGTGCTCGCTCGGCGCTCGAGGCGATGACCGGCGTAGCCATCGAGGAGTGGGAGGACGAGGAGCGCACGTACGGCTCGGCCACCTGCTACCCCTGCACCGTCGCCAGCGACGACACCGAGTTCTCGCCGGCCCACGTCATCGTCCCCGACCGCACCCACCACGACGAGAGCCAGATGGAGCTCATCGCGCCCGAGAAGCTCCGCGACGAACTCGGCCTGCTCGACGACGACGAGGTGACCATCCGTGTCGAAGAGCGGTAACGTGACCGCCGTCGAGCGCGCCGTCGCCGCGTTCCGCGACGGCGAGCCGGTGCTCGTCCACGACGCCGCCGACCGCGAGGGCGAGGTCGACCTCTTCTACCCCGCGGAAGTCGTCACGCCAGCGGACGTCGTCCGCCTCCGGAACGACGCCGGTGGCCTCATCTGCGTCGCGCTCGCCGACGAGGTGGCCGACGCCTTCGACCTGCCGTTCGTCGCCGACGTCATCGACCACGACGTCGCCGACCACGACCACCTCGGCTACGACGAGCGGTCGTCGTTCTCGCTGTCGGTCAACCACCGCGACACGTACACCGGCATCACGGACGACGACCGCGCGCTCACCATCGCGGAACTCGGGCAAGCGGCCGCAGACCCCGACGCCGTCGACTTCGCCACCGAGTTCCGCGCGCCCGGCCACGTCCACCTGCTGCGCGCCGCGCCCTCGCTGGCCGACCGACAGGGCCACACAGAACTCGCCGTCGAACTCGCCCGCGAGGCCGGTGTCGCGCCCGCCGCCGTGGTCTGCGAGATGCTCGACGACGAGACCGGCGAGGCGCTGTCTGTCGCGGACGCGGAGGCGTACGCCGAACGCAACGGACTCGTCTACGTGGAGGGGAGCGACCTGCTGGCGGCGTTCGGGCCGTAGTCAGAACGACGACGACAGCAGCGACTCGAAGATCTGCTGCTCTGCCTTCCGGAGGTGCTGGTGGAACGTCGGCGCCGAGACGTCCAGTGACGCGGCGACGTCCTCGCCGGAGGCCTCCCGTGGCCACTCGAAGAAGCCCGCGTGGTAGGCCGCGCGGAGCGCCGCCCGCTGGCGGTCGGTGAGCGATTCGGTGAACACGTGGTCGAACTGCTCGGCGCCTGTCCCGGGCCGCGTGGTCTGACGTCGCGCCACCATCTCCGCGCTGGGGTAGGCCTCGCGGACGGCGTCGACGAGCGCCCGGGTGTCCGAACTCGGCGCGAGGTGGAGGGTCATGTGGAGGTCCCCGCCATCGACGACGAACTCTTCGACGGAGCCGCCTAGCGACGCGAGCACCGACAGTACGGGCGGTTCGGAGAGTCGCGCCTCGAAGGCCACCTCGCCGTCGCCGTCGTCCTGGAAGCGCACCTCCTCCCAGTGGGGGACGGCGTCGACGATGGCCGAGACGTTCTCGACGGCGTCCTGGCTGGCCTGCCCGTAGACGAGGTACTCCTCGTCGGCTATCGGGACGGTCTCCTCGACCGTGAACCGGCCGCTCCCGGTGGTTCCGGCGTCGATCTTCTCGAAGAGCGTCGGGATGTGGAACCGGAGTTCGACGACCTCGTCGCTCATCAGCGCGCGTTTGCGCTCGACGGCCGCGATGGCGTGGCCGACGATCTCGCCGAGCTGGCCGATGACCGCCCGTTCCTGTTCCTCGAAGGCGTACGGGCGGTCGGCGTAGACGTTCAGCACGCCGAACACCGTCCCCTCGTGGGTGATCGGGATCGCCGCCGAGGAGCGGAAGTCGTACGTCTCGGCGACCTGGCGCCACGGCGCGTACTGCGCGTCGTTCTGGATGTCCTGGGACGTCTGCATCTCACCGGTGCGCAGCGCCCTGCCGGTCGGCCCCTCGCTGCGCTCGTCGTCCGGGTCGACGGAGATGGTGACGTCGTCGAGGTACCCTCCGGTGCCCGCGCTTGCCCGCGAGTCGACGGTCCGGGAGTTCGTGTCCACGTCACCGATCCAGGCGAACCGGTAGGAGTCCGTGGCAGCCAGGCGCTCGCAGACGCCGGACTCGATCTCCTCGCGCGTGGACTGCTCGATGGCGGCGTCCGTGATCTCGTGGACGACCTCGTTGATGTCGTTGAGCGCCGACAGCTGTTCGCGCTGGCGGACCAGTTCCTCCTCGCGTTCCTTGCGCTCGGTGATGTTCTGGGACGTCGTCATCCCGGCGAACACCTCGCCGCGCTCGTCGGTGATGGGGGCGCCGCGGACGACCCACTCTGCGCCGGCGTAGGAGAGTTCGACCGACCGCTCCTCGCCGTCGAGTGCGGCCTCGAAGACGGGTTCGAGTTCGTCGGCGGTCTCCTCGTCCCAGGCCTCGCGGAAGCTCCTGCCATCGACGTCCTCGGGGTCGACGGACAGGTCGGCGAACCCCTGCCCCGCGGCGAGCGTGTAGGTGAAGTCGTGGTCGAAGAGGGTGACGATGCCGTTCGGGAAGTACTCCGCGATGGTGCGGTAGCGGCGCTCGGACTCCTCGAGTTCGCGTTCGCGCTTCCTGCGCTCACTGACGTCGCGGACCACGCCGACCTTCTTCGGGGGGTCGTCGCCCACTGTCGGCAGCGCGGTGAACCGGCTCTCGGCGGGGAGCGTGGTGCCGTCTTTCCGGTGGATGTCGGCCTCGATGGTCGCGCCCGCCACCTCCCCGTCGATGATCTGCTGGAGGTCCTCGGCGGACTGCTCGAGCACAGCCTGGTCGACGACGAGCGAACAGTGCGAGCCGAGCAGCTCCTCGCGGTCGTAGCCGGTCATCTCGACGTACGCGTCGTTGACCTGCGCGAACTGGAACTCGTCGTCGAGGACGTAGACGCCGTCCTCGATCGTCTCGACGATGGTCTCGTACAGTCCGAGCTCCCGTTCGTACTCCTTGCGCTCGGTGACGTCCTGGAAGTACACCGACAGCCCGGTCTCCGAGGGGTAGGCGTGGACCTCGAACCACGCGTCCAGTGGCTCGGGGTAGTACGCTTCGAAGGTCGTCGCCTCCTGGGTCTCCATCGCCGTCCGGTACTCGGTCTCGAACCGGGAGTCGACCGCGTCCGGGTACGACTCCCAGATGTTCTCGCCCTCGAGTCCGTCGCCGTCCGGGTCGACGAGCTCCTGGGCGCGGTCGTTGGCGTGCGTGAACGTCCAGTCCTCGTCGAGCGCGAAGAACGCGTCCGTGATGCGGCCGTAGATCTCCTCCAGTTCGCTCTCGAGGTCGTCGCGGTGGCGCGCCAGCTGTCGTTCCTTCTTCTTGCGCTCGGTGACGTCCCGACCGACGCCCACGAGGCCCGCTACCTTCCCGCCCTCCTGGATGGGGGTGCCGGTGAACTCGTAGGGGATCTCGGTGCCGTCGGCGGTCACCAGCGGCAACTCGAGGGTCCGGCTCTCGCCGTGCAGGACGACGTCCTGGATCGCCTCGGCGGCCTCCTCCCTCGCCTCGTCGGCGATGAACTCCGGGATCTCCATCTCCGCGATCTCCTCGTCCGCGTAGCCGGTCACCTCCACGAGACGGTCGTTCCAGCGCGTGAACTGCCCGTCGGGGTCCACCGCGTAGACGATGTCCCGCTGGTTGTCGAGGATGCTCTGGACCAGCGCCTGCTCCTCGCGGAGCTGGCGCTCCCGCTCGGCGAGTTCGCGCTCGACCGTCTGCTGTTCGGTGACGTCGGTCACGACACCCTCGCGGAACGCCCGTTCGTCCGCGTCGGCGACGGGGGTACCGTGCTCGGCCACCCACCGCACCTCGTCATCGGCGGTCAGGACGCGGTACTGGACGGTGAACTGGTCGTCGTCGCGCAGCTGCGCGGTGATCTCTTCGCGCGCCTCGGCCCGGTCGTCCGGGTGGACGACGTCTCGCTCCCAGCTCACGGCCCCGGACTGGAGGGCGGTGGCGTCGTAGCCCGTGATGTCACTGCAGGCGTCGCTGACGAACGTCAACTTCCACCCCGACTCGCCCAGACACCGGTACACCATCCCCGGGGTGTTGTCGATGAGTCGCGCCAGTTCGACGTCGTTGCCCGACACGTCGGCCGCGGCTGCAGCCGTCGGTGGCTGCCACCAGACGCGACCCCTGCTCCCGACTTTCTTGGTCCGGAGGTAGCCGTCGTCGGCGAGGCGTTCCAGACGAGCGTACGTGCTCCGCCGCGAGATCGGCAACGCCTCGGCGACCTCGTTCGTCGTCAAGGGTTCGCCCGGCCCGTCGACCGTCTCGAAGACTTCGAGAGTCTCGCGCAGCCCTTCACTCAGCGTGCCACTTGCCATCAGTGCTCCCTGTCGTATTCCTGGTTCATTAACCCTCCGTGGACGGAGGTAACGAATCGAGAACACTGTAATTATCCTCGGCGATGCTGGAAACTAGTCGCACCTATCCGCCGGCACGTGATTGTCAAATTGCAACTAAATCGCCGGGGTGGCGACAAAACGCCGGCCTAATTTCTTATGGTCAACCCTTACCCGGGGAGGGAACGTCTCTCGAAACACCAACGGACGGCTGGGAGCCGTGGACATACACAATGAGCAAGGCACAACTGGAACACGGACTCGAACAGGCCGCTGACACAGACCTCACCGAGAGCGAGCGCCACCGACTGCTCGCCGACGAACGCCGACAGGTCGTCCTCGACGTCCTCCCCGAGCAGACCACCGAACTCTCCCTGGAAGAACTAACGACGGCGGTGCTCGAACGGGTGCCTACCGACCCCGGCGAGGACACGACTTCGCGCCAGGAGGTTGCGGTGTCGCTCCACCACGTCCACCTCCCCGTGCTCGACGACGTGGGTATCCTCGAGTACGACGCGGACTGCCATCTCGTTGCGGTCCAGTAGTCGGTCGTCGACTGTTCGCCCCCTGTCGCGCGACGAGACCACCCCCAGGGACGGTTCGTCGGCGTACTGGTGTCGATGAGTATCGTCGCCGAGTTCAGTCTCCCGCCGCGAGCGATCCCCGGCGGGGAGACACTCGAATCCCTCCCGGCGGCGACGGTCAAACTCGAACGGCTGGTGCCCACGGGCGACGCCGCGCTCCCGTTCTTCTGGGTCTTCGACGTCGACCACCAGCGATTTCTGGAGGGCCTACGGGACGAATCCGGCGTCTCGACCGTCGAGGTGCTCACGGAGGTGGAGTCGAGCGCGCTGTTCCGCGCGGAGTGGACGCCGGACGCGGTGGCCATCCAGGGGATACATGAGATGCGGGCGACGGTACTGGACGCCACCGGGACCGCCGACGGCTGGACGTTCCAGGTCAGGGCCCCGAGTCGCGACCAGCTGGGAGCGTTCCGCCAGCTGTTCACCGACCGCGGGGTACCCGTCGAGATACGACGCATCTACGCCTTCGCGGACCTGCTGAGCGACGACCGACTGCTGACCCCGGAACAGCGACAGACGCTGATCTTCGCCTACCAGCGCGGGTACTTCGACGAACCCAGGGGTGTCACGCAGGCGGACCTCGGCGAGCACTTCGACATCAGCGGCCGCGCCGTCTCCAACCGGCTCCGCCGCGGGACGCGGAACCTCGTCACCAGCACGCTCCTCGACCCGACGACGAGGGACGATTCGAACGAGCCGTATTAAACGCCGTTCCCGAGGGAACCATCAGCTATTGGCACGGCCCGGTCGTAGCGTGGGACAATGTTGCAGGGAGATCCGCAGCGCACGGCGAGCCAGACGTTCACGTGGACCGACGACGAATCGGTGAGTGCGGCCGTCGTTCGGTCCGTCGCCTCCTACACGGGCCGGGACCCGATGTCGATAGCACCGCTGTACACGGCGATCGACCCCGACGCGTTGGACGCACTGTTCGACTCGCGCTCGGAGCAGCGGGCCTGCATCGAGTTCTCCTTCTGCGGACTCCGCGTACAGGTGAGCGCGGACGGCGACGGGAAACTGTTCGAGGAGCGGTAGCGCCTCAGTCGTCGGCGAGCGCCGCCGAGTCGGCCTCCGCACGGTTCTGCGTGTAGCCGTGGCCGGACAGCGCCATCGCGAACAGCACGAGCGGGGAGAGGAACCCGAAGAAGTAGAACGCCGCGAAGTCCCACGACGTGGCGAACGCCGGCCCGAGGACGCCCGCCATGTAGACGGCGCCGGCGTGCCACGGGAACAGCGGGCCGGTCGGCGTACCGGCGGCCTCGACGGCCCGCGAGAGGTCGCGTTCCTCGAGGCCGTACTCCTCGTAGAGGTTCCGCAGGCTCATCCCCGGCACCACGATGCTCATGTACTGCTGGGCGGAGAACGCGTTGGTCACCATGGCGGCGGCCCCGGTGCCCGCGACCAGCGACCCGGGCGACCAGACGGCGTTCGTGAGGTGGTGGGCGAGCGTGGCGAGGATACCGGTGCGTTCGAGGATGCCGCCGAGCGCGAGCGCGGCGACGACGACGGCGATGGTCCAGGCGGACCCGGAGACGCCGCCGGTGGTCAGTAGCCCGTTCACGAGTTCGCTCCCCGTGGCGGGGCTGGTTCCGTTGAGGAACACGTCCCACGCGAACGTGAACGACGCGCCCTGGGCGACGATCGTGGTGAACGCGCCGGCGAAGATGCCGGCGACGAGGGAGGGCAGCGGCGGGTAGCCCCGAATCGCGAGGCCGAACGTCACGACCAGCGGCAGGAAGACCAGCGCGCCCAGCGCGTACGACTCGGCGAGCGGGCCGCTGATGGCGGCGACGTCCGCGCCCGAGTCGCTCACGGCGAACACGCCGAGGACGGCGTACGCGACCACCGAGAGGCCGAACGCGATGGCGGTGCCGGTGCGCATCGCGTTGATGTGCTCGTAGAGGTTCGTGTTGGTGACGGCGGCCGCGAGGTTGGTCGTGTCCGAGAGGGGGCTCTGCTTGTCGCCCGCGTACGCCCCGGAGACGATGGCACCCGCGGTCATCGCGGGGGAGACGCCGAGGCCGTTGCCGATACCGATGAACGCGACGCCGAGCGTCCCGACGGTGGTCCACGAGGAGCCGATGGCGAACGCGACGAGGGCCGCGAGGACGGCGGTGACCGGGAGGAAGACGGTCGGCGACAGCGCGTCCAGCCCGTAGTACATCAGTCCGGGGATGGTGCCCGCGCTGGTCCACGTGGCGATGAGCCCGTAGATGACGAACAGGATGAGGATCGCCTGCAGGCCCATGCGGAGGCCGGAGGCGGCGGCGTCGTAGACGCCCTCCCAGTCGTAGGCGAGGCGGTAGCGGGCGAACAGGCCCGCGAAGACGATGCTCCACAGCAGCGGTGCGTGCGGCGCGAGCTCCAGGTAGCCGGAGCCGACGCCGAGGAAGACGACGACGGCGAGGACGGGCACGAGCGCCTCGCGCAGGCTCGGCCGGAGGGCCTCGTCGATGTCGTCGTAGGTGAGTGGCGTGAACTCGCTCATCGCCCCGATCTAATTCACTCCAGTAATTAAGGGCGTTGGTTAAATTATCATAGGACATTTCCGCCGGGGGTTGGAGGAACCGGCAAAGGTCGCGGGAGGCGTCACTCGTGGTTTTATGATACGGCGCGCCGTTCCGGCGAATATGAGCGGATTCGACGACATGGACGTTGACACGATCTGGATGAACGGCGAGTTCGTGGACTGGGAGGACGCCAAGGTCCACGTCCTCACCCACGCGCTCCACTACGGCAGCGGCGTCTTCGAGGGCGTGCGCGCCTACGACACTGACAACGGCCCCGCCATCTTCCGCTGGGAGGAGCACCTCGAACGCCTCTACAACTCCTGCAAGCCCTACGACCTCGAGATCGAGTACACCCCCGAGGAACTCACCGAGGCGACGACCGAACTCCTCGACCGCCAGGACCTCGCGTCCTGTTACATCCGTCCGCTCGCCTACTACGGCTACGACACGCTGGGCGTCTCCCCAGGCGACTGCCCGACCGACGTCACCATCGCCGCGTGGCCGTGGGGCGCCTACCTCGGCGAGGACGCCCTCGAGAACGGCGTCGAAGTGATGGTCTCCTCGTGGCGCAAGCACTCCTCCAGCCAGATCCCGACGAACGCCAAGACCACCGGCCTCTACGTCAACTCCATGCTCGCCGGCGAGGAGGCCCGCCGCAACGGCTTCGTCGAGGCCATCGTCCTCAACAAGGAGGGTAACGTCGCGGAGGGCCCCGGCGAGAATCTCTTCCTCGTCCGGGACGGCGAACTGTACACGCCCGGCCTCTCCGAGAGCATCCTCGACGGCATCACCCGCGAGACCGTCATCACGCTGGCCGAGGAGCGTGGCTACACCGTCCACGACAACGTCTCCATCTCGCGTGGCGAACTCAACACCGCCGACGAACTGTTCTTCACCGGCAGCGCCGCCGAGGTCACCCCCATCCGCCGGGTCGACAACGTCGAGATCGGCGACGGTGGCCGCGGCCCCGTCACCGAGGAACTCCAGACCGCGTTCTTCGACCTCGTCGAGGCCGGCGAGCGCGAGGAGTGGTTCCACTACGTCTGAACTCGCGCCCTCGATAGACACACTTCACCGAACGTCTCGGTTCTCGCTTCCCCGCAGAACAATTCCCGCCAGAGAGCCGACTGCCCGAACCGCTACTCGTCGTCGCCGACGAACTCGTCGATGCTCTTGTTGTCGTTCTCGCCGAAGCCGGCACTCAACACGCGCGTCAGCGCGTCCTCGACGCTCTCTCCCGTCTCCTCGATGTCCTCGGGTTCGACCTCGATGACGAACCCCGTGGTGATGTTCGGGGAGGTCGGCATGAACACCACCTCGCGGCCGTCGTCGGTCGTCTTCCCGGTCTTGAACGCGGTCATCCGCATCCCGTGCCACGGCGTGATCTTCACGGGTTTCTGGAACTCGCCGGTGCCACCGGAGAGCACCGTCTCGACGGCCATCTTCGAGGCGTTGTAGACGATGCGGAGAATCGGCAGTCGGTTCATCAGGTCGTCGATGACGCCCTCGACGAGGCCCCCGACGGCCGTCCGCATCAGGTAGCCCACCGAGAACACCAGCAACACGAACACCAGCAGCGTCAGCCCTACCGCGGTCACCGGGTCGTCGATGGACGTCGCGATACCCGCGATGCCCGCGATGATGCCGAACAGCCAGTAGATGACGTAGGCCGTGACCAGGATCGGCACGAGGACGATGAGTCCGCTCGCGAAGTCCCGCTTCCACGAGGTCATACCCGAACCCATAGAGGCAGGACTTAAATTGATTGCGAGGTGCCCCGCTACCGCCCGAGGACGGCCCGCAGCGCGAACAGCATGTTCTCCTTGCGCTCCATCGCACGCCGGTAGAAGTACGAGAACCACTTGTCGCCGTACGGCACGTACTGCCAGACCTCGACGTCCTCCGCCGCGAGTTCGACCTGCGCGTCGTCGCGCACGCCCATCAGCATCTGGATCTCGTAGTCCGTCCCGTACTCGTCGTGGAGGTCGCGGGCGAGTGCAATCATCTCGGGGTCGTGGCTCCCCACCGCGACGCCGTCGTCGAACTCCTGGAACATGAACTTCAGGTAGGTCCGGTAGGCCTCGTTGACGCGCTCTTTGTTCTTGTACGCGAGCTCCCGCGGCTCGTCGTACGCGCCCTTGACGAGGCGTACCTTCCCCGGGAGGTCGGCGAGGCGTTCGAGGTCCTCCTCCGTCCGCTTGAGGTTCGCCTGCACGCAGACGCCGACGCCGCCCTCGTACTCGGTCGTGAGGTCCTCGAAGGCGTCCAGCGTCGCGTCGGTCGTCTCGTGGTCCTCCATGTCCACCCACGTGAACACGCCGTGCTCGTCGGCCACCGCGGCGATGTCCGCGAGGTTCTCCGCGAACACGTCGTCGCCGACGTCGAGGCCGATCTGCGAGGGCTTCACGGAGATGCAGGCGTCCAGCCCGCTCCCCGAGATGTCCCGGACGAGGTCCTCGTACGCTGCCGCGTCCTCGTCGGCGGGCGGGCGCTCCTCGTAGTGCTCGCCGAGCAGGTTGAGGATCGCCTTCACCCCCTGGTCGTTCAGGTCGTCGACGTGGTCTAACGCCGCCGCAGGTGACTCCCCCGCGACGAACCGACTCGCGATGGGCGGTATCATACGTGTCCCTGTGGGCCGCCCTCCCTTAAACGACCCGTGTCCCGGAAACCCACGGGTTTTTGCGGCCGCCACGTGCACCGGCGAGCATGGATCTCGCAGCCACCGTCGCCGTCGCGTTCTGGGCGATGCTCCCCGCCTACGTCCCGAACAACGTCGCGGTGCTCGCGGGCGGCGGCCGCCCCATCGACGGCGGCCGCACGTGGAACGGTCGCCGCGTCCTCGGCGACGGAAAGACGTGGCGGGGCACGTTCGTCGGGACGCTTGCCGGCGTCGCGCTCACCGCCGCGCTGAACACCCTCGAACCCGCCGCGAGCGAAGCACTCGGCGTCCCACTCCCGGCGTTCCCGCTCGCCGCGACGGTCGCGCTCCCGGCCGGCGCGATGCTCGGCGACATCCTCGCGTCGTTCCTCAAGCGGCGCACCGGCCGCGAACGCGGCGCCGCCTTCCCGCTCGTCGACCAGCTCGACTTCGTCGTCGTCGCGCTCGTGCTCACCGCACTCGCCGCCCCCGCCTGGTTCGGCGACACGTTCACCCTCGAGGTGGTCGTCGCCGTGCTCGTCCTCACGCCCGTCCTCCACGTCGGCACCAACGTCGGCGCGTACCAGTTGGGGCTCAAAGACGAGCCCTGGTGAGCGAGCTTTTACGCTGCGCTCGGCGGCCTTCGGCCGCCTCGCTCGGTAAAAGCTCGCCCAAAAGCGCCGTCGGACCCCACTCCGGGGGTCCTCGGCGCCCGCGCCTGCGGCGCGGTGAACCGGCGACCTTCCGGGGTCTTCGACCCGCTCGGTCGCCGGATGCTTCCCGCGCGCTAGACCGGTTTCTCGTACACGTAGCCGTCGACGTCGAGCAGCTCGTCGTAGTGGTCGTCCACGCGCTCGTACCCCTTCGACTCGTAGAAGCCGATGGAGTCGTCGTTCCCGGCCATCACCACGAGGTCCACGGCGTCGTAGTCTGCCTGGCGGGCGGCGTCCTCGACACGGGCGAGCAGTCGACTGCCGATGCCCGCTCCCTGCCGGTCGGGGTGGACGTACAGTGACCCGAGCGTGTAGCCGTCGTCTGCGGGCACGCCGCTCGCGTAGCCGACGACTCGTTCGGTGTCCTCGGCGACGAACGTCACGCTCTCCGCGTCGCGGTATCGTTCGCGGAGGGCGTCCGGGTCGTAGTACTCCGCGAGGAACGCCTCGACTGCGTCTTCGCCGACGATGCCGGCGTGGGCGTCGTGCCACGCCGCGTCGGCGACGCGGGCGACGGCTTCGGCGTCCGCCGGTGTAGCCTCCCGGACCTGCACGGACGGTCGGTTCGTCGGCGTCCGCCAAACCAATTTGGGGTACGACTCCGACCCAGGCGGGCGCCGCTGACCGGACACCTTTTACTGGACCGGCGCGCCGTCTCTGCCAATGGCGAACGACGACCTCATCGCGGCGCTGCGGGACGCGGACGCCGTCCAGTTCGGCGAGTTCGAACTCTCCCACGGCGGCACCTCGGAGTACTACGTGGACAAGTACCTCTTCGAGACGGACCCAGAGTGCCTGCGCGCCATCGCGGAGGCGTTCGCGGAGCGCGTCGACCCCGGGACGAAACTCGGCGGCGTGGCACTCGGCGGCGTGCCCCTCGCCGCCGCGACGTCCGTGGTCGCGGACGTCCCGTACGTCATCGCGCGCAAGCAGGCCAAGGAGTACGGCACGGGCAACCGCATCGAGGGCCGCCTCGACGACGGCGAGGAGGTCGTCGTCGTCGAGGACATCGCCACCACCGGGCAGTCGGCGATGGACGCCGTGACGGCGCTTCGCGACGCCGGCGCAACGGTGAACCGGGCGCTGCTCGTGGTCGACAGGGAGGAGGGTGGCCGCGACCTGCTCGCCGAGCACGGCGTCGAGATGGAGGCGCTCGTCACGGCGAGCGACCTGCTCGATTCAGCGTGACCCGGCGTCGGAGCCACGGTCACTGACGGTCCAGCAGCCGTCGCGGGGCACAGCGCGTTCGTGGTTCCTTCCCGGCCGAACCGTTTCGAGGTATTCAAGTTTGTGGAAACGTGCGTACTCGTATGAACCGAGCCGAGAAGGCGGCCCTGCAGTTGCAGGCCGTCGCGGTCCTGCGGACGCTGAAGGAGACCCGCACCTACGACGAACTCTCCGCGGAGACGGGCCTCCCCGCCGGCGACCTGAACCGCTACGTCAACGGCCACGTCCTCCCGAGCGCGGACCGCGCGGAGGCGGTCGTCAGCGACGCCGGCGCCGACCTGCTGCGCGAAGAGCTGACCTCCCGCGTGCGCGTCGATGACGAGGGCTACGTGGACAACTCCGGCGTCGTCTTCGACCAGTCGTTCCTCGACCTGGCGGCGCCCGTCACCGCCGAGACGTTCGACTTCGAGCGCCCCGACGTCGTGCTCACCGCGGCCACCGACGGCATCACGCTCGCCGCCGCGCTGGCCTCCTACTACGGCGCCGACTGCGCGTACGCGAAGAAGTCCAAGGAGACCGCCGTCGAGGAGTTCATCGAGGCCCGCCAGCGCCTCGACTCGGGCATCGAACTGACCTACTACCTGCCGGCGGCGGCCATCGGTGCGGGCGACACGGTGCTCGTCGTCGACGACCTCATCCGCTCGGGCGAGACCCAAGAACTCCTCCTCGACATCGCACACGCCGCCGACGCCGACGTCACCGGCGTGTTCACACTCATCGCAGCCGGCGAGGAGGGTATCGAACGTGCCCGCGCCCTCACGGACGCTCCGGTCGGCGCACTCGCACACCTCGACTGACCCGTCGGTCCGCTCGACCCCGCAGATCGGCCGATTCTGTACACGCCTGTGCTCATCCTCGCCCTCTAGAACGTGTTGGGATGCACGAAGGACGAACGTGCATAACAATGCTTAATACTCTGGTGCCGATGTGCTCGAACGTGCATCATGGGGCTCGCTGACTACTTCGCACTCGACGAACACGACACGGACGTCAGTACCGAACTGATCGCCGGCATCACCACGTTCCTGACGATGTCCTACATCGTCGTCGTCAACCCGGTCATCCTTGCGGACGCCATCCAGATCGACGGTATCGGTCCGGAGCGCACGTTCCAGATGATCGCGGTCGTCACGCTGATCGCCGCCGCCACGGCGACGCTCGTGATGGCGCTGTACGCCAACAGACCGTTCGCGCAGGCGCCCGGCCTCGGCCTCAACGCGTTCTTCGCGTACACGGTCGTCCTCGGCCTCGGCGTCGCCTGGCAGACCGCACTCGCCGCCGTCGTCGTGGAGGGCGTCATCTTCATCGCGCTCACCGCCGTCGGCGCCCGCGAGTACATCATCAAACTGTTCCCCGAGCCCGTCAAACTCGCCGTCGGAGCGGGTATCGGACTCTTCCTCGCCATCATCGGACTGCAGGAGATGCGGGTCGTCGTCGGCGACCCCGCCACCTTCGTCGGGTTCAGCCCGGTGTTCGCGAGCGACCCCGTCGCCATCGTCAGCGTCGTCGGACTGCTGTTGACACTGGCGCTGTACGCCCGCGGCGTCACCGGAAGCATCGTCGTCGGCATCATCGCGACGAGTCTGCTCGGTTACGCCGCCAGCGCACTCGACTACGCCGCATACCCGGCCGCGAAGGCCACGGAGATCTACGGCGCCACCCTTCAGTCGCCGGTGCCGCTGGTCCCCGACGCGCCCATCACCTACAACGCCGCCAGCTACGACATCACGCCGCTGGCCGGCGCGTTCGTGACCGGCCTCGAGAACATCGAGGGCGTGTCGTTCGCGCTCATCGTCTTCACGTTCTTCTTCGTGGACTTCTTCGACACTGCCGGCACGCTCACCGGCGTCGGGCAGGCCGCCGGCTTCCTCGACGAGGACGGCAACCTCCCCGACATCGACAAGCCGCTGATGGCTGACGCCATCGGCACCACCGTTGGCGGGATGCTCGGCACGTCCACCGTCACGACGTACATCGAGTCCGCCACCGGCGTCGAGGAGGGCGGTCGCACCGGGCTGACGGCGCTCGTCGTCGCCGTGCTGTTCGTCCTCAGCCTGGCCGTCGTCCCGCTGGCCGTCGCCATCCCGACGTACGCGAGCCACCTCGTGCTCGTCGTCGTCGGCATCATCATGCTCGCGAACGTCGCCGAGATCGCGTGGCAGGACGTCACGTACGCCATCCCCGCCGCGCTCACCGTCTTCGTGATGCCGTTCACGTTCTCCATCGCGTACGGCCTCGCGGCCGGCATCGTCTCCTACCCCATCGTCAAGGGCGCTGTGGGCGAGTGGGACGACGTTCACGTCGGTCAGTGGGTGCTCGCCGGGCTGTTCATCGTCTACTTCTACGTCCGCACCAGCGGCGTGCTCTCGGCCGCGGTGTAGCGGTCCTCCCCGCTTCGACCACCGAATTCTTCAGTGAGACGTGTCTACACGCGAGTATGGCACTCGAACTGTACGCACTCGACGGCTGTCCGTACTGCGCGAAAGTCGAGACGAAACTCGACGAACTCGGTCTCGACTACGAGCGACACAGCGTCCCCGGCTCGCACGCCGAACGCGACGAGGTGGAGGCCGTCAGCGGCCAGACTGGCGTTCCCGTCCTCGTCGACACCGAACACGGCGTCGAGGGGATGCCGGAGAGCGACGACATCGTGGCGTACCTCGAGGAGACGTACGGCTCGTAGCACGCTGCTTCTCCCAGCGGCCCGCCGTCTGGTGACGTCGATCCCGTAGAACTGCGGACAGGACAGTAGCGACTCAGCCGTCGACCGGGTACACCGTGACGCGGCCACCCTGTCGCGCGATCACCGTACAGCCCTGGTAGTCGAAGGAGATGCGGAGGTCCTCGTCGCCGTCCGCCCGACTCGACCGGAGGAACGCGTTCAACGCCCCCGTGTCGACGGCCTCGTGGAGGACGTCGAGGTCGGTCGGCTCGCGGCCCGTCGCAGCCGCAGTGGTCTCGACGACCGCGGTCGTCGGTTCGACGTTCGCCCAGTCGTACGTCGTGGTGACAGAACTGGAGACCGAAGAACTCGCCCCTGAATCGTGTGCCTCGTCCGCGTGCTCTCTGACGTTGGTACCCGACATCTACGCACTGTACTGCGAGACTGCCCTAAATATAACTTTCGTGACCATTGTACCGGTAGCTGGTAACAACGTCGACGCAAGCTGAACGTGGACAGCGTGGTGGCGCGACGGCACCGTACCCGCCCGCCGTCGGCTTACTCGTCGATGTCCGTCAGTTCGTTGTTGACGTCGTCGACCATCGCCGTCTGCTCCTGGATGGCTGCCGCGATGTCCGTCGTCTCCGCGCTGATCTCCTCGGCGTTCTGGGCGGTCTGTTTCACCATCGCGGACACCTCCTCCGCGCTGGCGGCCTGCTGGTCGGTCGCCGTTGCCACCTCCTCGATGCCCAGGGACACCTCGCGGACCGCCCCAGAGATGTCGTCGAGTTTGTCCATCGCGGTAGCGACCTGTTCGATCCCCTCGTCGACGACGCCCGTGTTCTCGTCGAGGTTCTCGACGGCGGACTCGGCGTCGGTCTGGATGGACGCCACCATCTCCTCGATCTCGCCGGCCTGGTCCTGGGACTCTGCCGCCAGTTCCTTGATCTCGTCGGCGACCACGGAGAAGCCGGCGCCCGCCTCGCCGGCGCGTGCGGCCTCGATGCTGGCGTTGAGCGCCAGCAGGTTCGTCTGGTCGGCGATGTCGTTGATGACCTCGACGACGCTGTCGATGTGCTCGACGCCGTCCCGGATGGTTCGGACGTCCCCGGCGACCGACTCGGTGGCGTTCTGGACGCGCTCCATCGAGTCAAGTACCTCCTCGGCGGCCGCCTGGCTCTCGTCGGCGTTCGTCCGGGCCTGCCTGCTCGCGCTGGACACCTGTTCGGCGGACGCCGCCACCTGCTCGATGGCCGCGCTGAGTTCCGTGACCTCGGAGGCGACCTGGTCCATCCCCTCGCTCTGCTCGTCCGAGAGCGCGTCGATCTCGTTGATGCTCGCGGCGATCTCCTCGGAGGACCGGTACAGTTCGAGCAGCGACTCTTTGATGTCGGCGACGTTCTCGTCCTCGACGTCGTCGGTCTCCGCGAGGTCGTCTGTCACGTCCGTGTCGATAGCGTCAGATGCGAGTTGCTCGCCGTCTGCAGGCATACCGACAGGTGCCCGGTTCCGCCCATAACTGTTCGCCCGGGACTATCAGTGCTGATAGCTCCTCTCTAATTTCTTCAACGTCCGAGACGGCACGGATTCGGAAATGATTGCCGCTTCACCCCGGACTGCGAACTCGTGTCAGCAGAAGTGAACGCTGTCGTCAGGCTTCCTGGGGGTCGCCGCGGCCGGCCAGCAGGTCGCGGAACTCCTCGGCCTCCTCGACGTCCTCGAGCTCCTCGCGCTCGACGATGGCGGTGCCGTCGATGGACTCGCGACTCGCCTCGTCGACGACGTACACTGCTCGCGTGTGCGTGACCTCGCCGAGCGAACTCATGATGCGGGCGCGCTTGACGGCGGCCTCCGTGAACGCGGAGTGGCCGGTGAGCAGGCGGTCTGCCCGCGAGAGGTCCTCGCCAACGGCCTTGAACGGCGCCCGGAGCGTCGGGTGCACCTCGAAGCCGACGCGCGCGAGCACGCTCAACACGGGCACGTCCTCGGGCGCGGCCTCGGGGTCCTCTGGCGTGGGGTCGGCGTCCCGGACCTCCTCTGCCCCGTCCATCACGGAGACGGGCGCAGTGAGGTCGCCGCCGAACAGCTCCTCGAGCGCCATCGCCACCTCGATGCTGGCGTTCATCCCGTCCTCGTACTTCGAGACGGTGCGCCGGGAGACGCCGAGTTCGTTCGCGAGCTGGCCGAGGCTCAGCTCCTCGTTCTTGCGCCGGTCCGCGAGCACGTCGCCGTCGATGTTGACGTAGAGGCCGCCCGGGGCCGCGTAGATGAGCGGCGGGACGCCCTCGACGAAGAAGTCCATCGCGGTGTCCGGGCTGAGCACGGGGACGCCGTGCCGGAAGTAGACGACGCCGGGTTTCAGCTCCTCGTCGCGAGTGCGGAGGCCGATGACCATCGGCGTGGCCTGCAGGTAGCTCCCGATGCGGCGCATCTCGGCGCCCGTCTCACCGTCGAAGGCGTCGATGTTGCCGAGGATCTTCACGAGCACGACGTTGTCGCCGCGCCGCGCCGCGACGTCGAAGCTCTTCGGTCGGGTTGCACAGCGGTCGCTCACCGTGAACCCCGCGTCCCCGAGCATCGCGGTGACGTTCTCGATGAGTGCCGACCGTGACATACGGGGACGTAAGCCGGTGACCACATATATGCGTTGTGCCGGGAAACCCGCGCTCCCGCGCGATTTCGGGCCACTCCGACGAGTATCGCCACCCGCCCGGACCGGAAACGCGAAACGTTCCGGGGACGTACGTCGAGGGGATGACCGTCGTTGCGCTCGACGACACGGACTCCCGCGAGCGCGGGATGTGTACGACGTACGCCGCCCACCTCGTCGCGCAGCGACTGCGCGAACGCGGCGCCAGCGTCGAGCGCCTGCTGCTCGTCCGCCTCAACCCCGCCGTCGAGTACAAGACCCGCGGGAACGCCGCACTCGCGGTCCACGCGGACGTCGACCCCGCCGTCGCCTTCGAGGTCGCGACGGACGTGGTCGCGGCGACCGCCGAGACCGACGACCCACGGACGAACCCTGGGGTCGTCGTCGCTCACGAGGTCGAGGCGCCCGCCGCGGTCGCCGAGTTCGCCGCGCGAGCGATGCGCGAACACCTCGACCCGGAGGAGGCTCACTCGCTGGCGGCAGCCCACGGCTACGACACCGCTGGCTGGGGGAACGGCCGCGGCGTGATGGGTGCGCTCGCGGCGGTGGGTGCGTGGACGGCCTTCGACGACTGGACCTACGAGCGCATCGACTACCGCGACCCCGAGCGCTGGGGGACCGAACGCCGCGTCGACGCCGACAGCGTGTTCGCGGCCGCGGACGCCGCCTACCCGGACGCCTGGGACACCGTCGACCGGGGGGAGGGCGAGACCGTCTGCGTCCCACACACGCCCGGCCCCATCCTCTACGGTATCCGCGGCGACGACCCGGAGACGGTCGCGTGGGTCGCCGACGAAATCGACAGCGAACCAGTCCACGCGAGCGCCCTGTTCGTGACGAACCAGGGTACCGACGCCCACCTCGCGGACGCCGACCTCTCGGACGTCCAGGACGGCCGCGCCTACCGCGTCGACGTGACGGTCGCCGGCGACCCCGAGACCCGTCGCGGCGGCCACGTCTTCGTCCCCGTCGAGGCCGACGGCGAGCGAATCCAGTGTGCCGCCTTCGAACCCACGAAGCGCTTCCGCGACCGGGTGCGTGCGCTCGTCCCCGGGGACTACCTCACGGTCTGTGGCGAGGTGAGCGACGGCACGCTCAAACTGGAGAAGTTCGCGGTCCGCGACCTCGTCACGACCGCGCGGGAGACGCCGACCTGCCCGTCCTGTGGCAACCGGATGGAGAGCGCGGGCGCCGGCCAGGGTTACCGCTGTCGCGACTGTGGCACCGACGCCGCCGGCAAGGTGCCCCGCCCCCTCGACCGAGACCTCGAGGTCGGCTGGTACGAGGTACCGCCGTGTGCCCGCCGGCACGTCGCCAGACCACTCGTCCGCGGCGAGTGGGACGCTCCAGTCCACCCGGAGCGGTAGTTCGAGGCGGGCGAGTCTCACTCGCCGGGTCCCTTTGCGAACTCGTGGCACCGTACCACAACACTTTATTCACTACCGGACGTAGCTGGAACCATGAACGGTGGACACCGCACCCACCCCGACCCCGCACAGGGCGTCAGCAGCGACGGCGCCTCGTCCCGGCTCCTCGCCCGCATCGAGTCCCAGGACGGACGGGAGGAGTGCACCCTGTTCCCCGCCCACGCCCCCGCCGACGAACTGGTCACCACCTGGGTGACCGCCGCCGACGACGCGTTCGTCGACCTCAAGACGATCCGCTAGTCGGCCAGCGCGCGAACCGCACCCTCACTCTCTGCTCGACGTGTGGCCGGAGCGGCCGCTCCGCGAGGCCGTCCAGGGGCACCCACTCGACGGCCGCCGCGTCCGACCCCGCCTCCGGCGTCCCGGTCACGTCGGCGACACTCGCCGCGTACCCGACCGAGACGACGTGTTTCTCCCCGAGAGAATCGAGCTGGGCCGTCTCCAGGAGCGTCAGCGCCGCGGGGTCGATAGAGAGCCCGGTCTCCTCCTTCAGCTCTCGCGCCGCCCCCACGCGGGGCTCCTCCTCGACCTCTAGGTGGCCGGCGGGAATCGACCACTCCCCCTCGCCAGGCGGCGCCGTCCGCTGGACGAGCAGCACCCGGTCGCCGTCGAGCACCGTGACGCCCGCGCAGGGCACCGCATTCCGGTAGACGGGCCGCTCGCAGGACCCGCACCACTTGCGGTCGCGTCCCTCGATGCGTCGCTCGCCGAGCTCGGTCCCGCACTGGGGACAGAACGACGGAATCACGTCTTCAGCCCGCTCCCGGTCAGCGCGACGACCACGTCGTCGTCCGACGCGAGTTCGCCGCGTTCGCGGTACGCTTCGAGCCCAGCCACGCCTACGGCGCTCGTCGGTTCGACGTAGAAGCCGCGCTCGTGGAGCGCCCCGAGCGCGTCGCCAGTCGTGTCGGCGTCGCAGGCGATCGCGTCGCCGCCTGTCGCCTCGATGGCTTCGAGAATCTCGTCTCGCCGTGCTGGCTCGCGGATCTGGATGCCGTCGGCGACGTCGTTCGTCCCGGCCCGCTCGGGTCTGTGGAGTTCCTCGACGATCGGCGCGACGCCCGAGGCCTGCACGCCGAGCAGGCGGGGCACCTCGTCTGTCCAGCCGGCGTCGCGGAGCGCTCGGAACCCGCGGGAGGCGCCGAGGAACAGCGTGCCGTGGCCGAGCGGCAGCACGACCGCGTCAGGCACGTCCCAGTCGCGCTGGTAGGCGAGTTCGAGTGCGAACGTCGACGTGCCAGCGAAGAACGCCGGGTTCCACGCGTGACTCGCGTACCACGCGTCGCCGCCGACGGCTTCGCGGACGCAGGCGTCGGTCACGTCCTGGCGTGTCCCCTCGACGCGCACGGGCGTCGCGCCCGCCGCCTCGATTGCGTCGAGTTTCGACTGCTTGGCGTCCGCGGGCACGTAGATGTCGGCGTCGATGCCCGCTCGCGCGGCGTACTGCGCGATGGCCGCGCCCGCGTTCCCCGAGGAGTCCTCGACGACGCGCTCGACGCCGAGTTCCGCCGCCCGCGAGAGCGTCAGCGCCGCGCCGCGGTCCTTGAAACTCCCGGAGGGGAACACGTAGTCGAGTTTGAACTCCGCGTCCCAGTGGGGTGCGTCGGCCAGCGGCGTCCACCCCTCGCCGAGGGTCACCTCCCGTCCGACCGGCAGGAACTCCGAGAACGCCCACAGTCCCTCCCGCGGGTCGACGTCCGGGTCGTCGCTGTCAGGGAGCGGTCGTTCGGCGAAGTCCAGCGTGTGGCCGCAGTCGCAGCGCCACGGCTCGTCCGGGCCGGACTCGTACGTTCGACCACAGGAACGACAGTCGAGATTGGTCGTCATCAGTAGGTATCGACGTCGGTGCCTACGGAGCAGACGTACTCCCCGGTGGCGACCTGCGGGAGCCGACAGGTGCGCCAGAAGATGCCGTCGTCGTCGGCCGTGACGGTGGCCTTCAGCGTGCCGAAGACGTCCGTCACTTCGAACAGCGTGTCGCCGGACTCGACCGCCTCGCCGAGTTCCGGTTTGAACTGGACGAGGCCGCCGACCGGCGAGCCGTAGCGGTCGAACTCCTTCGCGCGGGTCTGTGGCTGGGTTTCGACGTCGCCGTCGAGGAAGCCGTAGTACTCGAGGACGTTGAACACGCCGTCGACGCCGTACTGGACTGACTCCTCATCGAGGCCGACGCAGCCGCCGAGTTCGGGGTCGACGGTCGGGATGCCCTCGTCGGGGCCGGCGCGGGCGAGCTGGCCCTCCGGCCCCTTCTGGTCGAGGACGTGGCCGCAGCCGAACACCTTCGCGAGTTCGAGGCAGTCGCCGTGGAGGCGGTGGTGGCGGCCACAGCGCACCCGCACCTCGTTGATCATCCGGGAGGTCGAGCCCTGGTGGAGGTCCAGGATGAGGTCGGCGTTCTCGGCCGCCGAGAACGTCGCGTGGGCGATGCGCTCGGAGGAGGAGCCGTTGGCCTTCCCCGGGTAGGCGCGGTTCAGCTTCGTGTCGTCGATGGGGTTGCGGTGTTCGCCCACCTGGAAGGCGTGGTAGTTCGTGATGCCGACGACGAGCACCTCGCCCGCGAGCTCCGAGGGGTCGAGCTGCGGGACGACGCGGCGCACGACGCCGACGCCGTTGAGTTCGTCGCCGTCGCTGGCGGCCTGCACGTAGAGGGTCTTCCCGTCGCGTTCGCCGTTGACGACCGCGACCGGGAGGCCGACCGCGGTGCCGTCCCGGGTCTCGCCGACGGTGAGCCGACCCGTGTCGAGCTCCCCGGGGGCCGCGGACGCCGTGCCGAGCGTAGTCATTACGTACAGAAGGCGTGGGCTGGGCCTTGAGCGATTCGGTCCCGGAACCGACGAGGCTTTCCCGAATCCGTCACAACGCACGGGTATGTCCGAGCGGCCCGGTGTCGACAACTTCGTGCGCGCGCTCGACGTGGCGACGCAGGCGAAACGCGGGTTCCTCGTGGGGCTTCTCGTCGCCGTCGGGACGTACTACCTGTTCGTCGTCTCCTCGGGCGGGTCGCCGTACGCCTCGCCGTACCTGATTGCGCTCGGCCTCGTGCTCGCGTTCACCGTGGGCCTCCTGGCGACGCTCGTGTTCACGCTGGGCGCCGCCTACCGCCTCTCGCGGTCCCTCGACTAGTTACTTTCCAGAAGTAAACCTATTGTACGCGGACGCGTTCCATCTGGCAGATGGCGGACGACGACTTCCCGACGCGCCTCGCTGCGGCGATGGGCGACGACGGCGACGGTGGCGATGGACTACCGACGCCGTCGGCCGTCGTCGCGGGCGTGCTCGCGCCGCTCAGGGGAGCCGAGAAGTCCCCGGGCGGTCACCGCTTCGATGTCGAGTCCACCGACCACGCTGAGAAGCGCTACACGTTCACGTGCGATGTCGGCTTCGCGGGCGAGAACTGCACCGCCCGCCTCGTGGTGTTCCGCGAGGACGGCCACGTCTACGCTCGCTCCGGCGTCGAACCACCGGAGAGCGGCGGCCTGCTCTCCCGGGTCCGGGGGAGCGACGACGGCTACGACGCGCTCGGCGTCGACGCCGACGTCGCCGCCGGACTCGCCGAGCGCCGGAAGCGACTGGTCGAGGACGGCATCGTGAACCGCGTCACGACCGCGCGGACCACCGAGGACCCGGCGGGCTTCGAACTCCGCTTCGAGACGTCGGAGACGTCGATGGTGACGGTGACGGGCTACGACGACGGCCGCGACTACCTCGCGGTGCCGCTGCCGGACCTCGCGCTACGCGCCGTCGTCGCCGAGCGGAAGGCGCTGCGCTAGCCTGCTGCGAGCGTCCGCAGGCGGTCGCCGCTCGCCCGCGTCCCCTTTGCCAGCAGCACGTCGCCCGCCTCGACGTTCGTCGCCGAACTCGGCTGGACGACCCACTCGTCGCTGTCGGCGTCCGGCCGCCGCACCGCGATGACGCGCATCCCCGTCTCCGTCTCCACCTGCTCGCCGCCGAGCGTCGTCCCCGCGAGTTCGCTGTCGCCCTCCACGACGACCCGGACGAGCACCTCGTCGGACTCCCCAACGGCCTCCTGGACGACGACGTGGGTGTCGAGGCCGCGCAGCACACCCTCGCTGATCTCGAGGGCGGCGTCGCTGATGACCTCCGTCGAGGTGGCGATGTGGACGAGGCCGCGCAGCGACACCGGGTCCTCGACGCGGCCTGCGGCCCGCAGCGTCCACGCCTCGAAGCGGGACTTCAGCGCGTCCACCTCGGCCTCGAGTTCGACCACCTCGCTGGCGAGGTCCT
This sequence comes from Halobacterium wangiae, assembly GCF_021249345.1. Classification (NCBI taxonomy): domain Archaea; kingdom Methanobacteriati; phylum Methanobacteriota; class Halobacteria; order Halobacteriales; family Halobacteriaceae; genus Halobacterium; species Halobacterium wangiae. Next base: position 1,020,123 of record NZ_CP089588.1, on the reverse strand, counting down.
CGGAGTCGAAGAGGACGGCGCCGTAGGCGAGGTCGACCGCGAGTTCGCTCATGTTCTTCATCAGCACCACGGAGTCGACGGCGCGCTCGAGGTCCTCGATGTCGGGTTCGACGGGTTCGGGGTGTTCGTAGCGCTCGCCGGTCGCCGTCTCGAAGACGGCGTCGACGCGCGTCTCCGGGCCGCGCAGGAGGAGCACGTCCGCGGCCCGCAGGGTGGTCTCCCGGTCGGGGTTCAGGATCCAGTCGCCGCCCCGCCGGAGCGCGATGACGCGGACACCCGTCTCTGTCTCCAGGTTCACGTCGCCGAGCGTACGGCCAGCGTACGGCGAATCGGGGGCGAGTTCCGCACGCACCAGCGACTCGACGGCCTCCGGGAGTGCCGCGCGCATCGCGTCCGGGACGCCGATGTCCTCCAGGACCACCTTCGCGACGTCGCCCGCGGCGTCGCTGATCTTCTCGGCGGCGCCGACGACGCCGAGGACCGGCGCCAGCGTCTCCGCGTCCTCCGGGTTGCGCGCGGCCATCAGGAGGCTCATCCGGGCGCGCAACTGGAGGATGTCCATGCGTTCTTCGAGGCGCAGCACCTCCGCTGCCACGTCGTCGCTGCCGTGGAGCACCGCCGAGAACGAGAGGTCGATGAGGAGTTCGGCGGTGTCTTTCATCTCCGCGAGGAGGGCTTTCACGCTCGCGGGTTCGTACTCGACGCGACCGCTCATGGCTACACGTTCTGGCCCCCGTGCGAAAAACGTTCGCGTGGGGTAGTCGGCCGGAAACGGGGGCGGGGCCCCCGTGTTCGCGCCAGAAACCGACACCCATTAGGAGCGACCCCGAGGACCACAACCTATGGCAGACGAACTCAAGAAAGGTCTCGAAGGTGTGCTCGTCGCCGAGTCCGAGCTCAGTTACATCGACGGCGACGCGGGGAAACTCGTCTACCGCGGCTACACCATCGAGGACCTGGCGCGGGACGCCAGCTACGAGGAGGTGCTGTACCTCCTCTGGAACGGCCGACTCCCGAACCGGGAGGAACTGGACGCCTTCCGCGACGAGATGGCGGGCTACCGCGCCGTCGACGACGACGTCCTCTCGCTGGTCGCCGACCTCGCGGACGCCGATGAGGGGCCGATGGCCGCGCTCCGCACGGCCGTCTCCGAACTCTCCGCCTTCGACGAGGACGCGGACGCCGACCCGACCGACCGCGAGGCGACCCTCCGGAAGGGCAAGCGCATCACCGCGAAGGTGCCGACCATCGTCGCGGCGTTCACGCGCCTCCGCAACGGCGACGACGTCGTCGAACCCCGGAAAGACCTCGACCACGCGGCGAACTTCCTCTACATGCTCAACGACGAGGAGCCCGACGACGTGCTCGCCGACGTCTTCGATCAGGCGCTCGTGCTCCACGCCGACCACGGCCTCAACGCGTCGACGTTCTCCTCGATGGTCACCGCAAGCACGCTCGCGGACGTCCACTCGGCGGTCACGTCCGCCATCGGCACGCTCTCCGGGAGCCTCCACGGCGGCGCCAACGCCAACGTGATGCGCATGCTGAAGGAGGTCGACGACAGCGACATGGACCCCCTCGAGTGGGTGCAGAACGCCCTCGAAGAGGGCAAGCGCGTCGCTGGCTTCGGCCACCGCGTCTACAACGTCAAGGACCCGCGCGCGAAGATCCTCGGCGAGCAGTCCGAGGACCTCGGCGAGGCCGCTGGCGACACCAAGTGGTACGAGATGAGCACCACCATCGAGGAGTACATGGCCAAGGAGAAGGGCCTCGCGCCGAACGTCGACTTCTACTCCGCCTCGACGTACTACCAGATGGGCATCCCGATCGACATCTACACGCCCATCTTCGCGATGTCCCGCGTCGGCGGCTGGGTCGGCCACATCCTGGAGCAGTACGATGACAACCGCCTCATCCGGCCGCGCGCCCGCTACGTCGGCGAGGAGGACCGGGAGTTCCCGGGCATCAACGACCGGTAGGCGGCACACTCTCACGCTCTTCTCTCTCTCAGTCGTCGACGCGCGTTTCGTCGCCGTTCCCGCCAACTGGTCACCGAGTACGGCCCAGTGGCGAGCGTCGAGCGACGATCACCCGAGCAGTCCCCAGGCCAGCCACCCCGCCCCGAAGACGGCCACGACGAGGGCGCCCAGTCGGTTCCGTCGGACACCTGACTGGGTCTCGCGTGCCTCGATCGCGTCGGTGTCGACGCCGTGGAGCCGCATGCTCTGCTCGAACTCCCACGCCGCGTTCAGGTACAGGTAGACACCGAGGAGCAGGGTGAACGCTCCGAACACGATGGAGGGCAGACTCATCATTCGGTGCTGTCGGCCGAGCGTCACGTAAAGACACTGGTTCCGAGCGGGTGACGTCCACGGGGCCGTTCGGCAGACGGACCACCCGGATTCGTCGCACTGACGTCTGGTCGGCCAGATTCCTGTCGACCGCTACGCCGTCACGCCTTCCCGCTCCAGTTCGTCGAACAGCGCAACGACTCGATCTTCGATCTCGTCGCGTATCTCCCGGACTGCCTCGGGGTCCTGGCCGTCCGGGTCGGCGAGCGCCCAGTCGCGGACGTCGACGTCGTCACGCACTTCGTCGACGTTGAGGGTCGAACAGCCCATCGTCGCGACGTAGTCACAGGTTCGGAGTTCGTCGAGTGGGATCTCGCGGGGCGTCCGGTCGGAGAGGTCGAAGCCGGCGTCGGCCATCGCCGCGACGACCCCTTCGTGGACGTGGTCGGCGGGGTGAGTGCCGCCGGTGAGAATCTCGACGCGGTCGGCGAGGCCACGGCGGTCGACTTCGCGCTCGGCGAACGCGGCGGACATCTGGGAGCGACCGGCGTTCTGCACGCAGACGAAGGCGACGGTGGTGGTCACGCGACCACTCCTCGCCGGGCGTGCAGAGCACGTCGCACTGCGGGTGAAACGGCGTTCTGCACGCAGACGACGACGCGGGTCTGGTCGTCGGTGGGGTTGTCAGTGGACATTGTTGGTCAATCGGTGGTTGGAGTGGCGGCGTCGCCGCGGGCGCTCCAGTCGTAGCGCCGCTGGAAGTACAGCGCGACGTTGACGAGCGCGAGGAGGACGGGGACCTCGATGAGCGGACCGACGACGGTCGCGAACGCGACACCGGAGCCGACGCCGAAGACGGCGACGGCGACGGCGATGGCGAGTTCGAAGTTGTTCGAGGCGGCCGTGAAGCCGATGGCGGTGGTCGTGGAGTAGTCCGCGCCGATGCCCCGTCCCATCCCGAAGCTGACGAGGAACATCACGACGAAGTAGATGGTGAGTGGCACCGCGATGAGCAGGACGTCGCCCGGGGTGGCGACGATATTCTCGCCCTGCGTGGCGAACATGACGACGACGGTGAACAGCAGCGCGACCAGCGTCAGCGGGTCGATTCTCGGGACGAACTCGTCGTCGTACCACTGCTCGCTCTTCACCCGGGTGCCGACGTAGCGCGTGAGGAACCCCCCGAGGAACGGGATGCCGAGGAAGACGACGATGGCCTCGACCACCTGCACCGGGGTGACGTCGAAGGTCGTGATGCCGGCGACGAGCGCGTCCATCCCGAGCAGCGGCGGAAGGACCAGCGCGAAGAACCAGACGTATACGCCGTAGGTGAGGATCTGGAAGAGGCTGTTGAACGCGACGAGGCCGGTGACGTACTCCGTCGACCCCTCCGCGAGTTCGTTCCAGACGAGCACCATCGCGATGCAGCGCGCCATTCCGATGAACACGAGGCCGAGGAAGTACTCGGGACGAGCGGGCAGACCGGGGACGAGGCCGCCGAAGAAGAAGACGGCGAGCCCGAACATCAACGTCGGCCCGATGAGCCAGTTCTGCACGAGGCTCAGGCCGAGCACGCGCCAGTTGCTGAACACGGCCCGGAGCTGACTGTAGTCCGCTTTCGCCAGCGGCGGGTACATCATCACGACGAGCCCGATCTCGACGAGGTGGAGGTCCTGGATCGGCCCGGTCACCGACGGCGTGACGAAGCCCAGGCCGACGCCGAGCGCCATCGCGGCGAAGATCCAGACGGTGAGGTACCTGTCGAGGAAGTCCATCGACCGCGGGTCGCCGCAGTCGGCACACCCGCAGTCCGGCCCGTGGTCGTGGGCGACCTCACTCACTGACGCTCCCCTCGAGGACGGTGACGAGCGCGACGGCGCGGTTCGTCGCGCGGTACTTCTTCCAGCGGCCGTCCTTCCGGCCCTCGACGAGCCCCGCGTCGACGAGCGCCGACAGCGCGTGGCTCAGTCCGCTCTCGGTCACGTCGACGACGGCGTTGAGTTCGCAGACGCAGAGCTCCTCGCCGGCGGCGACGAGCACGCGCACGAGCGTGTACCGGGTCTCGTTGGCGAGCGCCGACAGGACGTCGAGTTCGGCCTCGACGCGCGCCGAGCCGAGTGCGGCCTCGAGCGTGCCGAGTTCGTCGAGTCGCTGCTCGACGTCCTCGCTCCGGCACTCCCCGAGCTCGTCGTCGAGGTACCGGCGTAATCTGTCCGTGGCTTGTGCCATCGTAGTTCAATTGAACACTTTCTCAATTAACTGTTCCGAACGGGGCGTCTCGAACCCGAATCTAGCTCCCTGGGTGTAGATACGCGTTCCTCTATAGAGAAACTAGATTAGCTGCCGTTCAACTGTCGGCGCGTTCGGCCATCATGCCTGCCGCTCTGCTCGCCCAGTCGCCCCAGTGGAAGCCGGCGACGACGACGGCGGCCATCCAGACGTTCGCGAGCGCCACGCCCCAGTACGCGCCGGTGACGCCCCAGTCGAGGACGACGCCGGCGAGGTAGGAGAACCCGAGCAGGAAGCCGAACATGCCGGTGGCGCGAGCGACAAGCGGGACGCGGGTCTCGCTGGCGCCCTGGAGCGCGCCGGAGAGCGCGACGAACGCGACGAGGAACGGCGCGCTGAGACCGTACGCGCGAGCGAACCAGACGCCGTACCGGAGTGTCTCCGGGTTGTCGTCGAGCAGCATGACGAGCGGACGGGCGAAGTACGCGAGGCCGAATCCGACGCTGCCGACGGTGAGGAGGCCGAGCGCGGCGACCGCCCAGCCGTCGAAGCGCGCGCGGGCCGGGTCACCCTCGCCGAGCGCCTGCCCGACGACGACGTTCGCGGCGACGCTGTAGCCCCGGGACAGCGGCCCCGTCACCTGCTGGTAGGCCCGGCGCCCGATCTGGAAGGCGGCGTTGACGTTCGTGCCGAACGTCAGGAGGAGCGCGTTGAACGGGAACTCCGCGAGCGCGGAGCTCATCCCCTCGACGATCTTCGGCACGCTGACGACGAACAGCTGGCGCGTGATGACCGTCGACTGCGGGCGCGCGAACCCGGCGGTAGTGTGGCGGGAGGCGATGGCCGCGACGAGCGCGAGCGACGTGAAGACGTTCGCCGAGGCGGTGGCGACACCGACGCCGAACACGCCGAGTTCCGGGAGTCCGAAGTAGCCGAGGCCGAGGCCGAAACTCCCCAGGATGTTGCCGACGTTCGAGACGGCGTTGACGTACATCGGCGTCCGGGTGTCGCCGGTCCCCTGCAGCGAGCGCGCCGCGATCAGGGCGACGTGACGCGCCGGCGCGGTGAGGAGGACGACTGCGAGGTAGGTCCCGCCGAGGTCGACGACGGTCGGGTTCGCACCGAGCAGGCGGATGGCCGCCGGGCCGAACAGGAGGCCGAACGCGGCGAACGGGAGGCCGGCGAGCGCGCCGAGGATGATGGCCTGTGTGATGGCCTCGTCGCGAGTGACTGCGGCGCCGCGGCCGGTGTCCTGACTGGAGAGGCTGATGGCGCCGCCACCGAGGCCGAGACCCACGCGGAGCGGGAAGCGCGCGTAGAGGTCGGCGAGGCCGACGGCGACGACGGCGGCCGGGGAGATGGCGGCAGTGACGAGGACGTCGACCGTCCGCATCAGCGTGCGGAGCGTCTGCTCGGCCATCACCGGCCACGCGAGCGCGAAGACCCGGCGCCACACGGTCCGCAGTCGCGGGTACACAGCGGCCCGTCGCAGTCGGGCGGAAAGTGCGTATCGGTCTCTCGACCCTCCAGTTTCACTTTCACTCCGGTTTGGTCGGTTTTATTACCGTCCCGTCTCTCGGTTCAGTCGTCACACGCTGGTTTTCCCCATTCCTTGGGGCCAACATCACCAACCGTTAACAGCGACTGCCTCGTAGCCGCAGACATGATCGAACTCGACGACGTGCTGGCGGCCCGCGACCGCGTCGCGGACGTCGCCCGACACACACCCCTGGACTACTCCCACACGTTCTCCGACATGACGGGCGCCTCCGTCCACCTGAAACTGGAGTGCTTCCAGCGGACGGGGTCGTTCAAGATACGGGGGGCCACCAACCGCATCCGCACGCTCACCGACGAGGAGCAGGCCGCCGGCGTCGTCACCGCCTCCGCCGGCAACCACGCGCAGGGCGTCGCGCTCGCGGCGAGTCGCTCCGGCGTCGACTCCAAGGTCGTGATGCCCGAGACCGCCCCCATCTCGAAGGTGAAGGCGACCAGGAGCTACGGCGCGGAGGTCGTCCTCGACGGCGCGGACTACGACGAGGCACAGGCCTACGCCCACGAAATCGAGGACCGAGAGGGCCGCACGTACGTCCACGCCTTCGACGACGAGTACATCATGGCCGGGCAGGGGACGCTCGGCCTCGAGATCGTCGACGACCTCCCGGACCTCGACACCGTCGTCGTCCCCATCGGGGGCGGCGGCCTCATCTCGGGCATCGCGACTGCGGTGAAGGCCCACGACCCCGACGTTCGCGTCGTGGGCGTACAGGCCGAGGGTGCCTCCACCGTCGCCAGTTCCCTCGACAAAGGGGGTCCCCAGAGCGTCGACTCCGTCGACACCATCGCGGACGGCATCGCCGTCCGACGGGTCGGTGAGCGGACGTTCCCCGTCATCCGCGAGCGCGTCGACGAGGTGGTCACGGTCTCCGACGACGAGATCGCGACCGCGCTCGTCCTGCTGCTCGAGCGCGGCAAGACCCTCGTCGAAGGCGCCGGTGCGACGCCGCTGGCGGCGGTGCTCGAGCGGAAGTTCGACTACGAGGAGGGCGAGACCATCGTGCCCGCGCTCTGCGGCGGGAACATCGACCTCAACCTGCTCACCACGGTCATCATGCGCGGCCTCGTCGACCAGGGTCGCTACGTGAAACTGCGCACCGTCCTGAAGGACCGCCCCGGGTCGCTCAACGACCTGCTGGACGTCGTCGCCGACGAGCGCGCGAACATCTACGCCATCCAGCACGACCGCACGAACCGCGACATCGCGATGAACGCCACCGAGGTCGAACTCGACCTCGAGACTCGCGGCCCCGAGCACGTCGACGGGCTGCTCGACCGCATCCGCGAGGAGGGCTTCGAGGTGACCGTGCTCAACGGCCCGCGCCCGCAGAACTGACTGCGCGCTGTCCCGTCCGAGAGCGCCGGACTCCGTGGGTTTAAGGGGTGTGCACGCGAGCCACCGAGTATGAAGCGCATCATCGACACCCCCGACGCGCCGGCGGCGGTCGGCGCGTACAGTCAGGCGACGACAGACGGCAACCTCCTGTTCACTGCGGGCCAGATTCCCATGACCCCGGAGGGCGACCTCCTCGACGACGAGGCCATCGCCGTCCAGACCCGCCAGAGTCTCGAGAACGTGAAGGCCATCCTCGAGGACGAGGGGCTGACGATGCAGGACGTGCTCAAGGTGTCGGTGTTCATGGACGACATCCAGGACTTCGACGAGATGAACGACGCCTACAAGGAGTACTTCCAGGACAACCCGCCCGCCCGCTCCGCGGTCGAGGTCGCCAACCTCCCGAAGGGCGTCGGCGTCGAGATCGAGGCCATCGCCACCCAGCCACAGCACTAGGCATGGAAGCGCACACGAAGGGGAGTCTCCTCTGGGGTCTCGTCGGCGCGCTCGCCTTCCTCGTGCTCGCACAGGCGTACCTGCTCCTCGCGGACCGCAGTATCGGGTTCGGCCCAACGCTCGGCGTCGCTCTCGCCGTCTTCGCCGCCGCGACCGTCGCCTCCTACGCCCTCCACGACGCGGTGTACTGACGCCGAAGAGAAGGGTTTAAACGCCGGACCGAGGTACGGTAGTGTAGGCCGGGATGGCCGAATGGCAAAGCGCACGCCTGGAAAGCGTGTCCCCTTACGGGGTTCAGGGTTCAAATCCCTGTCCCGGCGCTTCTCTGTGGACTCACCGCCGAGCAACGCGGTTCATCGCGCTGGGAACGTGAGTCTGTGCGAGCGCCTCTGGGGTGGACGCTCTCGCGGTGACCGGGTTTATGGACGCAGTCGCCGTACTAGCGTGGTAGGTCTACTACTCGATGTCCACGGACTCCGATCCCAGCGGTGCGACGCTGTCGTACCGCAACATCCTGGAACGCGAGATGGAGAACGCCCTCAAGGAGGTCGGCCGTCCGCCCAGAGGACTGTTCCTCTCGGGCTTCTCGGCGGGGTTGAACCTGAGCTTCGGCGTGCTGTTCATGGCGATGGTGCTGACCTACTCCGGGGGGTTCGGCTCGGAGCTCACGAAACAGGTGACGCTGGCGGTGGTCTCGGCCGTCGCGTTCCTCTTCGTCGTCATCGGCCAGACCGAACTGTTCACCGCCCAGGCGACGATGGCCGTCATCCCGGTGCTCGACGGGCGCATCGGGCTCTCGAAACTGGGGCGGTTCTGGGGGATCATCTACGCCGCGAACCTGCTGGGCTGTGCCGGGTTCGCGGGACTGATCGCGGTTGTCGGCCCGGCGATGGGAGTCGTCGAACCGGGCGCGGTGGGGTCGCTGGCGGACGCGCTCACCGGACTCCCGTGGTGGGTCGTGCTCGCCAGTGCGGTCATCGCTGGCTGGCTGATGGGGCTGACCACCTGGCTGGCGGCCGCCAGCCGCGACACGATCGGGCGGGTGGTGGTCGTCCTGGTAATCACCGCGACCATCGGGTTCGGACCGTTCCACCACGTCATCCTGGGGACGACGGAGTTGCTGACGGCGATGCTGCTCGGGCAGGGGGTCGGGCCGGCGGCGTTCGGGGAGTTTCTGGTGCTGGCGACCGTCGGCAACGTCGTCGGCGGGTCGGTGTTCGTCGGCCTGCTCAACTACGGGCACATCGCGCTCGCGGGCGACGAGGCCGACGTCGACTTCGAGTCGGAGTAGCACGATTCTCGGCCGCCCCCGACCGCGTAGGGGCAGCGTGACGCGTTTAACTCGACCATAATCGGGAGTAGCCGACGTATAGTCAAGATGGCGTAGGCGCGGTGAGGTGGTATGGCCACGTGTAGCGAGAATCCGGCGGAGACGCTCGCGGACCTCGGGATGCTGGAGCGCCTGCGCTTCGAGGTGGCGGGCGAACAGTTCGAGGGGTACTCACACCGCAAACGCGTCGACGACGGCGAACTCTGGGTGGTGGTCCAGACCGAGGACGACCGCGTGTTCCGCATCGAGACCCAGTGGGCGAACGGCTGGCTCGAACCGCTGGTCGACGAGTACGACGGCGAGCGTGACACGACCGAACCCGTGGGGAACCTCTCCGACGTCGAGGCGCTCGGCTACGCCGCCGAGGAGGAGGCGTAGGGCGGGCGAACGCGGACCGGGCCGCCAGAGGATTACTTAAAACCCGTCTTTGCCGGGTTGGTTCGTGTGAACGACTGGCACACTATTTCGCTGCCTCGGCGAGATTGCAGGCGTTTCAGGCGCTCACTGGGAATGCACCCGCCCACTCCACGGCTGACGTGTGGGGAAGTTTTATATAGAATCACATTCAATCTATCCAGTACCTATGGCACAGCGAAACCGGATGCAGGGTCAGCCGATGATCATCATGGGCGACGACGCACAGCGCGTGAAGGACAAGGACGCCCAGGAGCACAACATCTCCGCGGCGCGCGCGGTCGCCGACGCGGTACGCTCCACGCTCGGCCCGAAAGGGATGGACAAGATGCTCGTCTCCTCGATGGGCGACGTCACCGTCACGAACGACGGCGTCACCATCCTCCAGGAGATGGACATCGACAACCCGACGGCTGAGATGATCGTCGAGGTCGCCGAGACACAGGAGGACGAGGCCGGCGACGGCACCACGACCGCGGTCGCCATCGCGGGTGAACTCCTCAAGAACGCCGAGGACCTCCTCGAGAACGACATCCACCCGACGGCCATCATCAAGGGGTACAACCTCGCCGCCGAACAGGCCCGCGAGGAGGTCGACGACATCGCCATCGCGGTCGACCCCGACGACGAGGACCTCATCCGGAGCGTCGCCGAGACCTCCATGACCGGGAAGGGCGCCGAACTCGACAAGGAACTCCTCTCCGGCATCATCTACGAGGCGATCAAGCAGGTCGCCGTCGACACCGAGGACGGCGACGTCGTCGTCGACGCAGCCAACATCAACATCGAGACCCAGACCGGCCGTAGCTCCAGCGAGTCCGAACTCCTCCGCGGCGCAGCCATCAGCAAGGACCCGGTCCACGACGGGATGCCCAGCGTCGTCGAGGACGCCCGCATCCTCCTCCTCAACGAGGCCGTCGAGGTCGAGGAGGCCGAGGCCGACACGAACGTCAACATCGAGAGCCCCGACCAGCTCCAGTCCTTCCTTGACCAGGAGGAACAGCAGCTCAAGGAGAAGGTCCAGCAGATCGTCGACACCGGCGCCAACGTCGTCTTCTGCCAGAAGGGCATCGACGACATGGCCCAGCACTACCTCGCGAAGGAGGGCATCCTCGCGGTCCGCCGCACGAAGAAGTCCGACATCGAGTTCCTGACGAACGTGCTCAACTCGTCCGTCGTCACGGACCTCGACGCGGCCAGCGAGGACGACGTCGCCAGCGGCTCCGTCACGCGCGACGACGAGGACGAACTGTTCTACGTCGAGGGCGACGACGACGAGGCCCACGGCGTCACCATCCTCCTGCGCGGCTCCACCGAGTACGTCGTCGACGAACTCGAGCGCGGTGTCACCGACGCGCTCGACGTGTCGGCCCAGACGCTCAGCGACGGTCGCGTGCTCCCCGGCGGCGGCGCCATCGAGGTCGAACTCGCGGACCGCCTCCGCAACTTCGCGGACTCCGTCTCCGGCCGCGAGCAGCTCGCCGTCGAGGCGTTCGCCGACTCCCTGGAGCTCGTCCCCCGCGTCCTCGCGGAGAACGCGGGCCTCGACTCCATCGACACGCTCGTCGACCTCCGCTCGGCCCACGAGTCCGGCGAGGAGCGCACCGGCCTGAACGTCCTCTCGGGCAACCTCGAGGACACCTTCGAGGCTGGCGTCGTCGAGCCCGCTCACGCCAAGGAGCAGGCCGTCACGAGCGCCTCCGAGGCCGCGAACCTCGTGCTCAAGATCGACGACATCATCTCCGCCGGCGACCTCTCCACCGACAAGGGTGACGACGAGGGCGGCGCCGGCGGCATGGGCGGCATGGGCGGCGGCATGGGCGGCATGATGTAAGATCGGTCTCAGACCGACTTCACGACAGCCGACAGAGCCCCGCTCGCTCACCGACACGCGACTTCTTTCGACGCGTCGCTGCACAGCGACGGCTGCGCGCTGGGAGGCCAGCGCGGCACTGTGCGGGCGGCGCGAACGTTGCTCCCGACGGCTACTTTATGTCCGTTCGCTGGTTACGAGGCACAATGACGCCGGACGAGGAACGGGTGGGCGATCACATCGACATCCTGCTGGTCGAACCCAACCCGGGGGACGCTCGGCTCTTCGCCGAATCGTTCAACGACGGGAAACTGCTGAACGAGATCTACACCGTCACCGACGGCGAGGCGGCCATCGACTTCGTCCAGCAGCACGGTGCGTACGCGGAGATGCCCCGACCCGACCTCGTGTTGCTCGAACCGCGGCTACCCGGGAAAGCCGGGATGGAGCTGCTGTCGGAACTGAAAGACGAGTCGGCGCTCTCGGACGTCCCCATCGTCGTCCTCTCGAGTTCCGACGTGGGCGAGGATATCGCCAGGTCGCACGGCCTCGACGCGGACTACTACATCCAGAAGCCGGTCGAACCGGAGGAGTTCATCCAGTTCGTGCAGTCCGTCGAGGAGTTCTGGCTGGCGGTCGTCCGGCACCCTGGAGAGGATTGAGCAGTCGTTCTGCCGTTGGACCGCCGGGCTACTCCTCGTCGATGTCGAGTTCGAACTGCTCGTTCTCGGCGGCGGCGTTCAGGACGACGCTCGTGTTGGACTCCTTGATGTCGGCGTCCGCGAGCAGTTCCTTGATGAGTGCGTTCATGTCGTCGGTGTCTTTGAACTTGCCGACGGCGACGACGTCGTAGTCGCCGGTCACCTCGTAGACGGAGACCATCTGCTTGTGACCGCGGAGACGACCGGTGATGTCCGGGAGTGCACCGCCCTCGACCTTGAGCTGGAGGATGGCGGTGACGTCGTAGCCGAGTTCGTCGTAGTTCACGATGGGCGTGTACCCCTGGATGACGCCGCCCTCCTCGAGGGTCTGGAGGTGGTTCGAGACGGTGGTGACGGAGACGCCGAGGTCCTCGCCGAGACTGCGGAGACTGGCGCGGCCGTCGCCGAGGAGTTCGTTCACGAGTCGCGCGTCGAGGTTCTCGTACGTCATACACCCCGATTGCCTCTCCCCCGTATAGAAGTTTACGAATGTCCAGTTCTGGACGCACAGGCTCATACTTACCCCGAGCGGTAACGATTTAACCGTGGATGTAGTCGTGTGTTCTGTCCATAGAAATGACGAACGACAACTCGGAACTCGACGAACGCGAGCAGGCGGTCGTCGAGAAGATTGACGAAGAGGGCATCGACTTCCTGCGTCTCCAGTTCACGGACATCCTCGGCACCGTGAAGAACGTCTCCGTCCCCGCCTCGCAGGCGGAGAAGGCGTTCCGCGAGGGTATCTACTTCGACGGGTCCTCGATCGACGGCTTCGTCCGCATCCAGGAGTCCGACATGCGCCTCAAGCCCGACTCCGAGACGTTCTCGGTGCTCCCGTGGCGGACCCGGGAGGGCGAGACCGGCGGCGCCGCCCGTCTCATCTGTGACGTCATCAACACCTCGACGGGCGAACCGTTCGAGGGCGACCCGCGCTACGTCCTGAAGCAGGCCCTCGACCGCGCGGAGGAGATGGGGTACACGGTGAACGCCGCGCCCGAACCCGAGTTCTTCCTCTTCGAGGAGGACGAGAACGGCCGCGCGACGACGAAGACCAACGACGCCGGCGGCTACTTCGACCTCGCGCCGAAGGACCTCGCGAGCGACGTGCGCCGGGACATCATCTACGGCCTCGAGGACATGGGCTTCGAGATCGAGGCCTCCCACCACGAGGTCGCCGAGGGGCAACACGAGATCAACTTCGAGTACGACGACGCCCTCACGACGGCCGACAACGTCGGGACGTTCCGCACGGTCGTCCGCGCTATCGCGGCCCAGCACGACCTCCACGCGACGTTCATGCCCAAGCCCATCCCGCGCATCAACGGGTCGGGCATGCACGCCCACTTCTCGCTGTTCACCGAGGACGGCACGAACGCGTTCCACGACGCCGACGACGAGTTCAACCTCTCCGAGGAGGCCAAACAGTTCACCGCCGGCGTCCTCGAACACGCGAAGGCGCTCGCGGCCGTCACGAACCCGACCGTGAACTCCTACAAGCGCCTCGTCCCGGGCTACGAAGCCCCGGTGTACGTGGCGTGGTCCGACCGCAACCGTTCGGCGCTCATCCGGAAGCCGGCGGCGCGCGTGCCCGCTGCCAGCCGCATCGAGGCGCGCTTCCCCGACCCGTCGTGTAACCCGTACCTCGCGTTCGCGGTGCTCATCCACGCCGGCCTCGACGGCATCGAGCGCGGACTGGACTGCGACGAACCGGTCCGTGAGAACATCTACGAGTTCGACGAGCAGAAACGCCAGGAGTACGGCATCGAGACGCTCCCGTCGAACCTCGGCGAGGCGCTGGACGCACTGGCCGAAGACGACGTCGTCACCGACGCGCTCGGCGAGCACGTCGCGGAGAAGTTCGTCGAGGCGAAGCGGTCGGAGTTCGACGACTACCGCGTCGACGTCTCCGACTGGGAACTCGACCGGTACCTCGAGACCTTCTGAAGCGCGGGCAGACCGACGAACCCGACTCCGGCGGCGACGTGGGCGGCCACGACTGCCGGAATCGGGGCGTCGAGCGCCAGCGTGGCTGCCGCCGCACTGCCCAGCAGCGCCAGCGCCACGAGCGTCGGCACCGTGCGTACGGGTCGTTCGAGCGCGTCACGCTCGGTGACCAGCCACCAGCCGACGAGGACACCGGCCGTCCCGCCGAGCGCGGCCATCGCGTCGTGGTGTGGCCCGACGAGAACGACGGCGGCGACCGCGGTGACGAACGCGACGCCGAACCCGTAGCCGACGCGGCGACGGGTGAGTGCGAGTAGGACGCCGACGAACGCGGCGCCGAGCGCGGCGCCAGCCACCACGTCCACGAGGTAGTGGACGCCGAGCGCGAGTCGCGTGAACGAGACGAAGGCGACCATCCCGGCCGCGGCCAGCAGCCGTCGGACGCGCGTACCGACGCCGACGAGCGCTGCGAGTCCCCCGTAGAACGCCGCCGCCCCCGTCGCGTGTCCGCTCGGGAAGCCGTTGCCCTCCTCGGCGATCAGCATCACCGTCTCCGGTGGTCGCGCCACGTCGAACAGCCCCTTCAGGAGGACGACGAGCGCGAGCGCGCCGATGCTCACCGCGAGCAGGCGCGCGCCGTCGCGTCTCGAGAGCAGCCCGCGGCGCGGGCCGAAGAGGTAGACGGCGGGCCCGAGTGTCGTGATGAGCCAGGTGCTCCCGAGGAAGGTGAGCACGGCCAGCACGACGACGAGCGAGCCTGGAACGCTCCCGGCGATCGCCTCGGCCACGCCGATTCCGCGCCCGGTCATGATCGCCACGAACGCACGCGGTCGGCGAGGCGACCCGGGAGGCCGATGGCGTTCGCGCCGAGGCCGAACAGCACCATCAGCGTGTAGAGGCCGAGGGTGGAGAGCCAGACGACGACCATCGCCAGGATCGCCCAGCCACCGCCGAGGTAGACGAACGCGCCGATGGTCATCGCCGTGCCGTACAGCAACACGAGGTACGGCCCCCAGCCCCGGGCGTGCCCGCGGCGCATCCGGGCGCGGACGTACCGCTTCAGGTCGCTCTCGAGGTCCTGCTTGCTCACGGTCTTCGCGTCCAGCTCCGCGCGCATCGCCTCGACTTCGGCGCCGAGTTCGGCGATGTCGGGCGCCTCCTCGGGGGGCGGGCGGGCGGATTCGTCGTCGTCGTCAGTTCGTCCCGACAACACAGCATTCAATACTGCACCGAGGGTGATAATTATGGCGCCAACGTAGAGCCAGGTCACCAGCAGCAGCGCCGCGCCGAGGAAGCCGTACACCTCCATCCCCCCGACGTACCCGGTGTAGACGCGGAAGGACTGGGAGAGGGCCGTCCACCCGAGGGCCGCGAACGTCGCCCCGGGGACTGCCTGCCGAACTGTCATCGGGACGTTCGGAAAGACGTAGTAGGCCGGCAGGAAGACGAGCGACAGCGAGACGAACAGCGTCGTCACCGTGGCGACGTTCACGTACGCGACGACGCCGAGCGACGGGACGAGGAAGCCGATGCCGACGGAGGCGACGACGGCCACCGCGATGGTGGCGAGCACGACGGTGGCGTCGGTCACCTGCTTCGGGAGCGACTCGATAGCCTGGACGCCGTAGATCCGGGAGAACGCCACGTCGAGGCCGCGGAACAGTTTCAGCCCGGACCACATCAACAGGGCGAGCCCGGCGGCCGTCGCGCTCACCTGTCCGCGGGCGCTCGTCAGCGCGTCGCGGACGACGTCCTGTCCGGTGTCGGTGAGGAACTGGTCGAGGTTCCCGACGACGGCGTCGACGAGCGCCTCCCCGCCGACGGCGGTGCCGACGGCGACGCCGAGCAACAGCAGGGGGACGATAGAGACGAACGCGTAGTACGCGACGGCGGCCGAGAGGAACGTCACCTGTTCGTCGCGCGCCGTCCGGACCATCTGCTTCAGGAGACCGATGGCGTTCCGGAGTCGGGTCACGTCGGTACGTTCGGCAGCCCTACCCATAAATCGGGTCGTGCGCGCGAACTGATGCATCCGTCGGTCAGCGGACGGCGGCCTCGACGTCGGCGAGCGTCCCGTCGGTCTTGAACGTCGTCCCCCCGAAGTGCGTCCGGGAGGCCGCGAGGCCGGCGTCTGTCAGTTCGTCGAGGAACTCGTCCATCCCGATCGCGGGTTCGGACCACTGCCTGTAGAGGCGGTGCTGGTCGAAGTGCGTTGGTTCGTGGAGTTCGCCCTCGACGGTGTCGAGGAGCTTCCGGGCGCGCTTCGCCGTCCCCATCTCGTCGGTGACCTGCTCGCGCACACTCGCCACGAACGCCTCGTCGTGGGCGGGACCGAGCCACAGCGGGCCGGCGGACAGCACCTGGTCGCCGCCGCAGTGTGGGCACTCGTCGCGCGGGTCGGCGATCAGGCCGTCCTCGTGTTCGCGGTGGAGACACTGCTGGCAGTGGTAGACGTACCCGAGTTCGTCGATAGCGCTGTTGGCGTCCGTCGCGCGGTGGGAGAGGTCGAGGTACGTCCGCACGTAGTGGTCGCTGACGTGGCTCAGGACGGGCGTGACGCCGACGTCGTAGCGCGCCGCGGTGCGCGCGAGCGCCGACAGCAACACCCGCAGCCCCATCTCCGCGTGGTACTCCGTATTCCGCGGGACTGCTCCGTACTTCCGCACGCCGGACTCGAAGTGCGCACCGCAGAGCGGGGCAGTGTCCGTCGCCGTGATGCAGACGAGGTTCCGGGCGTTGGCGAACGCCGCGTCCGCGAACGGGATCGGCGTCCCGAACGGGTCGACGTCCACGATGTCGAAGAACCGGTCGTCGTCGTACAGGAGGCTGTTGACGTTCCGCTCGACGACCTCGCCGTCGAGGCCGTTTCGCGCGAGGTTCGCCCGTGCGAGTTCCACGGCGTCCGGGTCGAGGTCGGCGAGCGTCGCGTCCCAGCCGTTCGCGGCCGCCCGGACGCCCCGGATGCCGCTGGCCGCCATCGCGTCGAGGTAGGTGGTCGCGCGTGGCTCGCGCTCCCGGTACGCCGCCAGCGTCGCGACCGTCACGTCCCGGTTGAGCTCCTGAGTCGGGTTGAAGAACACGCCGTCGTCGGCGCCCTCGCCGCCGCCGGACTCCCCTGGAACCTCGACCGTGACGCCGCCCTCCTCGACGAGCATACCGCTACTCGGTGGGGGTGCGAAAAAAGGGTCGTGGTTGCGAGGCCCGAGGCGCTACGCGCCTCGGAACGAGTGAGCGGGGAGTGAAACGACCCGTGAGCCGCGAGCCACGATGAAGAACGAACGAGCGGCTCAGCCGCCGACGTTCGTGGCGCGTTCGACGACGTCCGCACCGTACCGTTCTTCGAGTTCTTCGTGCTGGTCGGACCGGTGTTCGTAGACGTCTTGGAACAGCGTGATGGGCGTCTGGGCGGCCTGGTAGGTGGCTTCGTCCCACATCCGGTCCCGGCTCAGGTCGACTTCGACGTCGCCGACGGCGAGCGTCGTCGACTGCGTCATCGCGATGGCGCCCTTCCCGGACTCCTTGGCGGTCTCGAACGCCTCCATCGAGTCCACGATGTCGTCCATGCTCGGGACGTAGGACGTGCGGTCGAGCAGTTTCTCGTGGAGTTCGTCGCCGTCGAGTGTTCGCTCGTCGCCACCGACCCGGAGGACGTACTGGTCCTCGCCGGTCGCTTCGAGGGAGAGTGCGTTCCCGCGGTAGACCTGGCGGCCGTCCTCGGGGTCGAGTTCGACCGACTCGCCGTCGACGTCGAGCAACCAGCGCCCGGACTCGGGCGGGAGCGGTGCGGTGTTCGCCACCTCGACCTGGGTCGGGGTGAGCGACCAGATGCCGGTCATCCCCTTCGCGCGGTTCTCCCGCATGCGCTCGCGGTAGCCCTCGACGTCCCGGATGTCGTCGTAGGGGCCGTCGACGGCGACGAGGCCGGCGGCGCTGGCGCCCCGAGACGTGTTGTGCCGCAGTTCGGGCCACGGTGGGAGTTCGCCGGTCGGCGTCATCGCGCGCATGTCCTTCGTGTAGTCGACCTCGCCGTCGACGAGGAGGAACAGGCGTTCGAGGTTGTTCTCGGACTTGCCGATCTCCTCGCGGAGGTCGCCCATCGCGAGTTCGGCTTCCCCGCTCTCGACGATGACGGACATCGAGAGCGAGCGGGGGTCGAGGCCGTGTTCGTGCTCGACGATGGTGAGGCACTCGTCGGCCTTCTTCCAGTCGTCGACGCCACCGACCTCCGGAATCACGAAGCCGTCGATGTACTCACTGGCGCCGTTCTGGGGGTCGGCGATGTCGAGAGCGTGTTGGAACCCGCGGTAGCGGGTCTGGGGGTCGTCGCGGTGCCAGACGATGCGGGGGTGGATCTCGCCCGGGAAGTCGGCGCCGTGCTCGGCGACGACGTCGACGACGTTCTCTACCCCTTCGTCGCGCATCGAGGGGGCGGTGGCGTCCTCGTTGTCCGGCACCCAGACGTCCGGCGCCTGCATGCCGCGGAGCTGGGCGGCCCGGCGGAGCAGCTTCGCGGAGTCGTCCTCGCCCTCCACGGCGGTCGGGGACGTGAAGAACGTCCGGACGAACTCGCGGTCGTAGTGGCGCGCGGTCGGGTCAGTCATCGTCTCCGGTTTCCTGGGCCGTGATGGGGTCGGCGTCGTCCTCGGAGAACCCCTCGGAGTTCTCGATGCGCCGGCGGGCCTCCGGGTCGAACTCCGTCTCGATGTCCTGGTACCGGGACACCTGGGAGAGTTCGTGGTGGCTCTCCGTCTCGTGGCCGAGGTAGCGGTCCTCGAGGTCGAACTGCGCCTGCTCGGCGTTCTCCTGGACGTTCGCCATGTCCTCGTAGACGGCGTGGGCGCCCGAGTGGAGCGCGTACAGCGTCACGAAGATGTAGTTGTAGCCGAGGCCGCCGAGTTCGGAGAACGTCAGCGGGTCGTCCTGTTCGCTCCACGCGAACGACGACGAGTAGTTGAACGCGAGGTCGAGGTCCGGGTGGGTCTCGTGGATGGTCTCGGCGTACTCGACGGCGTCCTCGCGGGAGGGGTCGGGCATCTCGGGCCAGACGATGTCGACGCCGGCGTCGGCGTAGATGCGGCCGCGTTCGAGGTGTTCCTCCCAGTCGCCGTTCGCGGAGCCGTAGGCGTCCGTGCGCGCGATAACGACCGTGTCCTCGCTCTGTCTGGCGTCCACTGCGGCCTCGAAGCGCGCGCGGGCCTTCTCCCGGGAGACGATCTGCTTGCCAGCGATGTGCCCACAGCGCTTGGGCGTCGTCTGGTCCTCGATGTGGACGGCGGCGACGCCCGCCTTCTCGTACTCCCGGACGGCCCGCCGGACGTTGTGGATGCCGCCGTAGCCCGTGTCGCAGTCCGCGACGACGGGGAGGTCGGTGGCGTCGACGATGCGCTTGGCGTTCTCGACCATCTCCGTCATCGACACCATCTCGAGGTCCGGGAGGCCGAACTGGCCGAGCACCGTCGAGTAGCCGCTCATGTACGCGGCGTCGAGGCCCGCCATCTCGGCGAGGCGGGCGTCCAGCGCGTGGTAGAGGCCGGGGGCGAACACGTACTCCTGTTCGTCGATTTTCTCGCGGAACTCACGGCCCGCGGGGTTGTCGAGGTCTCGTCGCGTGTAGTCGGTGTCGTCAGTCATCGGTGGGTGGGAGTCGGTGGCTCTGGACGGTCTCTTCGAGGCACTGCTGGCGGTCGGCGTCCGTTCTGAGGTCTGGCACGACTGGCATGCCGGTGTTCTCGATGTCGGTGTATCGGGGCATCAGGTGGGTCTCCGTCGGTCTCTGGGTGGTCGGCGGGTGGTGCGAGTCCGTTCGTGGCTGTGTGCTGCGAGCACGACGACCAGACAGGCGGCGGTGACGCGAATAAAGTTAATGAATAATCATGCAGGTATGTGGAAAAGGGTATTAATAATCATTAAGGATTGCTGCTGGGCCAACCGAACCGGCTAAACCACGGCCCGTTCAACAGGGGGGCGTGCCCGAGGTCGACGACTGGCGGGCGTCACTCGCCGCCGAAGGCGAACTCACCGCCCCCATCACCGAGCGTCTCCTCGCCGAACACGGAGACCGCGGCCAGCGAGCCATCGAAGCCGCCAGCGAGGGCCGCGTCAAACAGTACAACGACTTCACCGTCGTCGTCGGCCACGAAGACGAGTACATCATCGAGGACGGCGGCTGCACCTGTCGCGACAGCCAGTACAACCTCGCGGCCGACGAGTTCTGCTGGCACGCTCTCGCCGTCGACGTCGCCGAAGGCGTCGAGGAGGTCGACCACCACGACATGTTCTACAGCGAAGTCCGGGATTTCCTCTAAAATCCCACTTTTTGCTCTGCGTGGGGCGCGCTGCGCGCGCCCCACTCGGCAAAAACTTGGGGAAAAGCACTCCTCGCTCCTGCCGCTCGCTACGCTCGCGTTAGTCGCTCGTCGGCCGCTGTTCGCTCGCAGGGGGAACCGCTTCGCTCGGGCTCTTCGAGCTGCTCGCTCGCGGATGCTGGTCGTCGGTTGGGCGGGTAGGGCTCGACTGACTGGGTCGCGTCGTTACTGCTCGGCGCAGATGTCCACGAAGTTCCGGAGGATCCGGAGTCCGGTCTCGCCGGACTTCTCGGGGTGGAACTGCGTGCCGAAGACGTTGCCCTCGTCGTTGGCAACGATGGAGGGGAACCGCGTACCGTACTCCGTCTCCGTGACAGCGTGGTCGTCGCTGTCCAGTTCGGCGTAGTAGGAGTGGACGAAGTAGGCGTACTCGCCGTCGACGCCCTCGACCAGCGGGTGGTCGCGAACGACGTCCAGGTCGTTCCAGCCCATGTGGGGAACCTTCACGTCGCCCTTGAAGCGGACGTTGCGCCCCGGAATCAGGTCGAGGCCGCGAGCGTCGCCCTGTCCCGCGCGCTCGGCCTCCTCGCTCTCGGTCAGCAGCATCTGCATCCCGAGACAGATGCCGAACACCGGGCGGCCGCCCGCGGCGGCGTCGACGAGCGCGTCCCGGAACGGGCCGGCGTTCTCCATCCCGTCGCCGAACGCGCCGACGCCCGGCAGGACGATGCCGTCCGCGTCGTCGAGGGCGGCCGGGTCGTCGACGACGGAGACGTCGGCGTTCGCGCGCTCCAGCCCGCGCGTGACGCTGCGGAGGTTCCCGAGGCCGTAGTCCACGACGACGACGGACGCGGCCGTCTGCTCGGGTGGCGGCGTACTCATAGCTCACCTAGGACGACCCGCCGCAAGTCCCTTTCCCTCCGAACGATGCCTGCCGGCTCCCCGTCGCCCCCCGGCGGTACGGATCCCTCGCGAGGGTCGTTGTGTCGTCTGTATACGGCTGTAAATGGTATGGAAAGGTTTTTGACGATTCTAACGAATTTTTGCCTGTATTTCCCATGGACCGACGAAAGTTCCTCAAGGCGGCCGGCGCAGCGGGTGCCGCTGGTCTCACGGCAGGATGTCTCGGACAGTTCGGTAGTCAGCCGTACGTCGACGGCGACGTCCGCTTCCTGATGTCACCGACCGAACCGCAGGACCAGATGACGGCGCAGTACGAACCCGTCCAGGAACGCCTCGCGGAGACCATCGACGCAGTCGACGAGGTCGACATCAAGTACGCAGCGAACTACGCGGCGACGCTCAACGCCCTCGACTCCGGCACCGCGGACGTCGCGGAGACGGGGCCGTTCGCGGCCGCGCTCGGCGTCAACTCCGAGAAGGCCGACATCATCCTCCAGCGGGAGGCGTACGGCGGCTGGACGTACAAGTCCGTCATCGTCACCCGCGAGGACTCCGACATCGAGTCGCTGTCCGACCTCGAGGGAGAGACGGTCGCGTTCGCCGACGCGCTCTCGGCGTCCGGCTCGCTATACCCCCTGTACATGCTGAAGGACGCTGGCCTCGAGATTCCCGACGAACCCGGCAGCCCGGCAGGCGCGAACTTCGACCCGAACTGGTCGAGCCACGCGTCCGCGATGGAGGCACTCCGCAACGAGCAGGCCGCCGCAGCGGGCGTCGGCTACTTCATCGCCTCGGGCGACGAGAGCGAGTACGCGGAGGGTATCCGAGAGGTCGCCTCCGAGGACGGCATCCCGCGCGCGCCCATCGTCGTGAGCCCGAAGCTCTCGGACGACGAGAAGGACACCATCACGAAGGCGTTCACGGAGGCATCCGACGAGATGTACTACGGTGCCGACGGCGAGGAAGGCACCGAGGACGACATCTGGTTCTCCGGCGTCCGCGAACGCGGCGTCGACACGTACCAGCCCGTCATCGACGTGGCCCAGGAACTGGGCTACAGCGAGGACGTCTTCGGGGACGCCGACGAATAACGAAGTCGCCGAACTGAGAAACATAACATTTTGGCCTATTCAGGCCAGCCTCCTACAACAACGAGAGAATGGCGACAGTAACCGCATCGGGCGTCACCAAGGTCTACGGCGAGGACACGGTGGCGTTGAACGACGTATCATTCGAGATTCCCGACGGCGAGTTCGTGGTCTTGCTCGGGCCGTCGGGCGCGGGAAAATCGACGCTCCTCCGGATTCTCAACGGCCTGACGCAACCGACCGAGGGCACCCTCTCTATCGGCGACGAGGTGGTCACGGGCACCCGTTCGGACGTGGCGATGGTGTTCCAGATGCACTACCTCGTCGAGTCGATGAGCGCGTACCGGAACTCGCTGACGGGCGCTCTGAACCGCACGGAGACGGTCGACAGCGTCCTCACGCACTACGACGAGCCGGACAAGGAGATGGCGCTGAACGCCCTCGACACCGTCGGCCTGCTGGAGGAGGCCGACCAGCGCGCCGGGTCGATGTCCGGCGGGCAACAGCAGCGCGTCGGCATCGCTCGCGCACTCACGCAGGACCCGGGCCTGCTGCTGGCCGACGAACCGGTCGCCAGCCTCGACCCACGGGCCGCCCAGGAAGTGATGCAGTACCTGAAGGACGCCGCGACCGAACGCGACCTGACGTCGATCGTCTCGCTCCACCAGGTGAACATCGCCCGCGAGTTCGGCGAACGGTTCATCGGCCTCCGCGACGGTGAAGTCGTCTTCGACGGCGGGAAAGAAGACCTGACGATGGACGTCGTCGACCGCATCTACTACGGCGACGGCGACACCACCGACCACGGCGTCGAACACATCACGGGGAACTGATAATGGCGTCAAGCGACATCAAACGAGTCAAGGACAGGATCGAACGAAAACAGCGCCGACGCCGGATCCTCGGCGCGCTCGGCATCTTCTTCGTGGCGGGGGCGACCGCACTCGGGATGCGGTACGTCGGGTTCACCGTCGCAGAACTGATCCGACAGTTCCCCATCTGGCTGAGTTTCGTCGCCGAGTTCCTCAACCCGGACTTCGTCGACTTCACGCTCGCGTCGAAGAGCCAGGGCGTCAGCGGCCTCGACGGCCTCTGGTACAGTCTCACCCACCCCAGTACCATCGTCGAGAGCGCAGGGGCGACCCAGTCCAGTGGATCGGTGCTCGTCGCGGCAGCCGTCATGACCATCATCGTCGGCTTCACCGGCACCGTGCTGGGATTCCCGCTCGCGCTCCTCCTCGGCGTGCTCGGCTCCGAGCGCGTCACGCCGTTCCCGTTCAACTTCATCTTCCGCGGCACGATGTCGACGATTCGCGCCGTGCCGTCGCTCGTCTGGATCCTCATCTACATCCCGCTGTTCGGTATCAGCCCGAAGTCCGCCATCTTCGCCATCGCGACGGACACCATCGGTAACCTGGGCCGCCTGTTCACGGACGAACTCGAAGAGATCAACGACGGCCCCATCGAGGCCATCAGTTCGACGGGCGCGAACCGCCCGCAGACGGTCATCTTCGGGATGCTTAGTCAGGTCTCGTCGTCGTTCATCGCGTGGACGATGTACGTCCTCGAGATCAACACCCGCATCGCCATCAGCCTCGGCGTCGTGGGCGCCGGCGGTCTCGGCCAGTACATCAGCCTGAAGATCCAGTTCGGCACCCCGGACGCCTACGCGCAGGCGGCCGCCGGCCTGCTGATGGTCGTGCTCATCGTCATCAGCGTCGAACTGCTCTCCTCGCGCATCCGCGCCCGCCTCCGCCCCGGCGAGACCCAGGAGACGTCGTTCTTCGACGCCGTCAAGGGGCTGTTCGACGCCGACAAGTGGACCGGCCGCTCCTCGGATTAGTACTCCCCCAGCCGGGACTGTCCACCCTCGACTCCAGCCATCGTCGCCGCCTTCTCGATGGTCTCGCGGAACGCCTCCTTCTGGCTCGCGTCGTACAGCGTCGCCGCCGGGTGGAGACAGAGCAACACGTCCCGTGGCTCGCCGCCGAGTTCGACACGCTCGACGTCGCCCGTCTCCGAGGTGACCGCGACGCTGCGTCCGAGTAGGTGTTCGCCCGGCACCTTCCCGAGCGTGACGAGCACCTCGGGAGCGACGAGTTCGACCTCGCGTTCGAGGTACGGCCGACAGTTGTTCAGCTCCTCCTTCGTGGGGTCGCGGTTCTCGGGCGGTCGGCAGCGCACGCAGTTCGTGATGCGGACGTCCGCCCGTTCGAGGCCGGCGTCGGCGAGCGCGGCGTCGAGGACGCTGCCGCTCCGCCCGACGAACGGTGCGCCCTGTTCGTCCTCGTTGGCGCCCGGCCCCTCGCCGACGAACAGGACGTCGGCGTCCGCGGGCCCGGCGCCGTTGACGATCTGCGAGCGGGACTCGACGAGTTCCTCGCACTTCGTGCACCCGGTCACCTCGAGGCCGTCCATGCTGTCCATGGGTCGGCTACCACGCGGGCGCTGTTAAGCGTTCGTCGTCGCCGTACTGGCAGGGACTCAGGCGTAGTCGTCGGCCGCCCGCGCCGCCAGCCGCGCCACCCGCAGCGGCTCCGGCCGGCCACCCTCCGGCGTGAACGACTCGACCACGTTCGCCGGGTCCTCACAGCCGACGGCACGCACGAACACCCGCTCCCCGTTCACGTCGACAGCCTGGCGGTCGGGCTGGGCGTCGTAGACGGCGAGTCGCCGGTCGCGCTCGTCGCCCTCGAACGCCTCCGCGATGGCGTCCTCGAGCCCGGGACTCGCCTCGAAGGAGACCGAGAGCACGGGGCGGTCGACCGCCTCGTGGACGGCGTGGAGGTCCACGACGTTGAACCACGCCGGCGCGATGCCCGACACGAGGACGTACCGGACGTCCTCGCGGTCGAGGCTCCGGTAGACATCGACGACGGCGTCGGTGCTGTCGGTACCGCCGACCGTACACGACGAGAACGAGAAGCCGTCGACGACCCGGGACGCACGGACTACGGTGCCGGCGAGCGTCGAGCGGTCGCCACGGTAGGATTCGGCGACGCCGAGCGCCCGCGTCCCGGTCTTCACGGCGCTACTGCTCTTTGATGTCCTGCAGGCGGTCGAGCAGTTCGTCATTCGACGCCCCGATCTCGTAGCTCACGTCCCCCGCGTGTTCGAACTCGCCCGTGTCCAGGCTCTCCTCGGTGTCGATGTCCTCGGAGTCGAGAGACTGGTTGTCCTGTTCGGATTCGTCGTAGCTCCCGAAGCCCATGTTCGTGGGTACGAGTGGCCTCCACAAAAATTCCCCGCCGGTTTAAGGGGCCAGCGCGCCACCACCACACCATGAACGTGGAACACGTCACGAGCGACGCGGAGACGTTCACCTGCAACGCCTTCCTCGCGCTCGACGGCCACCCGACACTCGTCGACGCGGGCGCCTACGACGGCGTCGTCGACGAGATTCGACGCCACACGGACACCCTGGACGCCGTCGTGCTCACCCACCAGCACGGCGACCACGTCCAGCAACTCGAGGCCGTCTGTGAGGCCTTCGACCCCGACGTGTACGCCTACGACGACCACCCGCTGCGGACCCACGAACTCGCCGACGGCGACAGCGTCACTATCGGCGACGACGAGTTCGAGGTGGTGTACACGCCCGGGCACGCCCCCGACCACGTCTCGTTCGTCTCGGAGACGGCGCTGTTCTCCGGGGACGTCGTCGTCCACGACGACGGCGCCTTCGACGACGGGAGCTTCGGCCGCACGGACATGGCCGGGCAGTCCCGCGACCGGCTGATCGAGAGCATCCGGGAGCTGCTCGACCGCATGCCCGACGGCGATGGCGTCGGGGAGATGTACTCGGGCCACGGGAGCGTCTTCGAGGGCGACGTGCGGGCGGTCGTCGAACGAGCGCTGGAGCGCGCCGAGCGCCGCGAACCGAAGTACCCCGACGAGTAGCCTGGCAGGGACTGTCAGACCACGGGAACCCTTTTTCTGTCGCTCGACGTCTCTGTACGTATGCCCGGCCGACCATTCATCTCCGGCGACACGGTCGACCTCTGTGCGGTCGACGAGGACGACCTGGCGTTCCTCCAGGACACGCTCAACGACCCCGCCGTGTGGCGCATGCTCAGTTCCCGCACGCCGCTCACCGAGAGACAGGAACGTCAGTGGTACGAGCAACGCGCGAGCGCCGACAACGGCGACGTGAACTTCGTCGTCGCCGTCGACGGCGACCCCGTCGGCAGCCTCGGCGTCCACGGCGTCGACAGCGTCAACGGGAGCGCGGAACTCGGCATCTTCCTCGCCGAGGAGCAGTGGGGGAACGGCTACGGCACGGAAGCCGGCCGTCTCGCCACGGACTACGCGTTCGACCAGCACCGGCGCCACCGCGTCGTCGCGCGGGTGTTCGAGGGCAACGAGGCCTCGGCGCGCATCTGGGAGAAACTCGGCTACGAACTGGAGGGCACCCACCGCGACCAGGTGTACGCGAACGGCGAGTACCTCGACGTGCGGTACTACTCGGTGCTCGAAGACGAGTGGGACGGCGAGAAGTAGCGGTTACGTCGAACGCGTCTCCTTGGCTTTCGGACGGAGCTTCTTGTAGCCGCACTTCCGGCAGCTCTCGGCGTCCTTCGGGTTCCGCGCGTTGCATCGCATGCAGATCTGCTTGCCCAGCAGACGGTCCTCGATGGTCTCGGTCATGCACCCGGGTTCGCCCGCGCCGCGTTTAAGCGGTTCGGAACGGACCGGTGGTCACGACGCCACCTCCACGTCGAACTTGCGCCGCCAGCGGCCGCCGATCACAGCCGTGCCGCCAGCCGTTCGCGGAGTATCGTCCGGTGGCAGCGCTTCTCGTCGGTGTTCTCGAAACAGACGAGCGCCAGCGACTCCCCCGCCCGGAGGCGCTCTTCGAGCGCCGCGACGGCAGCCCGCGCCCCGGGGTCGCTGTCGAGGTACTCGCGGTACCGCTCGGCGAAGTCGACGTCCGCCCACGCACGCTGGTTCGCCGCCGCGTCGTCGACGCCCCGGGACTCGAGTTCGCTCTCGCGGGACTTCGCGTCGTCCAGCAGTTCCTCGGGCGGGGCGACGGCGGACACGTTCTCGTCGACGGTCGCGGAGAACCAGCCGGTCGGCCGCCGCACCACGCCCACGAGCGTCGCGTCCGCGGGCAGGTCGGCCTGGTCGTGCTGGAGCGCCGCCACGTACGTGTCGAACAGTTCCCCGGTCATCTCTGCGCTGTCGTTCCCTACTGCTCGCCGGCGTCCAGATAGTCCTGTTGCACGTCGACCACCTCGGCGGAGTCCGCACACTCGCTGTACCGGCGGAGGGGCTCCTCGTTCAGTTCGAGGAACGTGTGTCCCCAGCGGAACTTCGCGAGGATGCGCTCGGCGTGCTCGCGCTCCCCGAGGATGCAGAGGGCGCCGGCGAACGCTTCCACGGTGTTGAGCTGGAACGGTCGCCCGTAGTTCACGGGGTTGGCGGCGACGAGGAACGGGAGCGCGCGGTGTTCACCCTTCATCTCGAACATCGCGCGCCCGGCCGTCTCCCACGAACAGTCGAGGGCGACCAGATTGGTGTACTCGGCGTCCGCGGGCGAGAGCGCCTGCTCGGCGTGCGGGTTCAGGACCACGCCGTAGGGCGTCGCGCGCGCCGACTCGTGGAGGGCGGCCATGTCGAAGCGCGCCAGCTTCCGGGCCGTGCACTTCTCGGGGTCGTCGTCGCCCTCGTACCTGACGTGGAGGTCCACGGACTCGGTTGTAGTCGGTCGGGCAAAAGCACCCCGCTCGACTGGAGGACGTTTCGCGGTTCAGCCCACTCTGGCGCTACAGCTGCGTAGAAAGCCCCGGCACGCTCGCGGTCGCTCGCTTGCTGCGCGCCTCACTCCCGTTGGTCGTTGCGGTGCTAGCGGCGCGAGGTGACCAGATGAACGCGAGCGTGCCGCCCCTTTCGGTCCGCCCACTACCGACTGTGGCGGACGCCGATACCGGCCCCCGGTTTCTTGTCCGGCGGCGCCCTCGCTGGTGGTATGGACGCCGCCGCCCTCGCCCAGGCATATTACGACGCCATTGACGACGGCAACTACGAGGCGCTCGCTGACGTGCTCGCACCCGGTTTCGAGCACATCCGGCCGGACCGCACGCTCTCGGGTCGGGAGGCGTTCGTCTCGTTCATGCGCGACGACCGCCCGCGGACGGACACCCGCCACGTCGTCGACGCGGTCTACGAGGGCCGGGACGGCGTCGCCGCTCGCGGCCGTCTTCTCGACACGGGGGGAGAACTGTTCGCGTTCGTCGACGTCTTCGAGGTGGGTGGAGACCAGATCACGGGACTGCGGACCTACGCGAGTTCGGCGTCCTCGACCGCAGGGAACACCTCCTCCTCGTAGAACTCGAAGAACGACTCCTGGTCGGGGCCGACCTGGTGGACGTAGACGTGGTCGTAGCCCGCGTCGACGGCCTCACGGATGCTCTCGACGTGGGCCTCGGGGTCCGGGCTGGTGACCATGCTCCCCTCGCGGATGTCCTCCTCGGAGACCATCTGGGTCGCCTGCTCGAAGTGGACGGGCGTCGGCAACTGGGCGCTCAACTCGCCGGGGAGCGCGTCGTTCGGCCACCACTCGTGGGCCGTCTCGACGGCTTCCTCCTCGGTCTCGGCGTAACACATCTGCAACTGGGTGTACCGCGGCCCCTCGCCGCCTTCCTCCTCCCACGTCTCGACGGTGTCCTGGGGTCCGACGCTCCAGAAGCCGTCGCCGATGTCGGCGGCCGTCCTCGCCGCGGCGTCGCCGTACGCGGAGACGTGGATCGGCGGCTGCTCGTCGGGGACCGTGAACAGGCGCGCGTTTTGGACGGTGTAGTGGTCGCCGTGGTGGTTCACCTGCTCGCCGGTCCAGAGTTTGCGGACGACGTCGACGGCCTCCTCGAGCATCTCCAGGCGGACCGCGTGCTCGGGCCAGTGGTCACCGAGGACGTGCTCGTTGAGCAACTCGCCCGTGCCGACGCCGAGCGCGAACCGTCCCGGCAGCATCTCGGCGACGGTCGCCCCCGCCTGCGCGACGTTCGCCGGGTGGTAACGCACGATGGGGCAGTTCACGCCGACGCCGACCGGGATGTCGTCGGTGGCGTGGGCGATGCCGCCGAGCGTCGTCCAGACGAACGGGCTCTCGCCCTGCTGGCTCGTCCACGGGTGGAAGTGGTCCGAGATGCCGAGGAAGTCGAAGCCGACGTCCTCGGCGCGGGCCGCGTTCTCCACGAGGTCGTTCGGCGGGTGTTCCTCGCTGGAGAGCGCGTAGCCGAGTTCCACCATCTACGGCCACCTCCCGGGTTGGGTTCGTACCATCGGCTCTCCAGTTCGGCACGAACCGGAAAGAGTGTAGTTTCAGGTTAGTTTCGCTCGCCGTCGAAGCGGTGTCCGCAATCAGTTCGTGGCTTCGACGACGATGGTGCCGCCGGGGGCGTCCGGGTGGGCGCTGCAGTGGAACTCGTAGCGGCCCTCGTACCGGAACTCGTGGGTGTGCTCGTGGCCGGCGTCCTGAGCGCCCGTGCCCTCCCACGCCGCGTCCTGTGGCTGGTCGTCGACGACGATGCTGTGTCCGTCGGACCGCCAGACGAACGTGACCTCGGTGCCCGGCCGGACGATGGCGACAGGGTCCGTCCCCGGAACGAACTCGGCGTCGTCGTCTGGTCCCACGTCGATGGATGGGGTACTGGACAGGACGACCGTGTCCCCGAGCGGTCGCCGCTCGGCGTCGCCCACGACGACTGTCCCCCGCATCCCCATCGGCTCGTGCGCGACGCAGGCGTAGTCGTAGACGCCGGGCTCGTCGAACGTGTGTTCGTGGACGTGCCCCTCGTCGTAGAACGTGTCGTCGCCGCCCTCGGTTCCGCGCCAGTCGTTGGCACCATGGGCGGCGTCGGGGTCGATGTTGTGGGTACTCGTCTTCCACTCCCAGCGCACGACGTTGCCCGGTGCGATCTGCACCTCGTCGGGGTCGAAAACCAGCGACCCGCCCGGACCGACGTCGACCGTGTGCACGGCTGGCGTTCCGCTCCGAGTGGTCGCCGTGGAACTGGTCTGGTCGGCGCCGTCACGCTCCCCCTCCTCGTTCACAGCGTCGTCGTTCTGGGACGGCAGGCCCTCGCCGACGCACCCTGCGAGCGTAGTTGCGGTCCCGAGTGTTGCGGCTAGTTCGAGAAACCGTCGGCGTCCCTGTTTCCCACGAACCATGGCAATCTAGTCGGTTCGTCGTTTCACCGCGTGGACAAAAACGTACCGCCGCCGCCCCTATTCGCGCTCGCCGTCGCCGAGCGCGCTCTCGCCGACCTTCTGCGTACCCTCGATGACCTCCTGGCCGTTCATGTACGGCTGGAGCGCTTCGGGCACGTCGACGGTGCCGTCGTCGTTCTGGTAGTACTCGAGGATGCCGACCATCACGCGCGGGATGGCGAGGCCCGACCCGTTCAGCGTGTGGAGGTACTCCGCGCTCTCGTGGCGCTCGGGCCGGTAGCGGATGCCCGCGCGACGCGCCTGGAAGTCCTCGAAGTTCGACACCGACGAGACTTCGAGCCAGCGGCCGCCCTCCGCGGGGCCGTCGTCCATGTCGTCGCCGGGCGCCCACACCTCGATGTCGTACTTCTTCGCCTGCGTGAACCCGAGGTCGCCCGTGCACATCTCGAGGATGCGGTACGGGAGTTCGAGGCGCCGGAGCACCTCCTCTGCCTCGTCGACGAGGCCCTCGAAGCGCTCGTAGGACTCCTCGGGTTCGACGAAGTTCACCATCTCCACCTTGTTGAACTGGTGGACGCGGACGATGCCCCGCGTCTCCGTGCCGTGCTCGCCAGCCTCCCGCCGGAAGTTCGGGGTGTACGCCTGGTGTTTCAGCGGGAGGTCCTCGCTGAGCAGGATCTCGTCGCGGTACATGTTCGTCACCGGCACCTCGGCGGTCGGGAGCAGCCAGAGGTCGTCGTCCTCGTAGTCGGCCTCGTTGACGTCGCCGACGCGGTAGGCGTCCTCCACGAACTTCGGGAACTGGCCGGTCCCCTCCATCGACTTCGAGTTCACCGGGATGGGTGGGAACAGGTCGACGTACTCCTGCTCGCGGTGGACGTCGAGCATGAACTGGACGAGCGCGTGTTCGAGGCGGGCGCCCGCGCCCTTCGCGAAGTAGAAGCCGCCGCCCGACACCTTCGCGCCGCGCTCGAAGTCGAGGACGTCGAGGTCCTCGCCGAGGTCGTAGTGGGGGACCACCTCATCGGGGAGGTCGCGCAGGTCGTCGAAGCCCTCGCGGCGGCGCTCGACGTTCTCCGTCTCGTCGGCTCCGACGGGGACGTCGTCGTCGGGGACCATCGGGAGGGTGAGCAGCTTCCGCTCGAGTTCGGCCTCGAGTTCGTCGGCGCGGGCCTCGACCTCCTCGAGTTCCGATTTCAGCTCCTGGGAGCGGTCGATGGCCTCCTGGGCGGCGTCCTCGTCGCCCTCCTGTTTGAGCTGACCGATCTTCGAGGAGACCTCGTTGCGCTCGTGGCGCAGCGTGTCCCCGCGGCTCTTGAGTTCCCGCCACTCCTCGTCGACCTCCAGAATCCGGCTCAAGTCCGCGTCGACGCCCTTCTTCGCGAGGGCGTCGCGGACCTCATCTGGGTGCTCCCGGACGAACTGTCTGCTCAGCATTTTCCTGTTGGTTCACCGGGACGCGGCAAGAACGTGTCGCATCCCCGGGACGGAGTCACAGACCCATTGACCTCTCACTCCTACCCAGAATCTATACTTCGGGGGCGTACGAACGCCACAGCATGGTTTCTACCCTTCTGCTGGTCGGCCTCCTCGCCGCCGGGTTCGTCGGGTTCAACATCGGCGGGTCGTCGACGGGCGTCGCGTGGGGACCGGCGGTCGGCGCCCGCGTCACCCGGAAGACGACCGCGGCGGCGCTGATGACGTTCTTCGTCCTCCTCGGCGGGTGGACCGTCGGCCGCAAGGTCATCGCGACGCTCGGCGGCGACCTCGTCGCCCAGTCGGCGTTCACCATCGAAGCGAGCATCGTCGTGCTGGCGTTCATCGGCCTCGGGATGGCCGTCGCGAACCTCTACGGCGTCCCCGTCTCCACGTCGATGACCGCCGTCGGCGCCATCGCCGGACTCGGCCTCGCGACCGACACTCTCGACCTGGCGGTGCTCGGTGAGATCGTCGTCTGGTGGCTCATCGCGCCCGTCGTCGGCTTCTGGTTCGGTGCCGTCATCGGCCGCTACCTCTACCCGCACCTCGACCGGCTCGCCGCCATCGAGCAGTCCGGCGGTCGGCTCGTGGAACTCGACCGTTCGGGGATGGTGCCGGCGCCGAGACTCGGCCCCGGAACGACCCCGCGGGAACTCGTCAGCACCGCGTTCGTCCTCGCCATCGCGTGTTACATGTCCTTCAGCGCGGGCGCGAGCAACGTCGCGAACGCCGTCGCGCCGCTGGTCGGCGGCGGACTCGTCGAGCCGGGTCCGGGGGTCGTCCTCGCGACGCTCACCATCGGGCTGGGGGCGTTCACCATCGCGCGGCGGACGATGGAGTCCGTCGGGAACGGCCTCACCGACCTGCCGCTGCTCGCCGCGATGGTCGTGATGGTGGTCGCCGCGACGATCACAACGTTCGCGTCGTGGCTCGGCGTCCCGATCAGCCTCGCGCTCTCGACTGTGATGACCATCGTCGGCCTCGGCTGGGGTCGCGCGACCCGCACCGCAACGGCGGGCCAGCTAGCCCGCGGCGAACTCGAGGGTGGCGTCTCCGTCGACGCGGTCACCGTCGAAGCCAGCGACGAGGTCCCGGGCATCGGCGAGGAGCGCGCCGAGGACCTCCAGTCCGCCAGCGAACTGTTCGACCCGGGGATGGTCGTGCGCTTCGTCTCCTTCTGGATCATCGGACCGTCGGTCGCCACGCTGCTGTCCTACCTGACGTTCGTCCTGCTGCCCGTCTAGGAGTCGCCCCGACTCGGCCAGTCCACGGAACAGGGGCCGCGCTTCACGCGGCGTCGCCTGGCGCGGGCCCGGTGTGCGTCTCGCTCCACGAAACCCAGCCCCCGCGCAGGTGCGCGGTGACCGCGGCGAGGTCCGAGTCCCGGCGGACCGCGACCCGGCGGTCGGCGGCGCGTTCACCGTCCACCCACACCACGACGGAGTAGGATATCTCGCCGTCCTCGGGGGGGTCGAGGACGCCGACCTCGTGCGCCTCGCCGGGCCCGAGCGCGACGGGTTCGTCGTCCTCGTCGGCGTCGACTCCGGTCACGCGCACGTCGTGTGACTCGTCGTCACCGTTCCGGACGGTGACTGTCACTCCCGGCGTCGTCGTGGGTAGCTGGGTCGCATCGTCGACGGCTGGGTTCGGTGTCGTCGGGCCGTCCGTGGTCGGGTCTGCCCGGGGCTGACGGTCCAGGCGGGGCAACCGGCCGGCACAGCCAGCGAGGAAGGCGGTGCCCGCACTCGCGGCGGCGAGTAGCAGACGACGGCGGGTGGGGGGCATGACGCTCGGGAAGGCCGGCGGTCGACATCAGGCTTCCGAGTGGCGCGTGGCCGGACTTCGGTCGTCCCCCACGCGAACGCTTTTGCCCGCGGCCGCCCCTGCTTGGACCATGAGTATCGGCGACGTCTTCGAGGTCGAGCAGTGCCCCGGGATCTCCTACGTGGACACCGGCATGTACGACACCGAGGCGTACGGTTCCGTCTACGTCGTGGACGCCGACCGCCCCGCCGTCGTGGACACGGGCATCGGCACGAACTACGAGCGCATCCTCGACGCACTCGACGAGGTGGGCGTCGAGCGCGACGAACTCGCGGCCATCCTCGTCACACACGTCCACCTCGACCACGCGGGCGGCGCGGGGTTGCTCGCCGAGGCTTGCCCGAACGCGGACGTCTACGTCCACGAGGTCGGCGCACCACACCTCGTCGACCCGGAGCGCCTCGTCGAAGGGACCAAGCGCGCGGTCGGCGACCAGTGGGAGTTCTACACCGACCCCGAACCGGTCCCCGAGGACCGGATCGTGGAACTGACCGACGGCGACACGGTAGACCTCGGTTCCCGGGAGCTGACGGCCCACCACGCCCCCGGCCACGCGCCCCACCAGATCGTCTACGAGGACCACTCCTGTGACGCGGTGTTCACCGCTGACGCCGCCGGCATCTGGGTGCCCGCTCAGGACCGCGTCCGAGAGACGAGTCCGCCGCCGAACTTCGACCTCGAACAGTGCGTCACGGACGCCGAACTGATCCGGCGCCTCGACCCCGACGTGTTGCTGTACGCCCACTTCGGACCCGGGCCGGCGGACACGGACGCCGTGCTCCGCCAGTACGAGCAGGTGCTCCAGGACTGGGTCGACGCCGTCGAGCGGGAGGTCGTCGAACGCGGCGAGGAGGAAGCGACCGCCGACCACTTCGCGGCGACCAACGACGTCGCGGCGATCTGGGGCGACCGCAAGGCGGAAGCGGAAACGAAAATGAACGTCCGTGGAGTTCTCCACTATCTTAAGAACCGGGAGTGAGAGGGGTGCCCATGAACTGGCGCGAGGCCGAGCAGACCTACGAGGACGAGGTGACCGGGCAGGACACCCTCCCGCGAATGTTCGAGGACGCGGCGGAACGCTACTCGGCCCGCCCCGCCCAGGGGTACAAGGGCGGCGTCTACGACCGGGCGCTCACGCCGGACGTGCTCCCGCCCGCACCCGACGGCGACTACGCCCACGTCTCCTACGGCGAGATGCGAGATATCGTCCGGAACCTCGCGGCGGGGTTCCGCGACCTCGGCGTCGGGCCCGGCGACCGGGTCGGTATCTTCGCCCACACGCGCATGGAGTGGGCCCAGAGCGACCTCGGCGTGCTCGCCGCCGGCGGCGCCGTCACCACCGTCTACCCGGGGTCGAGTAGCCGGCAGGTCGAACACCTGCTCGGCGACAGCGGCGCGACGGGCGTCGTCGTCGAGGGGGAGTCCGAACTGGAACGCGTCCGCGAGGTCGAGGACGACCTCGACGTGGAGTTCGTTGTCGCGATGGACCACGTCGCCGACGCCGACGCCATCTCCCTGGCCGACCTCTACGAGCGCGGCCGGGAGGTCTACGACCGCGAGGCCTACGAGTCGTGGATCGACGACCGCGACTACGGCGACCTGGCGAGTCTCATCTACACCTCCGGCACCACCGGGAAGCCGAAGGGCGTGACGCTCACCCACCGGAACTTCCGGGAGAACGTCAACCAGTGCCGCAAGCGCTTCGGGCCGCGACCCGACAAGCAGAGCGGCCAGTGCATCGACGAGACCAGCCGCGTCGTCTCCTACCTCCCGCTCGCCCACGTCCTCGAACGGCTCGCCGGCCACTTCCTGATGTTCGCCTCGGGCGCTCACGTCTGCTACGCGGAGTCCCCGGACACGCTGCAGGAGGACTTCGGGCTGGTCCAGCCCACGTCCGGGACGAGCGTCCCGCGGGTGTACGAGAAACTGTTCGACGCCGTCCGCGAGCAGGCCACGGAGTCACCGACGAAAGAACGCATCTTCGAGTGGGCCGTCGGCGTCGGCCGCGAGTATCACGAGACCGACGACCCCGGGCTCGTCCTCCGCGGGAAGCGCGCCGTCGCGGACAAACTCGTCTTCGAGAAGGTGCGGGACGCCCTCGGCGGCAACGTCGAGTTCTTCATCTCCGGCGGTGGCTCGCTGTCGCCGGAGCTGTGTGCGCTCTACCACGGCATCGGCCTCCCCATCCTCGAGGGGTACGGGCTCACGGAGACGAGTCCGGTCGTCGCGGTCAACCCCGCCGAGGAGCCGAAGGTCGGCACCATCGGCCCGCCGGTCCCGGACACCGACCTCGACCTCGACGAGTCCGTCGCCAGCCCCGAGCAGCAGGAGCGGACGGACGGCGACGCTGGCGAACTGCTCGTCCGCGGCCCGCAGGTGTTCGACGGCTACTGGGAGCTCCCGGACGCCACCGACGCGGCGTTCGTCGAACGCGACGGCGAGCAGTGGTTCCGCACCGGCGACGTGGTCGAGATCCGCGAGGACGGCTACGTGCGCTTCCTCGAACGCGCGAAACAGCTACTCACGCTCTCGACGGGGAAGAACGTCGCCCCCGGCCCCATCGAGGACGCGTTCGCCGCCAGTTCGCTCGTCGAACAGTGCATGGTCGTCGGCGACGAGCAGAAGTTCGTCTCCGCGTTGCTCGTCCCGAACTTCGACGGCGTCCGCAAGTGGGCGCGCAAGGCTGACGTCGACCTGCCCGAGGACGACGCGGAACTCTGCCGCGACGACCGCGTGAAAGACCGCATCCAGCGGGAGGTCGACACGGTCAACGAGCAGTTCGAGCGCTACGAGCAGATCAAGCAGTTCCGCCTCGTGCCCACCGAGTTCAGCGAGGACAACGATATGCTCACGCCGACGATGAAGAAGAAACGCCGGAACATCCTCGACCGATTCGCCGACCAGATCGGCGACATGTACGAGTAACCGGCCGTTCCCGCCGGTCGAAACAGCAGTTCGGGCCGCAACCCACGCGCTTTATACCCTCCCCTCGACAACCCACACCCGATGCCGACACCGGAGGGTAGTACATGAGTTCGACGATCATCCCCGTCGTTGCGACGATCATCGCACTCGGCGTCGCGGCGCAGGTGCTCGCGGACCGCCTGCAGGTACCCAGCGTCCTGTTTCTCATCCTCGCTGGCATCGTCGTCGGGCCGGAAGTGCTCGGCGTCGTGACCATCGAGTCGTTCGGCAGCGTGGAGACGCTGGCCGGCGTCGTCGGGCTCTCTGTCGCGATCATCGTCTTCGAGGGGGCGTTCCACCTGAAGCTCTCGAAGCTCCGGGAGGCCCCCGGCGCGACGCTCCGCCTGGTCACCCTCGGCGCGGCCATCTCGCTGGTCGGGACGGCACTCGCCGTCCGCTTCCTGCTGGACGCCCGCTGGGACATCTCCTTCCTCGTCGGTAGCCTGCTGGTCGCCACCGGGCCGACGGTCATCACGCCCATCCTCGAGGTGGTCCCCGTCCGGGACCGCGTCGGCGCCGCCCTGGAGACGGAGGGCGTCGTCAACGACGTGACGGCCGCCATCCTCGCCATCGTCGTCTTCCAGGTCGTCATCAACCCCGACCTGCCGGCCACCGCCGTCATCCAGGACTTCATGACGCGGCTCGGCGTGGGCGTGCTGATCGGGTTGGTCGTCGCGGCGATCATCTGGTACCTGCTCCACCACGTCGACCTCTCGCGGGGGAACGCACCACAGAGCGCCCGCCTCGTCGTCCTCGCGGGCGCACTGGTCTCCTACGGCGCCGCCAACACGCTCCAAGCCGAGGCGGGCATCGCAGCGGTCGCGACCGCCGGCATCGTGCTCGGCAACGCTGACCTCCCCTACGAGGAGGACATCGAGTCGTTCAAGGGCGACGTGACGCTCGTCGTCCTCTCGTTCGTGTTCATCGCGCTCGCGGCGCTGCTGTCCTTCGACGACCTCACGCAGTTCGGTCTCGCGGGACTCGTCGCGGTCGCAATCATCGCGCTCGTCGTCCGTCCAATCGGGGTCTTCCTCTCCACGTTCGGCGGCCGGTACTCCTCGGCCGAGCGGACGTTCATGAGCGCGGTCGGTCCCCGCGGTATCATCCCCGCCTCGGTCGCGACGCTGTTCGCCGCGGAACTGCAGAACGCCGGCATGCCGGGGGCCGCGAGCCTCCTCGTCGGCATCGTCTTCCTCACCATCCTGCTGACGGTCGTCTTCGAGGGCGGCCTCGCGAGACACATCGCGGAAGCACTTGAGGTCATACCAATGCGTGTCATCATCGTCGGCGGCGGCACCGTCGGTCGGGCGCTCGCTGAGCGCCTCGAAGACCGCGGTGAGAACGTCGTCATCGTCGAACGGGACGTATCGATGGTCGAACGAGCCAGGAACGAGGGGTTCACCGTCTACCACGGCGACGGGACGGACACCGACGAACTCCGGTCGGCGGGCGCGGACAGCGCCCGCATCGTCGTCGCCTCGACGGGTGACGACGACGCCAACCTGCTGGTCGCCCAGTTGGCCGAATCGAAGTTCGACGTCGAGACCATCATCGCTCGCGCGAACAACCCGGACAACGTCGACGCCTTCGAGGACCTCGGCGTTCGGACTGTCTCCTCGTCGCTGGCGACCGCGTGGGGCATCGACAACATCATCGAGCGCCCCGCGCTCGCCAACTGGATGACGGAGATCGGGCGCTCGGGCGACGTCCAGGAGGTCGAGGTGACCTCCGAGGACCTCGTGGGACGCACCATCGAGGAGGTCGACGGCGAACTCCCTAACGGCTGCATCATCGCGCTCGTCGGCCGCGACGGCGACAATCAGGTTCCGGACGCGGACTTCACGCTCCAGCGCGGCGACCACCTCACGTTCCTCGGGCGGACGGAGGCGGTCCGCGAGGCGCTGGAGTGGTGCCACCCGCACGACTGAGCGGCCGAACTGTCGCTGCCGGGGTGCCTGCACGTTCCTCTCTCTTCGCCAGGTAGCAGCCGAGAGCTCACGCGTCGTCGGCCGGGAGTTCGAACGTGAACGTCGACCCCTCGCCGGGTTCGGCGGCGACCCAGATGTCCCCGCCGTGGCGCTCGACAATGCGTTTGCACAGCGCCAGCCCGATGCCGGTCCCGGGGTGTTCGTCGTGGGTGTGGAGGCGCTGGAACACCTCGAAGATGCGGTCCTGTTCGGCGGGGTCGATGCCGATACCCTCGTCCTGGACCGAAATACGCCACACATCCCCGTGTCGCTCGGCGGAGACGTCGACTCGCGGCGGGTCGTCGCCGCTGTACTCGATGGCGTTCGAGAGCAGGTTCTGGAACAACTGCCGTAGCTGGCTGGCGTCACCTACCACCGTGGGGAGCGACTCGGTCGAGACGTCGGCGTCGGACTCCTCGACGCGAACCGCCAGGTCCTCGCAGACGTCCGCGAGCACGTCGTCCAGGTCGACTGGCTCGAACGCCTCGCCCTGGGTCTCGACCCGCGAGTACTCCAGCAATCCATCGATCATGTCCCGCATGCGCTCGGCGCCGTCGACGGCGAAGTCGATGAACTCCTGGCCGTCGTCGTCGAGCGCGTCGTCGTAGCGCCGTTCGACGAGCTGGAGGTAGCTCGTGACCATCCTGAGTGGTTCCTGCAGGTCGTGAGAGACGGCGTACGCGAACTGTTCGAGGCGTTCGTTGGACGCCTCGAGTTTGCGCTGGGCCTCGCGGCGCTCGGTGATGTCGGTGATGGTGATGACGCCTCGAATCACCTCCCCGTTCTCGTCGCGGACGGGCATCCCCTCGACGCTGATGACGCGGCGGTCGCCGTCGAGGGCCTCGATCTCGTAGACCACCGGGTCGGTCACCTCTTCGCCGGCGAGCACGCGGGGCAACATCATCTCATCGGTGGTCACCGGCTCACCCGTGTCGGCCCACCACATCGGGAACTCCTCGTACTCCGCGATGGAGTCGGCGTCGAAGACGTCGCCACCCCAGATCTCGTGCGCAGCGTCGTTCGCCATGACGAGCTCCCCGTCGCGCTCGGCGACGATGACGCCGACGGGGAGCACCTCGATGAGCACCTCGAGCTGGTTCTTGTTCCGCTGGAGCTCTCGCTCCGCGCGCTTGCGCTCCGTGATGTCCGTGACGGTCCCGGGGAACGTCACCGGGTCGCCGTCCTCGTCGCACTCCACCTGACCGCGGGCGACGACCCACCGCCACTCGCCGTCGGCGTTCTGCACGCGGTACTCGACCTCGTAGTCGCCACAGGACGCGAGGGCCGCGTCGACCTGTCGCTGGACGCGCTCGCGGTCGTCCTCGTGGATGGACTCGGTGAACTGGTCGATGGAGACGCCCTCGCGAGCGTCCTCCGGGTCGACCCCGAACGTCTTCGCGAACGACGCACCCGCGACGAAGCGGTCCTCGGGCACGTGCCACTCCCAGGTGCCGACCGCGCCGGCCTCCGTCGCCGCCTCGAGTTGCGCCTTCGCGTTCTGCAGGTCCCGTTCGCGCTCCTTCTGGTCGGTGACGTCCTGGGACATCGCCATGACGCTCGTGACGTCGCCGTCCTCGTCTCGGACCGGAACGAAGTGGAACTGGTACACCCGGTCACCGACCGTGTCCACGAACCGCAACTGCTCGCCGTCGAGTGCGGCCTCGTAGGCCGGAACGACGACCTCGGCGACCTCGGCCGGCAGGGTCTCCTGGAGCAGTTCTCCCTCCAGGTCCACTCTGGTCAGGTCCGCACCGCCCTCCGGCGTCCCGCCGAACGTGACGTAGCGGAGGTCGTCGTCGACCAGCGCGACGGCGCCGTCCGGGAAGTGCTCGACGAACGTCCGGTAGCGGCGCTCGACCTCCCGGAGTTCGCGCTCGCGCTGCTTGCGCTCGGTGATGTCGCGGTCGGAGACGATGATGGAGACCACCTCGCCGTCGTCGTCCGTGACGGGGCGGAAGAAGCCGCTGATGGAGTACGTCTCGCCGCTCGGGTCGGTGAGGTCGGTCTCGAAGTCCACGTACTCGCCCGCCGCGGCGTGCTCGACCCACTCCCGGACGTCGGCCTCCACGGCCTCGCCTCGTCCCCACCACGGCGTGTCCCAGAACCGTTCGCCGACGACGTCGTCGCGGTCCGCGTCGACGTACTTCATCGCGGTGTCGTTGACGTCGAGGACCGTCCCCTCGGTGTCGAGCAGGCCGACGAGGATGTTCGGGTCGTTGAAGATGGCGTCGTACTTTCGCTGCTTCCGCAGGAGTTCCTGGCCGCGATCCGTCGACCGGATGTCGCGGGCGACCCCCACCGTGCCCTGGAACTCCCCGTCCACGACCAGCAGATTCACCCTGAGTTCGCAGGGAATGCGCGCACCGCTGGCCGTCTCCACCGCCAGCTCGAACGTCTGCGTGTGCTGCTCGTGGGCGGCGAGTTGCTCGGCGATCTCGCGCTCGATGCGGCGGGAGTCGTCCTCCCCGACCAGCACGGAGACGTGCGAACCGAGCAGCTCCTCGCGGGCGTACCCCGTCAGCTCCACGATTGCGTCGTTGACCGCGACGAACCGCCCGCGGGTGTCGATCTGGTAGATGCCGTCGTCGACCAGATTCACCAGCGTCCGGTAGTGCTGCAGGATCTCGGCATCGTCGGCGTCCGCCCAGAACGCGGTGCCGGTGCCCGCCTGTTCGTCCATGGGTGTGGTACTGGCGGCTCGCAGAAAAGACCACCGTGGACCGCTACGCGGGCTGACTGGTCGTGGCCGACCGGCCTACGCGGGCTCGTCCCGGTGGACCTGCCAGGTGAAGACGCTCTCGAAGACGTAGTTGACGAGCATCGCGGCCGCGATGGCCAGCGGGCTCGCCGCGAGGAACCAGAGGTCGGTGCCGGCGACGACGAGCGTCACGGCGAGCCACTGCGTGAGCAGCCAGTACACCGCCAGCTGGACGGCGACGCCCCCCGAGCGCACGAGGTGGGACGTCCCGAGACGGCGCGCGAACGCGCCGCTCCCGGTCGCCCCCTCGTCCGCGAACGTCCAGTGCTCGTTGACGAGGAACATCACGAGGATAGCCGTCTCGACGCCGGCGGCCTTCGCCCACATCTCCGGCACGCCGAAGCCGAGCCGGAGCGCCGCTAACACGGCGTTGTCGCTGATCGCGCCGACGACGCCGACCGAGACGAACTGGCCGAATCGGGCGCCCGACACCAGCGAGTCGAAGCGCTCGGGGACGACGCCCCGCAGGCGGTCGCCGCTACTCATGGTTCCGTTCGACGAGCGCCGCTGACTCCCCGCGCTGGGCGGCGATGGCCTCGTGGAGCCGGCTGTCCTCGAGCCGTTTCGCGCGGTGGCGGGCCGCCAGCAGCGTCTCGAGCAACTCGACCGGCGTCCGGACCACCGAGACGGTGGAGCCGGGTTTGTCCTCCCAGATCAGCGGCACCTCCTCGACGCGCAGCCCCAGCGCGCCCGCCATCGCCACCAGTTCGACGTCCCACGCGAACCCCGGTTCGTGGAGGTGGTCGCGGACGCACTCCCACGCCGTCGCAGTGAGCGCCTTCGCGCCGCACTGGTAGTCGTAGAGGTCGACAGCCAGCAGGTTGCCGGCGAGCCACGCGAACCCGTCGCCGAGGAACCGCCGGGCGAGCGTCTGGTGGCTCGTCACCTCCGCGTCCGGGTGCCGGCGAGAGCCGACCGCCAGGTCCGCGCCGCCGTCCACGACGGCCGCCACCACGTCCGACAGCGACTCGGCGCCCGTGCTGCCGTCGGCGTCGGCGAACGCGAGCACGTCCGTCTCCAGGGCCTCGAAGCCGGCCGTGATGGCCGCGCCCTTGCCCCGCCGCCGTCTCGCGTTGTTGACCGTCGCGCCGGCAGCCTGCAGTCGGCCGACAGTCTCCCGCCGCCCCTCGTCGAGTTCGACGTGCAGTCGCTCCGGGTGCAGGGTCTCGCGGAGCGCTGCGAGGTACTCGACGAGCACCTCGACGTTCGGCTCGAAGGCGGGGACGACGATTCCGAGGGAGGGCATCCCGTAGACGAACGTGAGCGAGCGGTATCAGTTTCGTGGCTCGGACCGTCCCCGGCACGTCACAACGTGCCAACCTGCCCGGAGAATCTCCGCCGAAAACTGCTGGTGCGGGTTACCGCTCGAACGTGATGGCCGCGCCCTGACCGAAGCCGACGCAGAGCGTCGCGAGGCCCTTGTCCGCGTCGCGCTCGATGAGTTCGTGGATGAGCGTGACGGGGAGGCGAGCACCGCTGGCGCCCAGCGGGTGGCCGAGCGCGATGGCGCCGCCGTTGACGTTGAACTTCTCGGGGTCGACGCCGAGTTCGTCGCGGGAGTAGACGGCCTGGGAGGCGAACGCCTCGTTGAGCTCGACGACGTCGAACTCGTCGATGTCCTCGCCCGTGCGGTCGAGCAGCTCCCTCGTCGCCGGGACGGGACCGATACCCATGACCTCCGGGTCGACGCCCGTGACGTTGTGGTCGCCGACGTACGCGAGCACGTCGAGGCTGTGGTCCTCGGCGAACGCCTCGCTGGTGATCAGCGTCGCGGCCGCGCCGTCGGAGATCTGGCTGGCGTTGCCGGGCGTCACCGTCCCGTCGCCCTTGAACACCGTCGGGAGCTGGCTCAGCGCCTCCATCGACGTGTCGCGGCGGATGCCCTCGTCCTCCTCGACGAGGCCGCTGTCCGTCTCGATGGGGACGATCTGGCTGTCGAAGCGCCCGGAGTCCGTGGCGTCGGCGGCGCGCTGCTGGGACTGGAGGGCGTACTCGTCCTGGGTCTCGCGGGTGATCTCGTAGCGCTCGGCGACCTCTTCGGCGGTCATTCCCATCTGGAGCTGGGGGACGTTGTACAGTTCCGCGAGCCCCGGGTGGAGGTGCTCGTAGGAGTTGCCGTCCATCGGGACGCGGCTCATGTTCTCGACGCCGCCCGCGATGATGGCGTCGCGCTGGCCCGCCGAGATGGCGTCCGCGGCGCGCATGATGGCCTCCATCGAGGACGCACACCAGCGGTTGATGGAGGCCGCGGGTACGTCCTCGCCGAGGTCCGAGAGGAGCGCGATGACCCGCGCGACGTTGTTGTCCTGCTCGGTGCGCTGCTGGGCGACCCCCCACTGGAGGTCGTCGATGTGGTCGCTCGTCAGCCCGTTCTCTGCGAGGATGTGGTCGATGAGCGGGACCGAGAGGTCCTCGCTGCGGGTGTCGGCGAAGACGCCGCCGTCCTTCCCCTGGGGGGTCCGGTAGGCCGCCGCGACGACCGGGGTGTGCTCGCTTGCCATACTAGCACGTGGCGGACGGCGAACCATAAACCTCTCACAACCGAACGCCTGTCGCTCGCTGTTTATCGCGGCCGATTCGACGAGAGCTTACGATGCTGGCTCGGCGCCGGTCCGATTCAGCGCAGTGTCGTACCACACTGGCTTGCTCACCGACGACTGGTTAGTCGTCTCGAACTCGAACATTC
The DNA here is from genome assembly GCF_021249345.1 of Halobacterium wangiae. Lineage (NCBI taxonomy): Archaea > Methanobacteriati > Methanobacteriota > Halobacteria > Halobacteriales > Halobacteriaceae > Halobacterium > Halobacterium wangiae. Next base: position 975,906 of record NZ_CP089588.1, on the reverse strand, counting down.
GCTCAACCAGCCAGCCATCCTGCTCGTACGTCATGTCCACGGATTCGACCAACCCGTCCGCTTGCACCGTCGCAGTGAATTCGACTTCCGTCACCGGCTGCTGGCCGATGGTCATCTCGTCGACTGTCCCACTTACGGTGGTCGTCGACCCGCTGGCGTTCTCGACTGTCACGTCTGCGTTTCCGAACAACGAGTAGACCAGGCTACGCTCGTAAGTCCCCGATGGGAAGACCTGCTCGGGCGGTATCGGCTCGCCCCTCCCTTGCACATCGACGTTTCTGACACCGTACGTCACGTTGCCCTGCGTCCCGTTCCCGGAGGTGAGAAGCCGCCACAGCACCTTCTCCCCGTCGGCGTACTGCCAGAACACCCCGTTACTCCGTCCGTACGCGAGCGGCATCCCCGCGGCGTCCACTTTCATCCGCCAGTTGGATTCGTTCGCGGCCGTCATCCAGACGTACCGGAACGACGCGTCGTCCGCGTTCGGGTGCTTGACGCGAGAGACCTTCCCGAAACTCGCGTTCTCCAACTGGGAAAGGTGCGCGTCCGCGAGCGTGAGCGCGTCGGTGACACCCTCGCTCGTGAGACCCGGCGCCAACTGTTCGGAGGTCGAGGCAGGCGTTTCAGTGGTCGTGTCTGTCGTCGGTGCCGTGGTCGTCTCGGAGGGTTGGCCGTCGGTGCCCACGAGACCGGAACAACCGGCACTCGCGACGAGGAGGGCGGTAGTCGGGCGGCGTGCGTTCACGTCTCTGAGTTCCGATAGAACGCAGTAAGTGTCTTTGGTCGCTCGCAAGCAGTGAGGTCTGTCGCGTCACCGTGGGCCCGCTTGGCTAGTCTTCGCAGCTCGCGGCTCCCGCTGGTCGCCGCTCGCCACCTCGAGGACTCCCTTCGGTCGTCCTCGCAACCCGGAAAGCGTTTACCCCCGTCGCCCGGACAACAACGGTATGTCACGGCCGCGTGGCGACTCGGACGGACACCTCCGAGTCGTCGCAGCCCTCCTCGGAGTCGTCGCGCTCGCGCTGGTCGCACGCCTCTGGGCGCTCGGCTGGCGGGTCGCCCACCAGGACGAGTCGCGGGTCGCCGACTGGATCCTCCACTACATGGACGTCGGCGGCTGGGAGTACCGCGCCATCATCCACGGGCCGTTCCTCCCGCACGTCAACGGCGTCGTCTTCGACCTGCTCGGGCCCTCGGACTTCGCGATGCGCCTCGTCGTCGCGCTCGTCGGCGGCCTGCTGCCGCTGGCCGCGTGGCTCTACCGCGACCACCTGCGCGGAACGGAGATAGTCGCCGTCGGCGTCTTCCTCGCGGGCAACCCCGTCCTGCTGTACTACTCGCGGTTCATGCGCAACGACCTGCTGCTCGCGGCGTTCATGCTCGTCGCGCTCGGGCTGTTCGTCCGCGCGCTCTCCACGGGGCGAGCGCGCTACCTCTACGCCGGCGTCCTCCCGTTCGCGCTCGCGTTCACGACCAAGGAGAACAGCCTGCTCTACCCCGTCTGCTGGCTCGGCGCGCTCGTCCTCGTCTTCGACGGCCGACTCGTGCTCGCGGGCGCCAGCGACGAGGCGTCGCGGTACGAGACGGCCAGAGCGTACGTCCGCGGCGCGCTCCGCTCGGCGTGGCGGTACAAACTCCACCTCCTGCTTGCCGTCGTCCAGTTCGCCGTCGTCGTTGTCTCGTTCTACGCGCCGAAGCCCGACTTCTACCGGCTGTTCACGAACCCCGGGCTGGCCCCCGACGTGCTGCGCGCGGCCACGCTCGGCACCTACGACGAGTTCGCCGGTCTCTGGGGGTCGACGGACATGCAGACACACTCCTACATCGAGTTCCTCAAACACGACCTCACCGTGCTGGGGGTCGGCGGCCTCGCGCTCGTGTCGTTCGCCCTGCTGGGCTTCCTCTACGACCGCTACGCCGCGGAGCGACCCCGGGCCGTCGTCGCGTTCTGCTTCTACTGGGGGCTGTTCTCGGTCTTCGGCTACCCCGCCGTCTCGGACATCTCGGCGGGGTGGACGATGGTCAACGCGCTCGTCCCGCTGGCGGTCCCCGCGGGCGTCGGCGCCGCGCTCGTCTTCGACAACGGCCGCAGCGCCCTCGCCGCCGGCAACACCGCCCAGGCTCGTGCCGCCGCCGTCGTGTTGCTCGTCGCGGCCGCCGGCACCGGGGCCGTCGCGGCGCAGACCTCCTACGCGAACGCGCAGGGGCCGGGCAACCCGCTCGTCCAGTACGCCCAGCCCTCGGGGCAGATGCAACCGACGCTCGCGGAGATCCGCGAGGTGTCCGCGACCAACGACGGCGTGGACGTCATGTTCTACGGCGAGGAGTTCTACTCGTCGAACGAACTCGGGGTGGAGAAGACGCTCCGCATCGACAACTACGACAACGACACGGACACGGGCGGCGGCTACCAGGGGTGGTTCAGTCGCCTGCCGCTCCCGTGGTACTTCGGCGTCTACGACGCGAACGTCTCCAGCACGATGCAGACCGAGGAGATCGTCGAACACGACCCGCCGGTCGTCGTCACGCTCGAATCCGACGAGGAGAACCTCGAGGTCGACCTCGAGGCCCGCGGCTACACGCGGACCGTCCACCAGGGCTACCAGCACGGCCGCCCGGTCGTGTTCTACGTCCGCGCGAACGCGACCAGCTGAGCAGCGGTGTTGGCCGCGTTGGCGGCCGCCTGACCGGAGCAGCGGTGTCGGTCGCAGTTGGGGCCGACTGACCGGGACCGACGGCGGAGCAACTGCGACGCTCTTAAGCCGCCCGGGTGGATAGTTCCCGGATAGTGACTGAGGCGCTCGACGTCGTCGAATTCCTGCTCACGGCCCGCGTCTACGACCAGCACCGGGAACTCGACGAGAACGACTTACCACCCGCACACCGCAGCGCACTCTGGGAGAACGACGGCGTTCCGCGGCCGCCACAGGCGACCGAGGAGGCAGTCAGCGAGGCTGCCGGCGTCGAGGACCCCTGGGACGCGGTGTCCGGGCTGATGTTCACCGACCGCGACACGTTCGCGGGCAGCATGCAACTCGTCGACGACGACATGGCCATCGACTGGTTCGCGGAGCGCGCCGACGCCGAGCGCATCCACGACAACCCGACGCTGGCGTTCGTGATGGGCGAGGACTTCGGCGTCGACTACGAGGCCGCTCGCGCGGACAACCGCTCCGTGCAGGCCGACCGGAAGTGGATCGACGGCCTGCTCGCGGAGTACTTCGACGAGGAGGACGAGGAGATGCTCGACCTCGTGGAGGTGCGTTCGCCCGCGGAGATCGACGTCACCCTCGACGACATCGTGCTCACCGAGGAACAGGAGGAGGAGATGTCGAAGGTCGCGAAGGCCATCGAACACCGCGACTACCTCGCCACCATCGGGCTCAGCGAGATCGGGAAGCTCCTCTTCGTCGGCCCGCCCGGAACGGGGAAGACCTCGACCGCCCGGGGGCTCGCCCACCAGCTCGACCTGCCGTTCGTGGAGGTCAAGCTGTCGATGATCACGAGCCAGTACCTCGGCGAGACGGCGAAGAACGTCGAGAAGGTCTTCGAGGTGGCGAAACGGCTCTCACCGTGTATCCTGTTCATGGACGAGTTCGACTTCGTCGCCACCACGCGGACCGGCGACGAGCACAACGCCATCAAGCGCGCCGTCAACACGCTGCTGAAGAGCATCGACGAGGTGAGCCTCGTCAACGACGACGTGTTGCTCATCGGCGCGACCAACCACCCGGACGAACTCGACGCCGCGGCGTGGCGGCGCTTCGACGAGATTCTCTCCTTCCCGCGGCCCGACGAGGCGATGCGCGCGGACATCCTCGCGCTCGTCACCCGGGAACTCGACATCGCGGAGTTCGACCCGGCCGCCGTCGCCGCACAGACCGAGGGCCTCACGGGTAGCGACCTCCGACTGGTGCTCCGGGAGGCGGTGCTGGACGCGCTCGTCGAGGACCGCCGCACGCTCACCCAGGAGGACCTCATGGTCGCCGTCGAGGACTTCGAGGACCGCGACCACCTCCGCAACCTGGACACGCTCGAGGACGCCCTCGAGGACGGCACCACCGCGGAGGGCCACGACCACGCGCACGAACACTGATGCGGGTCACGCTGCTCGGCACTGGCGACACCACGGGCACCCCGACGCCGGGGTGCGACTGCGACACCTGCCGGGCGGCCATCGAACGCGGCGTCGAACGCACGCGGTTCTCCGTCCACGTCGAAGCCGAGAGCGGCGACTCCCTCCTCCTCGACTTCAGCCCGGACTTCCGGACGCAGTTCCTCCGCGAGGACGTCACGCTGCCGGACGCTGGCGTCGTCTCCCACGTCCACTTCGACCACCTCGACGGCCTCGGGAACGCCTACCGCCTCTTCGACGACCTGCCGGTGTACGCGGCGAACGAGACGGACCCGGCGACCGGAGAGTCCGTCGCCGAGACGGTCGCACGGAAGTACGACTACCTCGACAACGTGCACCCCACCGCGGTCTCGCCGTTCGAGACGTTCGACGCGGCGGGCTTCGACGTCACGCTCGTGCCCGTCGACCACCCGCCGCTGCTCTGCTACGGCGTGGTCGTCGAGCGCGACGGCGCGAAACTCGTCCTCTCCGGGGACACGACGTACGCGATTCCCGAGGAATCACTGGACGCCATGCAGGACCCGGACCTCCTGCTCGCAGACGGCATCGTGCCCGCTCACCTCTGCGAGCACCACCCCGCGGGCGGCCAGCACGAGGACGAGAACGGGGTTCCGCGGACGTTCGGCACGAAGCACATGACGAGAGAGGGCGCGCTCGCACTCGCCGACGACCTGGGTGCCAGCCAGACCCGCGTCGTCCACGTCTCGCACTTCTACCCCGTCGAGGAGGCGTTCGACGACGCGCTGGCAGTGGACGGTGAGACGTTCAGTCTCTGACCTCGCTACCCGAACCTATCGAGCCCGGACTGCCGGCGCCGGCCGCCCGCGTCCGCCCGCCACGCCGTCGCCGCCTCGCGCTCGGCGTCGAGGTCCGACGCTGGCGGGTCCGCCTCGTCGTACCCCGGGCAGTCGGGACCGCACTCCGCGGCGGCGTCGACGAGGCGGTCCTTGAACGCGCAGAATGGGAGCGTCGCGTCGTCGTCGCCCGTGGACGCCTCCGCGCAGGCCGGCAGGTCGAACGTCCGCCACCCCTTCCCGTACGCTCGCTCGGCGACACGGCGACGCTGGCGAGCCTTCTCGCCGGCTGTCACCGGCCGGACGTCCGTCCGACCGGGGTGTTCGTCGAGCACCTCCAGACCCGGCCCCGCGGAGTCGAGTCGCTGCGGGTCGCGGACGACCTCGATTGGCTCGGCGTTGTCGAAGTCGACGCGCCAGACGCCCACGGCCTCCGGGAGTCGATTCAGGTGGGCGCGCGTGACGTGGGACGCCGTCGCGAGGACCGCGTAGTCCAGCACGCCGAGGCTGGCGTCGTGGCGCATCTGGAGTCGCAGGTCGCCGGGACGGCCGAGGTCTGGTTTGTTCTCCACGCCGACGAGGCCGCCGACCCAGTCCGGGTAGCGCGCGGTCTGCCGGACGACCTGCTGGCCGTTCCGGCGCGTGAGGTCGAGGAAACCCGTCTCGGCGCCGCGCTCGGCGAGCGACCGGGCGCGCTCCGGCGGGCCGTCGAAGGCGCGGGTGACGCGGGTCCACTCTCCGACGCGCACGTCGCCGTCGAGAATCGCGGGCGGAATCGTGTCGCTGGTGAGTTCGGTCCGGGCGTCGAACTGCGGTCCGGGGAGCACGCAGACGGTGTCCACGATGCGGCCGCCGGCGGCGTGGACGCTCGTGCCGAGTTGCCGCGAGACGACGCCAGCGTCCCCGACACCCGGCACGCCCGCCGCTTCGAGGTGGGCGGACAGTCGTAGTTCGAAGCCGAACTCTCGCACGGCCCGGCGTACGCGGCCGACCGGGTTAAACGCCGCGTCCGCGCCGGCCGCGGGTGACCGACTGCCGAGGCGCGCGTCTCCCCGCCCGCGGGGCCGTCTCGCCCGAACCTGTAACAGTAGGTTTATCAGTCGTTCGGGGCGAAATTCACGCAAGATTACTCTGTGAACATGGCAGACAACCACCGACAACCGGAGGTGAACATCGGACTGGTCGGCCACGTGGACCACGGCAAGACGACGCTGGTCCGCGCACTCAGCGGTGAGTGGACCGACCAGCACTCCGAGGAGATGAAACGCGGCATCTCCATCCGCCTCGGCTACGCCGACGCCACGCTGCGTCGGTGCCCCGACGGCGAGGAGCCGGAGTGCTTCACGGTCGAAGAGACGTGCCCGGACCACGAGACGGAGACGGAGGTACTGCGGACCGTCTCCTTCGTCGACGCGCCCGGCCACGAGACGCTGATGGCGACGATGCTCTCGGGTGCGTCGCTGATGGACGGCGCGGTGCTGGTCGTCGGCGCCAACGAACCCGTCCCCCAGCCCCAGACCGAGGAGCACCTGATGGCGCTGGACATCATCGGCATCGAGAACATCGTCATCGCGCAGAACAAGATCGACCTCGTCGACGCCGACGAAGCCCGCGAGAACTACGAGCAGATCCAGGCGTTCGTCGAGGGCACGGTCGCCGAGGGCGCGCCCATCGTCCCCATCTCCGCCGAACAGGAGATCAACATCGACCTGATCATCGACGCGCTCGAGTCGGAGATCCCCACGCCCGAACGGGACCCCGACGCGGACGCCCAGATGTACGTCGCGCGCTCGTTCGACATCAACCGGCCCGGCACGACCTGGGACGGCCTGACCGGCGGCGTGCTCGGCGGCAGCCTCGTGGCCGGCGAACTCGAGGTCGACGAGGAGATCGAACTCCGCCCCGGCCGGGAGGTAGAGGAGGGCGGCCAGACCGAGTGGCGCTCGGTGAGCACGGACGTCCGGAGCCTCCAGGCTGGCGGCGAGACGGTCGACTCGGTGTCGCCGGGCGGCCTGCTCGGCGTCGGCACGGGCCTCGACCCGAGTCTCACGAAGGGTGACGCGCTCGCGGGGCAGGTTGCCGGCCCGCCCGGCACGCTCCCGCCGACGTGGAACTCCTTCACGATGGACGTCGACCTGCTCGAGCGCCTCGTCGGCGCAGAGGAGGGTGAGGAGGTCGAGGACATCTCTACCGGCGAACCGCTGATGCTCACCGTCGGCACCGCAACCACCGTCGGCGCCGTGACGAGCGCCCGCGAGGACGAGTGCGAGGTACAGCTCAAGCGGCCGGTGTGCGCGCCGGCGGGCGCGAAGATCGCCATCAACCGCCGCGTCGGCGCCCGGTGGCGGCTCATCGGCGTGGGAACGCTCACGGAGTGATGCGAGTCGCCATGGACGCCAACGCGCTGATGATGCCGGTGGAGGTCGGGGTTCGCCTGTTCGAGGAACTCGACCGCATCGCCGGCGACTACGACGCCGTCGTTCCAGACTGCGTCGTCGCGGAGCTCTCGAAACTCGCCGAAGGCGGTGGCGAGGAGGGGAAGGCCGCAAGCGTGGGAGCGGACCTGGCGACACGCTGTGATGCCGTGGAGACGGAGGAACCGTACGCAGACGACGCGCTGTTCGAACTCGCCACCGACGGCGACGTGGACGCAGTCGTCACGAACGACGGCCCCCTGAAGGAGCGCCTGCTCGGCGCGGGCGTCCCGGTAATTCATTTAAGGGGTCGGAATCAACTGACTATCACTCAACCATAGATGTACAAGCGAGCACGGCTGAAGGACACGGTGGAGGTTCCGCCCCAGCACCTCGGAGACGTGGGGCCGGACCTCGTGAAGCGGCTGTTACAGGACAAACTAGAGGGACGGATGGACGAGGACATCGGGAGCGTCGTCACCGTCACGGAGGTCCACGACCTCGGTGACGGCGCGGTGTTGCCGAGTCGACCCGGCGTCTACTACGAGGCCGAGTTCGACGCGGTCACGTTCGACCCGGAGATGCAGGAGGTCGTCGACGGCGAGATCGTCGAGGTCGTCAGCTTCGGCGCGTTCGTCGGCATCGGGCCGGTCGACGGCCTGCTGCACGTCTCCCAGATCAGCGACGAGTACCTCGCCTTCGACGAGGAGAACCAGCAACTCGCCTCGAGGGAGTCCAACAGCGTCATCGGCACCGGTGACGCGGTGCGGGCGCGGATCGTCACGAAGAGCATCGACGAGCGCAACCCGCGCGAGTCGAAGATCGGGCTGACGGCCAAACAGCCCGGCCTCGGGAAACACGGCTGGCTCCGGGCCGACCGCGAGCAACAGGAGCAGAACCAGGAGGCCGAGTAATGGCGTCGAACCGCCTCGCCTGCCACGACTGCCACCACATCGTCGAGCCCGACGAGGAGATGTGTCCGTACTGCTCCTCGACGAGTCTCACCGAGGACTGGGCGGGCTACGTGGTCATCACGCACCCCGAGCAGTCCGAGATCGCGGAGAAGATGGAGGTCACGGAGCCGGGCGAGTACGCGCTGAAAGTCAGATAGCGTGACCCGACCGGCCGCCACGCTGCCGCCGGACGCGCGCGGCGCGTTCAAGGACCCACTCGGACCCGTTTACCAGGACGCCCAGCGACTGCTGGCGGACGCTGGCGACCCGATTATTGCCGTCGGCGACGTCGTCACCTACCACCTCGTCGCGGCAGGCGCGCCGCCGAAGGTCGCGCTCGTCGACGGCAAGACCAAGCGCGAGGAGGCGTCGGAAGAAGTCCGCAGCGGCGTCCCCGACGCCGACCGCGACGTCGAGGTCGCTAGTCAGCCCGCGACTGTCTCCGAGGAACTGCTCGCGGCGCTCGTGGAGGCCATCGACGCCGACGGGTCGACGCTCGTCTCCGTCGTCGGCGAGGAGGACCTCGCGACGCTCCCAGCGGTGCTCGCGGCGCCGACGGGCGCGAGCGTCGTCTACGGCCAGCCGAACGAGGGGATGGTGCTGGTGAACGTCGACAGCGAGACGAAGGCCCGGGCCCGGGAACTGGCGGAGTTGCTGGAGACGACCGAGGAGTTCTGGGCGCTCGTCGACTGAAATTCCGGTTCGAACCCCCGACAGTCCCTTCGAAATCCTTTTACTGATTTCGCGTCCATGTACACACAACTGACCATGGAAATCGAGATTCTGGAACAGGAGGACAACCCTCTGCTCCACCGGACCGAGGTCAAATTCGAGATCAAACACGACGAGGAGACGCCGTCCCGCCTCTCCGTCCGCGACAGCCTCGCGGCGAAACTGGACAAGGACTCCGAGGAGGTCGTCGTCCACAACCTGGACACGAAGTTCGGGATGCGCCAGACCGTCGGTCGCGCGAAGGTGTACGACTCGCCCGAGGAGGCCGCCGAGGTCGAACACGAGCACATGCTCGAGCGCAACAAGATCGGCGAGGACGCCGAGGCCGACACCGAGGCGGAGGAGGCCGAATAATGCCCCGCGGCGACTACTACGACGACGACGGGCAGGAGACGAAGGAACACTGCCCCCGCTGTGGCGACACGTTCCTCGCGGACCACGGTGACCGCCAGCACTGCGGGAAGTGCGGCTACACCGAGTGGGAGTAGCGCGGTAGATGCGCGTTCTCGGAATCGAGGGCACCGCGTGGTGTGCGAGCGCGGCGTTGTACGATTCCGGGACTGATTCTGTCGTCATCGAGTCCGACGCCTACCAGCCCGAGAGCGGCGGCATCCACCCGAGAGAGGCCGCCGAGCACATGCGGTCGGCGATTCCGGCCGTCGTCGAGACAATCCTCGACGAAGCGGCGGGTGACATCGACGCTGTCGCGTTTTCCCGTGGACCGGGTCTCGGCCCCTGCCTGCGTATCGTCGGGTCCGCGGCCCGCGCACTCGCCCAGACGCTCGACGTGCCGCTGGTCGGCGTCAACCACATGGTCGCGCACCTGGAGATCGGGCGCCACCGCTCGGGGTTCGACTCGCCGGTCTGCCTGAACGCCAGCGGCGCGAACGCCCACGTGCTGGCCTACCGGAACGGCCGCTACCGCGTGCTCGGGGAGACGATGGACACCGGCGTCGGCAACGCCCTCGACAAGTTCACGCGCCACGTCGGCTGGACCCACCCCGGTGGCCCGAAGGTCGAGGCTCACGCGAAGGACGGCGAGTACACGGAACTCCCGTACGTCGTGAAGGGGATGGACTTCTCCTTCTCGGGTATCATGAGCGCCGCGAAGGCGGCCTACGACGACGGTGAACCCGTCGAGAACGTCTGCCGCGGCCTCGAGGAGCACGTCTTCGCGATGCTCACCGAAGTCGCCGAGCGCGCGCTCTCGCTGACGGGACGGGACGAACTCGTTCTCGGCGGCGGCGTCGGGCAGAACGACCGCCTCCGGGGGATGCTTGCGGACGTGTGCGAGCAGCGTGGCGCCGACTTCTTCGCGCCCGAACCCCGGTTCCTGCGGGACAACGCGGGGATGATCGCGGTGCTCGGCGCGAAGATGGCCGCGGCGGGCGACACCATCGCGATCGAGGACTCCGCCATCGACTCGAACTTCCGCCCGGACGAGGTGCCGGTGACGTGGCGGGAGCCTGACGCCCCGCCCATCCGGGACGGGGACGTGGTGCAGGGTGCGGAGGCCACGGTCACCTTCGAGGATGGAACCGTCGAGAAGACGCGCCTCCCCAAGACCTACCGCCACGAGTCCCTGGACGCGCGACTACGCCGGGACCGTACGGTCCTGGAGGCCCGACTGACGAGCGAGGCGCGACGCAACGGCGTGCCGACGCCGCTGGTCTGGGACGTCGACGTGCCGGAGGCGACGCTGACACTCCAGCGCGTCGGTGACACCGACCTCCGGGACGCGCTCACCGAACCCCGTGTACGGGACGTCGGCCGCCACCTCGCGACGATCCACCGGGCGGGGTTCGTCCACGGCGACCCGACCACTCGCAACGTACGGGTAGCAGGAGGCGACGACCGGACCTACCTCATCGACTTCGGACTCGGCTACTACACGGACGACGAGGAGGACTACGCGATGGACTGCCACGTCTTCGAGCAGAGCCTCGCGGGCACCGCCGACGACGCCGCCGTGCTCGCCGACGCCTTCGAGGAGGCCTACCGAGAGCACGGCGAGGCGGGCGTCCTCGACCAGCTACGCGCTATCGAGGGTCGCGGCCGGTATCAGGCCGCCCCAAACTGATTTGGGTCGTCGCGTCGAAGCACAGTCCATGGCAGAGAAATCGACCCGTGGTGAACTGTTCGGGGTGCCCTACAACTTCGAGCGACCCAGCATCAGCCGGATGCTCTCGTCGTACTGGCAACCGGGCGAGGGGATGCTCGTGGAGAAGCCGTTCGGCGTCGGCTACACGCTGAACCTCGCGAACTGGCGGTCGTGGATCGTGCTCGCCATCGCCGGCGGACTGCTGTGGCAGCAACAGAACAGTGGGGACGAGGAGCACAGCGACGAGGCGGTCGAGGTCGTCGTCGACGACGACTGAATCGACGCACCCAATTTCCTGGCCCGCGAGGCGGCGTACATGCACACGCTCCGGTTCGTGACGACGAACCCCGGGAAGGTCCGGGAGGCCGAGCAGTACCTCGAGGACATCTACACCGTCGAACAGTTCGACTACGACTACACGGAGGTACAGAGCGACAGCCTCGACACCATCGCCGCCCGCGGCGCCAGGGAGGCCTACGACGCCCAGGACGCCGACGTCCCGGTTATCGTCGACGACGCGGGGCTGTTCGTCCGCGCACTCGACGGGTTCCCCGGCCCGTACTCCGCGTACGTCGAGGACACGCTGGGCGTCGAGCGCGTCTGGAACCTCGCGGAGTCCCTGGAGAACCGCCGGAGCGCGTTCCGCTGTGTCGTGGCGTTCACGGACGGCGACACCACCGAGACGTTCTCGGGAGCCGTCCAGGGGCGTCTGGTCGCGCCGCGGGGCGACGGCGGGTTCGGCTACGACCCCATCTTCGAACACGACGGCCAGACGTTCGCGGAGATGGACACCGCGGAGAAGAACGCACTCAGCCACCGCGGCCGCGCGCTCGCGAAACTCGCGGACTGGCTCGTCGAACGCGAACGTTGAAGTGAGAAGCCGGGACCAACCCGGCGCGTGACCTGAGAATCGCCGCGACGCGCGCGAGGTGCGACCCACCTCACCGGGGCGAGCGGTGCGACCGTGAGTCGACCGAGAGCGCGGTACGCCGCGTCGCGAACGAGCACTGTACCGCCTGTCAGCCCCTCAGTCCCGCGGGTCGCGGTCCGGGCCGGGGTACTCCCCACCGACCACCGCCGAGTAGAGGCCCTCGGGGTCGAAGATGGCCGCGAACGCCGCCGGCGCCTTCACGCTCACGTCGACGCGACCCTGGAGTTTCATCCCCGTCCGAGCCGACTGCAGGTCCTCGTCGTAGGTGAGCACGTGGGCGGCGTCCCCGTTGTACGCCGCGGCGAGCGCCGGGTGGTCGCCCTCGGGGTGCTCGACCAGCGTCGCCGTCGCTTCGACTTTCTCCCTCCAGTCCGCCGCCAGGTCGGCGTCGCCAAGGCGTTCGACGATCGCGGTCGCGTCGTCCAGCAGCGGTTCGCTCGCGACGAGTTCCACCCACGAGTGCGAGCGCACGTGGTCGAGCGCCCGCCGCGCGTCCCCGTCGACGAACAGGTCGGCTGCGAGCACGTCGGCGCCAGCGACGACACGCGCCGGGTCGACGTCACTCATCGCGACGGTCGGCCAGCGTGTCTCGCACGGTCTCTACGTCCACGTCGTGTTCCGCCGCGCGCTCGAACAGCGACGCCCAGGTGGTCATTGGGTGCCGGCGATGAGGCCCCGAACCTCCTCGCGGTACTTCTCGGGCGTCAACCCGAGGTCGATGTCGACGGTGACGCTGATGGCCTCGGAGAGCTCTTTGGTCGTCGTCGTCGCGAAGCTCTCGGCGGGATAGGCTCCGCCAGCGACGACGACGTAGTCACCGACGTTCCACACGGCGAGGTCGCCGGCGACCTCGATGGTGCCGACGTCGATGTTGAACGTCTCCTCGCCGGTGTCGTACGCCATCTCTCCCACCGGGAACTCGGCGGCGAACGTGGTGAGCCCTGGGCTCGCGCCCGACTCCGTCTGGAAGGACTCCTCGCCGGTCTCCTGGACGTTCTCGAGACCCTCGTCGCGCATCCGCTGCTTGAACTGTTCGCGTGCGGACGACTCGGCCTGTTCGACGACCTCCTTCCGCCCGACGCCTCCTGGGAGGTTGTTTAGGTCCGGTGAGAAGTTGATGTGGGACGCCGCGAAGATGGCGAGTGTCCCGTCGATCTGTTCGAGCGTCTTCTCGGAAACCTCCGCCGCGAGCGCCTCGTCGCTGAACGTCAGTGTCGTCGACTTCGCGGTGACGGTCACCGGGCCGTAGGACTCCTCCATGACGGTCTGCTCGGTCCTGTCGGTCTGCTCCCAGCCACCGTCGTCGATCGCTGCCTGCGGGACGTCCGGCGGGGCGACCGTGCCGAGCGCGCTACTGCAGCCGGCGAGCGCCCCGAGCCCCACGACACCTGCTCCACCGAGGAATCTGCGGCGGTTCATGCCCCACAGTGCGACGCTACTGGGTTATGTGTCTTCCGCCGTGTGACCTCCACTGGTAGAATCGTGATACGGCGGAGCCCAGCGGTCGTTCCAGTGAGCCAACTACCGGCTACAGGGCGTCCTCGACGAGCGCCTCGAGGACTGCGACGGCGTCGTCGTCGACCGGTCGGTGGGGCGACCGTACAGTCCCTGCTGGCACACCCCGGGAGCGCATCGCCGCTTTCAGTCCCGGGACGCCGTACCTCGCGGTGACCGCGTAGTCGAGTTCCACCACATCGCGGTTCACTGCTCGCGCCGCGTCGTCGTCGCCGGCGGCGTGGCGCTCGACGATCTCGGCAGCCCGTTCCGGTGCGACGTTCGCGAGCGCGAGGACGCCGCCGTCCGCACCCGCGTCGAGGGCCGGCGCGAGCACGCTCCCGCTCCCGACGAAGAGGTCGAACGCCTCGCCGGCGGTAGCCGCCCGGATGCGCTGGAAGGAACCGAGGTCGCCCGTCGTGTCCTTCATGCCGGCGACGTTCGGGTGTGGTGCGAGTGACGCCACAGTCTCGGGTTCGAGTGTGTGGCCGGTGTACGCCGGGACGCTGTAGAGGTACACCGGGAGTGGGGAGGCGTCCGCAACCTCCTGGTAGTACGCAGCCACGTCCGCTTCGTCGTGGTCGTAGTAGAACGGCGTGACGACGAGCGCGCCGTCGGCGCCTGCGTCCGCCGCCCGCTCCGTCGCTTCCAGCGTCTCCCGCAGTCCCGGGCTCCCCGTCCCCGCGAGCACGGGTACGTCTGCCGGGGCGGCGTCGACGACCGTCCCTACGACGGCCGCTCGCTCGTCCGCCGTGAGCAGTTCCGATTCGCTGGTCGACCCGCAGGGAACGAGGAAGTCGACGTCGCGGTCGGTCACCCACGTGACGAGCGTCGCCAGTGCGTCGTGGTCGACGTCGCCCGCGTCGTCGAACGGTGTCGCAAGTGGAACGCCGAGTCCGTTCATGGAGCCACCACGACCCCCTGCCCATTGTCGTTTCCGGTCGCCGCTTCCGTCTGACGTACACTTATGTAACCCGACGAGCATCAGCCGACTGGACGCGCGTCTTACTCCCTACCTCCCCCCGCGCGTCCGGCACTCCCCACTCCCACGTTCGCTCGCTCCACGCAGTAATGCGGCGAGTTCCGGGCCGCTACCCACTTTCTGACCGTCGATACTCGGAGATTGCACGAAGCGCCTGCTGTGGACGACTGGAACGGTCCGAGCGTGCGGAGAGAACTGAAGCCTAGGCCGGAATTTGAATCCGGGGTCTCGTCCTTACCAAGGACGCGCTTTACCGCTAAGCTACCCAGGCACGCATCCGTATCAAGGGCCGGCGTCTTCTTTATTCGTTTCGATTCAGCGGTCGCCGACCGACGTCGGGCTGACTCTGTCGTCCGCCGTGGGTCCGCCGACGCGGGTCATCACCTCTTCGACGCCCTCGGGGAGCGCGTCGGTCGCGTCGGCGAGCGGCGGGGCGCCGTGGTTGGCCGCGAGCCCGACGACGTACTGGCGCAGCGGCACCGGCGTCTCGCCGCCCGCCGCCGTCGCGCCCGCGATGGCCGCGAGTTCGAAGACGTTCGCCTCAAGGGTCTGGGCGGTCGACGTCCGACCCTCCTGGGCGTCGGTCTGCTCGCGCCCGAACTCCCGGACTGTGTGGACCGCGTGGCTGGCCGCCTCGGTGCGCGCGAGGATGCGGAACCCGCGGGCGACGAGGACGTCGGCCGCGAGGACGTCCAGGTCGTCGTCCGGGTCGGACTCGTCGGTGTCCGCCCACGGCTCGGTGGCGACGAGCGCTCTGGTCACACGGAGCCCCTCGTAGATGAGCTGTACACCGGCTGCTCGTCGCGAGACCGCGTGCTCGTCGGCGCGCCCGTCGACGACGCGCGCGCTCAGAATGGTCAACACGCCCGGTAACATCGAGGACGACGCGACGTGGTCGTCGATGACCGCCCGGAGCCCGTCGGGTTCGATGTCCGCGACGGCCTCGAGGGCGGCAGCCCGTGCCTGCTCGGCCTCCTCCATCGCGGGAGGGTAACGGCGGGAACGGCAAAGACCTTTGGAAAGCACCCCGTCGCTCCCGTATGCTCGCAGTCACCGACGAGGACCGCGTACGGGTGGTGACCCTCGACCGCCCGGACCGTCGCAACGCGCTCACGCCCACGGGCCTCGACGACCTCCGGGACGCCGTCCGTGGCGCCGACCAGCCGGTCGTCTACGTTCACGGCGCGGGCGAGGCGTTCTGCGCCGGCGCGGACCTGGACACGGTCAGGAGCCTCGACCGCAAGGACGGCGAGGCGTTCGCCCGGCGTGGCCAGCGCACGATGAACGCCGTCGCGGACACCGACAGCGTGGTCGTCGCGGGCGTCGACGGGGCGGCGCGGGGCGGCGGCGTGGAACTCGCACTCGCCTGCGACGTCCGCGTCTGCACGCCGGACGCGACGTTCGCGGAGACCGGCGTTACCCTCGGACTGTTCGGCGCCTGGGGCGGCACTCGACGGCTCGAACGCGCCGTCGGCGCGACGCATGCCGCCGACCTCTCGCTGTCCGGGCGGACCGTGGACGCCGAAACGGCACGCGAGATGGGGCTCGTCTCCCGCGTCACGTCGGAGCCGCGAGCCGTCGCCGACGAAGTGGCGGGCAACGACGAGACGGCGCTCGCCGCACTGAAACGGCTCCTGGGAGCGGACGCCGACCGAGAAGAGACCGAGCGGCAGGAGGCCGCGGCGTTCGGCGACCTGCTCGCCAGGGACCCGTTCTGACTCAGGGCGACGGCGGCATCCCACGCTTGTGCTCGCTGCGCTCGTAGAGTCCCCGTACGGTCTCGACGACGCTGTCGGGGACGCCCAGGTGGTCGGCCGTCGCGCCCGCCGGGACGCCGCCGTCGACGTGCATCGCGAGCACCGCGTCGATGGTGTCGTAGTCCACGCCGAGTTCCTCCTCGTCGGTCTGATCGGCCCACAGCTCCGCCGTCGGCGTCTTCGTCACGAGGTCCTCGGGGACGCCGAGGTCGCGTGCGAGCTGTCGGACCTGCATCTTGTAGAGGTTCCCGATGGGGTGGCAGTCGACCGCGCCGTCGCCGTACTTCGTGAAGTACCCCACCAGCGCCTCCGTCCGGTTGCCGGTGCCGAGCACGACGCCGGACTCGTGGTTCGCCACGAGGTAGTTCAGGACGCCGCGGGTGCGAGCGCGTGCGTTCCCGACCGCGAGCTGGTCGCCCTCTGCGTCGGGGTAGTGCTCCGTCAGCAGGTCGACGAACGGGTCGATCTCGATCACGTCGTACTCGATGTCCAGCTGCTCGGCGACGCGCTCGGCGTCGCTCATGTTCGCCTCGCTGGACACCGCGCCGGGCATCACGAGCCCGTGGAGCGCGTCCGACCCCAGCTCCGCCACGGCGAGGTGCGCGACGGCCGTCGAGTCGATGCCGCCGGAGAGTCCGAGCACGCAGCGGTCGGCACCCGCGGCGTCGACGGTCTCCCGGACGAACGACTGGATGCGGTCGCGGCGCTCGGCGAGTTCGGCCTCGGAGAACCGGAGGTCGAGCGGCTCGATGGTTTCTGGACCGGTCATACCCCGCGATTCACCCGGCACCGACTAAAACCCACTCGCCACCCCCGAGTTCGTGGACGTTCGTCCACTTCGGGAAACGCTACGTTAAAGTGTGGCCGCGGACAATTCGACATTAACACTGCGAGCGCCGGTGGCGAGCGAATCCAACGGATTCGCGAGCGACGGGGCGCGAACGTAGTGAGCGCGCCGGTGGTCTAGTGGTAGGACATGAGCTTCCCAAGCTCATAGCCCGGGTTCAACTCCCGGCCGGCGCATTCTCGTCTCGCTGAATGCCCGATTAGCGGGAATTCTCAAAGTTGAGTGCCAACGTCTCCACCAGTCGTGTACTGTCACTAACACGCACACCTATGCGCCTGCAGCAGACACCGGAGGACGATGCCAGTCTCGAACGACCCTCGTGTCGTCTCGATAGACGTTTCGGCGATGCAGGAGGCGATCCAGGAGACGGTCGAGGGGTCACTCCGGTCGCTCGTCGAGTTCGACAAGGACGAGTTCAACACGCTGTACGTCGACGACCTCTCGATGCAGTTCTACGAGGACGAGGACGAGATGATGGCGCACTTCGAGGAGATACACTCCTACGTCCACCTCGACTTCACCGAGAAGCGGTTCTACAGGGAGGACATCTTCCCTGTGGCCGACCGGGTGCGCTACCTCGCGACGGGGTTCGACGTGTTCACCGCACTCCGCATCTACTTCGACGACGAGGGCCTGTTCCTCATGCTCGACCGGGACGAACCGGTCGAACCGGTGGTGGCCGCGGCCGAATCGGTGTACGACGCCGAGAAGTGACCACGCAGACCGTCCAGAACGCTCATTGCTGCCGGCCGACCAACTTGGTGCGTGACGACGCTGGACCCCCGGATGGCGCGCGAGTACGTCGAGACGGAGCACGCTGCCCTCCTCGCAGCCGTCGAGTCGTGTGCGGACGCCGTCGCCGACTCCTGGGACGGCCCTCGAACGACTGACGCGAGCGCCGTCTACGACCGATTGGCGGCGTGTCTCGACGAACACGGCGTTCGCGACGCGCTTCCGGGAGTGCTCGCGGGCGCGGTCGACGCGGCTGGCGGGAGCCTGCGGGCCGAACCGGTCCCCGCCCCGCCGTACGTGGTGGTGACCAGCCGCGGGCCGTTACTGCGCGCGACGCTCGACGACGGCCGACTGGTCGTCCGAATCAACGCCTTCCGGGTGACCGACGACGGCGCGTACGAGCGCGCGGACGGTGGCGTCAGCGTCGCCGTGCGGTGAGTGAGTCTCGGGAGTACGGTGACTACGCGTAGTGCTCCTCGAGGTAGTCGACGATGTCCTCGGAGTCGTACACCGTCTCCTCGCGGTCGGTGTCCACGAGGAACGGGATCGCGTCCTCGCCGCCGATGGCTTCGAGTTCGTCGTGGGTCTGCTCGTTCGTCACGTCGCCGCCCTCGTCGCCCGGCAGACGGGGGTTGTGCGCGACGTAGGAGACGCCGAGTTCGGAGAGCGTCTCGCGGACCGTCTGGGAGTACGGACAGCCTTCGGACTGGTACAGTTCCAGCATGTACGGTACTACGTGCGCAAGCCCCGTAAGCGTCAGCGCACGCGGGGGTAGTCTGCCCGCCGCACCCACTCCCGGAGTTTCCGGGCGCCACCCTCGTCGTAGCGCAGTGGCCGGCGCCACCACGGCCCCTTCCCGGAGTCGGCCGACCACTCCGTGACGACGTGGTTGGCGTCCACGCCGCGTGCGCCGCTCAGCGGGACCGCCCGGTCGTAGAGCCGGGAGTTGTCGGTCCCAACGAGCAGGACGGCGGCGTCGAACGGGTCGCGTTTCAGGTGCGCGTTCCCCGCGAACCGCTCGCGTTCCCCCGGGGAGAGGTCGTGGAAGGCGTCGCCCTCCAGGGGGTCGCGGGCGAGCGTGAACTCCCCGATCAGGTAGGTGCCCCACGCGTCGGCCATCCAGTCGGCCGGGCCGTCGGGTGCCTCCAGGGTGGCGTAGAAGTAGGCCCGGTCGCCCGCCGACAGTTCCGAGAGCGGTCGGGCCTTCACGCCGTGGGGGTCGCCGTACGTGTAGCGGTCGCAGCAGGCGTACTCCGCGAACGTGGGGTCGAGGTGGACCGGCGTCTCCAGGACGTCGGGGGGAACGTCCAGTGGCAGGTCGAGATCGGCGTACGTCGGCACTCGTTCCGAGGTCGGCTCGGACTCGGGGATGGGGACGTAGACGAACGAGCCGTCCGACCGGAGGGGGCCGCGGAACCCCGGCTGGTTGGTGTTGGCTGCGACGTTGATCGCGACGGCCCCCGTCACGCTCGGAGCAGGCCGACACAGTCGCGGCAGAACTGGTAGTCGGGGTCGTTCTTGGCGCCACACTCCGGACAGAGCGCCACGTCGGGGTTCGCCTCCTCGTGGGTCGGGTGGTCGGCGAACTGAGCGCTCTCGCGGCGCATCGGGGAGTCAGTCGCGCCGATGTCCCCGCTCTGGAGGCGTCGCCACACTGCGAACTGGAGCACCGCGACGAAGACGATCGCGAGCACGAACAACCCCCATTCCATGTGTCTCACTACCACGCCGAGCCTATTCAGCCTTGGCCCGCCAGAGACCACGCTGTCACCGCTAGCGTCGGTGGAACTGGCCGCGAGAGCGGTGGACTCGACGGGGATGCGCCCGGTCACGTGTCCGGTGGCTGGAGGTCGCGCTGGAACTCGTCGTACGTGTCGACGTCCGCGGAGACGTCGGCGTCGAGACGCCGCTCCTCGGTGCGGCGCACGTTGGCGTCCTCGATCGGGTCGGCGACGGACTCCCAGCCCGGCTTGACCTTGACGCTCTTCGCGGGCATCCCAACCGCGACGTGGTGGTCGGGGACGTCGCCCTGCACGACCGAGCGCGCGCCGACGATGGCGTTGTCTCCGACGCGGACGCCCGCCCGCACCATCGCGCCCTGCGTGACGCGGGCGTCGTCGCCGACGACTGTGCGGAAGTTGTCCACCTCGGTCTGGTCGACGACGTCGTGGTCGTGCGTGTAGAGGTGGACACCGTCGCTGATGCTCGCGCGGTCGCCGACGACGAGTTCGCCGCGGTCGTCGAGGTGGACGTCGTCGTGGACCACGACGTTGTCCCCGAGTTCGATGTTGTGGCCGTACGTCATCGAGATCCCCCTGAACAGGCGGACGTCCTCCCCGACGTCTGCGAACAGGTGCTCGGCGAGCAGCCGGCGGAACCGGAACGCGAACTCCACGTTGTCCGCCAGCGGCGTGTTGTCGAACTGCCGCCAGAGCCACTGCAGGGGCTTCGAGTGCGCGAACGCCTCCTCGTCCTTCTCGGCGTAGTACTCCGACTCGAGAGTGGCGTTCCGCGGGTCGTAGTTCGACAGCCGCGCCGCCTCGACGGGCGAGACGCTCTCGTCGTTCCGCCACGCCTCGTAGGCGTCCCGGTCGCCGTTGAGGTCCACCAGAACCTCCGTGACGGCCTCGGAGAGCCCGTCCGGATCGCTCGCCGCCGACAGCCGGTTGTCCACGTCCGCGAGGAACCCGCGGAGCGTGGCCTCCGCGCTGTCCGGGAGCGAGACGCGTCGCTTGGTCATGCGTCGTACTGCGCCGTCGTCACTGATAGTGGTTTCCGTACCGACGGGAACCCCCGCCTTTAGTGGAATTCCCCGCTGGTGGTACCGAGCCGTACACCTCGAAAGCCCCGGCCAGCTACGGTCGCGCGCCTCGCTGTGCGCGCTCCCGCTGGTCGCGTGCTTGCGTCGGCGTGCTTCCCGTAGCTGGCCGCCCCTTTCAGTCCCGCCCGAGTCGGTTGACCAACCGGTCGACGGGAGGTCTGAAAGGGGCCGGACGGTCGGCGGGTCCCGGGCGAAGTAAGCACCGCAGCGACCGGCGGGAGCGAGGAGCACAGCGAGCCCCGGGCCCACGAGCGGCCGGGGGCTTTCGGGGAAGAGCCCACAGACTCGACTCCTCCCGTGAACGACACCGACACCGGAACCGCACTCGCTAAGTGACAGACCCCCTAATCCCCGCGTATGCAACACCGAGAACTCGGGGACTCCGGGGTCGAGGTCAGCGAGGTCGGCTTCGGCGCGTGGGTCGTCGGCACCGACTGGTGGGGTGACCGCGACGAGGACGACGCGCTCGAGATGGTCGAGTACGCCCTCGATGCGGGCATCACGTACTTCGACACGGGCGACGTCTACGGCCACGGCCGCAGCGAGGAACTGCTCGCGGAGGTGCTGGCCGAGCGCGGAGACGAGATGACCGTCGCGACGAAGGTCGGCTACGACTTCTACAACAACCCGCAGGCGGGCCACGGCGAACTCCCGAAGGAGATGGACATCGACTACCTCCGGGAGGCCGTCGAGAATAGCATGGACCGACTCGGCGTCGACAGCGTGGACTACCTCCAGCTCCACAACCCGAACGTCGACGAACTGACGCCGGACGTGCTCGAACTGTTCGACGAACTCCGCGAGGACGGCCGCGCGGCGGCCATCGGCGTCGCGCTCGGTCCCTCGATCGGCTGGCTCGCGGAGGGCGACTTCGCCATCGAGGAGGCGTTCGACGGCGTGCAGTACGTCGGCAACCTCCTCGAACAGGACGTCCACAACCACTTCGTGGAGACGGTCCGCGAGACGGGCGCCGCCACGTCGCTCATCCCCCGCGTCCCCCACTCCTCGGGGCTCCTGAACGAGCAGGTGACTCCCGAGACGGAACTCGGCGAGGGCGACCACCGCGGCTTCCGCCCGGACGAGTGGTACGAGACGGGCTGGGAGAAAGTCGAGGCGCTGCGCTTCCTCGAACAGGATGGAGAACGGACGCTGGGCCAGGCCGCCATCCAGTGGCTGCTCAGCTTCGACGAGGTCGCCAGCGTGACGCCGACGTTCCGCTCGAAGGACGACATCGACGAGTGGGCCGCCGCACCCGAGACGCCCGCTATCAGCGACGAGGAGCGCGAGCGCGTCGCCGACCTCTACGCCGACAACTTCGGCGTCGACCGTTTCGACGGGATGGCCGAGGAGGACTACCGCACGAGCGTCGACGGCGACGACCTGCGGGACGCGGGGCTGCTCGGGTCCGCTGATTAAATCTTCTGAGCAAGCATCCGCCGAGTGAGCGGCTCGAAGAGCCCGAACGAGGCGTTTCTCCGCGCGAACGGAGTGAGCGCGGGACGTTTTTAGCGTAGCTTTTTGCAAGTGGGGGTTCCCGCAAGGAGCGACGAAGTCGCGACCGAGGAAACCCCCCGCAGTAAAAAGGTCCTACGCGAGGAAGACGTGTCGCGGCCGTCCTGCGAGGACGTCACGGCCCCAGTCGACCGTGTCGCTGAACGCGTCGGAGCGGCAGAAGAACGCCATGGCGTCCTCTCTCGACGCCCACTGGCTCGCGATGAACATGTCGTTCTCGTCCTCGACGTTCACCATGAGGTCGGTCTCGTGGTGGCCGTCCATGTCGGCGAGGACGTCGGCGACCGTGTCGAACTTCTCGACGAAGTCCGCGGTGTGTTCGGGCTTGGTCTCGTAGAACATCCCCATCGTGCCGAAGCCGGACTCCTCGCCCGCGCGCGAGACGACCTCCGGGAGCTCCGAGAGGAAGCCGGCGGCAGTGTCCGCGGCGCTCGCCGTCTCCCAGATGGAGACGACCGCCGAGCGGTCGGTCGCCCGCCCCTCGTACACCGCGGTCTTGACGTGCGTGCCGTAGTGGTCGAAGTTCCCGCGGAGCCCCTCGACCTCCTCGAAGAGGTCGTCGACGTCCGCCTCGGAGTAGAGGACCGTGGCGTGGACGTCCTCGCCGTGGGGCTGGCCGGCGTAGATGTTCAGCTCCTCGAGCTCACCGCGGAGGTCCTGGTCGTCGCCCTCCTCGTCACCGTCACCGTCGCCGCCCCCGTGGTCGTGGTGGCTGCCGTCGCTACCGTGGTGACCGTGTCCCTCATCGTGGTGGTGGCCGGTGTCGCCGTGGTGGTGTGCCTCCCGCATCCTGCCGTGTGGAACGTCGGTCTCGGCGTCGCCGGTCGGGACCGTCTCGCCGGCCATGTACGCCTGGAGGTCGGCGGGCGGGAACCGGCGGCCGACGTAGAACTCGCCGAACTCGCCGTACTTCGAGGACGCCTCGTCGAAGCGCATCTCGTAGACGATGTCCTTGACGTCCGTGAGGTCGTCGGCGAACAGCGTGACCCCCCACTCCCAGTCGTCGAGGCCGACGCTGGAGGCGATGACCTGGTTGATCTTCCCGGCGTACTGCTTGCCGACCTCGCCGTGGCCCGCCATCAGGTCGGCGCGATCGTCCATCGAGAGGTCGTACCAGTTCTGTTCGGGCTGGCGGCGCTTGCTCATCGGGTAGAACGAGACGTACGTGTCCGCGGGAATCTCGGGGGTGAGCTTCCCCTCCATGTAGCGGCGCAGACCCGCGTCGACGCTGTCGGGGTCCTCGAAGTACTCCGGGGAGGTGTAGCCCGATATCTCGGTGACGGAGACGTAGGAGTACGGCTGCTCGGTGTACCCCGCGAACGCCGTCTGCTCGAAGGTGCGCTCGATGCGGTCGAGTTCGTCCAGGGACTCCCGGAAGTGGACGAACAGCAGGTCGGCCTTGTGGCCGGTGATGGAGAAGACGGCGGAGTCTCCTTCGTCCGCACGAGCCAGCGATTCCCGGTGCTGCAGGAACGATTCGGCCTCGTCGAGGGCGCCCTCGCGGTCGCGCTCGGGGGCCTCCCGCCACGCGTCCCAGTCCACGGTGCGGAAGTCGTGGAGCGCGAACCAGCCCTCCTCGGTCTGCGGCGCGTCTACCATGTCTCGGCTTTCGGAACCCGCGTAGAAGGGTTTTCCCAAACGAGCGCGAGTACGTGACAGGTGGCGTATAGAAACGCGGTTCTACGAGCTGTTTTGTCACCCCCGGCCGTCACTGTGTCCGATGCCAGACTCCGCACAGTCGGCGAACGGACGGGTCGAGGAGACGGTCGACGACGCGTTCTGGCCCGCACCCCGGCCGGGCCAGGTCCGCGTGCTCCTGCTCGGCACCTACCACATGGACAACCCCGGTCTCGACGAGGTGAACGTCGACGCTGACGACGTCCTCGGCGAGGACAGGCAGGGTGAACTCCGCGACCTCGCCGACCGCCTCGAACGCTGGAAGGCCGACCGCGTCGCCGTGGAGCGCCCGTGGGACCGCGCCGCCGACCTGAACGACGTCTACCAGCGGTATCGCTCCGGCGCGTACGACTACGACACCGAACACGAGTTCGAGTCGACTCACGGGATGCGCGACGACGCCGCGACCGAGTGCCGTAGCGAGGTCGTCCAGATCGGGTTCCGACTCGCCGACCGTCTCGGTCACGAACGCGTCGCCCCCATCGACTGTCCCGCAATGATGGGCAACGACGCCACGGCGGAACTAGCCGAGCGGGGCTACGAACCGGAGCGGAAGGTCGACGTGCCGCGTCTCGACACCGATTCACTCCAGCGAACCCGCGACGAACGCCTCGCCTCGTCGACAATTCCCGACTACCACCGCATGCTGAACCGCGAGCGGGAACTCCTGAAGAACCACGCCGGGATGTTCGGGATGTACGTGCCGTACGGGGAGGGCGAGAACTTCGGCGGGCCGGCGGCGCTGGGCACGTGGTACGAGCGCAACCTGAAGATGGTCCACAACCTGTGGCGGGCCGTCGACGCCGACGCCCAGGAGACCGGCGACGAGGAGCGAATCCTGCTGGTCGTCGGCAGCGGCCACGTCCGGGTGCTCCGCCACCTGCTCGACGAGACGCCCCAGTTCTGCCCGGTGAACCCGCTTCCGTCCCTCTCCTGAGGGCCACCGCGACCGAAACGCTTTCCCGCCGACCCGCGGAACGTGGGGGCAGATGCGAAAGAGCGGTCCGCCGAAGGGACTCGTCTCCTACCTCGTCCTCGAACTGCTGGACGAACAGCCCCGCTACGGCTACGAGATTCTCAAGGAGATCGAGTCGCTCAGCGGCGGCCACTGGGAGCCCTCCTACGGCTCCGTCTACCCCATCCTCTACAAGTTCGAGGAGGAGGGGTACGCCGAGCGGATCGAGCGGGAGGACGAACCCGACCGGAAGTACTTCGAGATCACCGACGAGGGCCGCGCGGAACTCGCGGACAAGCGCGACGAGGTCGGCGACACGGGCGACGACTTCATCGATGTCATCCTCGGGTTCTACCACATGTTCGCCGTGCTCGGCACCGACGAGCGCTTCGAGATATCGAACCCGGAACCGGGCGAGGGGTGGCGCTTCGACGAGGCGTTCTCGGCGTGGATCGTCGAACAACTCATCCGGCACCACGAGTACTACTTCGAGGAGTTCGAGCGGGTCGAGGACACCCCCGAGGAGTTCGCCGAGCGGATGGGCCTCTCCGAATAACTCCCGGCAGGTGCCAGCACGGCTCAGTACGCAGAGCGCCCCGGACACGACTGTTCGATACGGGGAGCAGATGCAGTAGCGGGTAGTAAGACCGACGCGAGTGTAACCCGTCTCGCCGTCTGGAACACGGTTGTAGCGTCGTCGATACCGTCCTATTCTGCGGTCGTGGACTGCTCGTCGACGTCGGCTTCGGCTCGGTTCTTCCAGACGATGGTGCGCTGGCTGCGGGTGAAGTACCGGTAGGCGGCGTACAGCAGGTTCGGGACGCCCATCGCCCACCAGATGGTGAAGATGGCGATGACGAGGTGGACGCCCGGATTTCCGAAGTCACGCCGCACGAGCGTGACCCGGTCCCGGGTGTCCTCCTCGATCTGCCAGCCGGATTCGACCTTCGCGGTGACCTCGCGCCGGTAGGAGTCCGAACGGTCCATACGAAACCGTACGGCTGCTCTCCGAAAGTGGTTGGTCGCACGTTGGTTGCGGATTCACTACCAGCGGACACTCGCTGAATTCACCACCTCCTGAACAACCCATCCCGGGTCGAAGAAGGAACGACGCTGGCAACTACCGCTAGTTCAGCAGTTCCGGCCCGAACAGCATCAACACCAGACTCGCGAGCATCAGCAGCCCGATGCTCGTCGTGATGGCGCGGGTGAACGCCCGCCGGTTGTCCACTGGGAGCCGCGAGGTGACGGCCTCCGCGCCGGTCCGCAGGAGGTGACCACCGTCCAGCGGGAACGCGGGGATGCAGTTGAAGAACCCGAGGTTGAGGTTGATCCACGCGGTCCACAGCAGGACGTTGGCGAACACGAAGACGACGCCGGCGGGGAGCGCGCCGAGTGCCCCCTCGACGACGAAGAAGTTCGTGTTCACGCCCGCGAACCCGGGGAAGTTGAAGCCGATGGACGGGTCGAGCAGTCCGATGAGCGGGAGGTAGAGGCCGCCGACGATGGCCTGCAGGAAGCCCACGATGGCGCCGCCGCCGGAGCCGAACACCGCCGAGAGGTAAGCCGACCCGGTGGCGTCGCCGGAGACCATCGTGTGGAACTGCTCGGCGGGATAGAGGTTCGCACCGAACCCGGAGACGGTGACGCCGCTGACGCCGGGCGCGATGCCCACGCCGAGGTAGCTCGACCCGTCGGGCTGGGTCCCGAGTTCGACGTCGTACGTCTGGCGCTCGCCGTCGATGTACGCGACCACGCCGACGGTCTCGCCGGGCGCGCGCCCGTCGAGGACCTCCTGGAGGTCCTCGCGGCCGGTCACGCGCTCGTCGTCGACGGAGACGATGACTGCGGTCTCCTCGGCGGGGAGCCCGCTGTCCGACGCGGGGCTGTCCGGAGCGACGGTCACGAACGCGCCCGCGGGACCGGTCACCGTCTTCCCACCCTCGGTCGTGAACGTCGCGACAGTCGCGTTCTCGAGTGCGTCACGCAGTTCGGTCTCCGTGCGGACCTCCGTGCCGTTGACCGCGGCTATCGTGTCGCCCGTCTCGATGGCGGCCAGCGGCGACGTCGAGGAGTTCCCGACGACCAGTAGCCGGCGGTCCACGTCCCGCTGGTCGCCGTTCGCCAGTCTCACCGATACGGACCGCTCGTCTGTCTCCTCGAGCGCGCGCTCGAACTCGGTGTTGTTCTCCACCTCTTCGCCGCCGACTGCGACGATGCGGTCGCCGTCCGAGATGCCAGCTTCGGCGGCCGCGGAGTCGTCGTAAACGGCGCCCACCAGGCCGCCGTCCGCGACCGCGATTGCGCCCGCGACCGGCCCGAACAGCAGGCCGAACGCGAGTACGACGACGAGGAAGTTGTTCGTCACGCCCGCCGCGAACATGCGCGCTTGCGCACCGCGGGACTTCTCCTTCTGGCTCTCCTGGTCGGGTTCGACGAACGCGCCGATGGGGAGGATGGCCAGCATCACGGCGCCCATCGACTCGACCTCGATGTCCTCGACGCGGGACATCAGCCCGTGACCGAACTCGTGGACGACCATGCCGACGAACAGGCCGAGCACGATCTCGGGGGCGACAGCGGCCGGCAGGAAGTCGTTGAGGCCGGGGATGATGAGCGTGTTCTGTGGCTCGTTCACGGCGGAGGGCTCCGGCGGGTTCGCGAGCGTAGACACCGCCGAGAGCACGAGCACGAACAGCACGCTCACGAGCACGACGGCGGTGATACCGAGGCCGAAGTTCCCCCACGCGCGCCAGGCGCGCTTCGGCGTCGACGCCCAGTCGAGGAACCGCTTCCCGCGCTTCGTGTGGAGTGTCAGAATCGGTCCCGTCGCGGAGACCCACGACGGCAACAGCCCGGAACTGCGGGCCCACGCCACGCCCGCCCAGTAGACGACGAGTGCGACGAGCAGTACCGTCCAGATGTCCATTGATAGCAAAGTCAGTGACGTGGCGACAAAAGGCGTTCGGGGTGGGATTCGTTCGGCCGGCGTCTGGGTGCCGCGCCTACCGCTCCCGGCGCAGGCGTTCGAGCACGAACTCGCGGTCGAGTTTCGCGAGGAACGGCCCGAGCTGTGGCCCCTGGTCCTCGTCGAAGAACAGCCGGTAGCCCGCCGAGAAGAACGACCCTATGTCGACGTCGTGGCGCTTGGCGGACTCGTAGATCTCGCCCTGTAGCGTCTCGCCGTCGGGGTCCTCGCGCTCGAGGAACTCGGCGAGTTCGTCGAGTGCGACCGCCGTGGCGTCGTCGAAGTCGAACGCCGGGAGTTCGGTCCGCTTCAGGTCGTAGTTGAACTCGTTGTCCGTCCGCCGCGCCCACTCGCGGGCGAGTTCGACGCGAGCGAGCGCGTCCTCGACGGTCTGTTCGGACGCGTCCTCGGGGATGTGTCCCTCCTTGCGCGCGATCTCTTCGCGGATGTCGGGGTCGTCGGTCATCCCGAGGACGGCCGCGAACGTGTACGGGATGCGGATGCGCTCGGAGCGCTCCTCGCCGACGACCACCGGGTAGACGCGTTCGGCGCGCTCGCGTTCCGCCTCATCGGCCTCGCTCTCGCCGAAGTAGACGGCCTCCATCCGGTCGAACTCGTCGACGAGCTGGTCGAGGCGCTCGATGGAGAAGTCCCGGGCCTTCTTCGGGTCCTTGCTGAAGAAGTAGCGGACGACCTCCGGTTCGAGCATGCGCAGGACGTCCTGGACGAGGACGACGTGCCCCGACGACGAGGAGAACGCCTCGCCGTCGAGCGTGAACCACTCGTACACCATCGGCACCGGCGGTTCGTCGCCCAGGACGTTGCGCGCGATGTCGACGCCCGAGGGCCACGACCCTTCGGCGTGGTCCTTGCCGAACGGCTCGAAGTCGACGCCGAGGACGCGCCACTGCGCGGGCCACTCGAAGCGCCACGGAAGTTTCCCGTCGCGTAGGCTCGCGGTTCCCTCGTGGCCGCAGCCGTCGATGGTCTGGTCGCCGGCCTCCACGTTCGTGCATTCGTAGTCGACGGTGCCGGCGTCCAGGTCGATGCCAGTCACGGCGTCCGTCTCCGTGACGTGCCCGCAGCGCTCGCAGATGGGGCGGAACGGCACGTAGTCCTCGTCGACCTTGTCCTGGTAGTCGGAGAGCACCTTGCGGGCAGTCGCGCGGTTCTCGAGGAGGAACCGCGTCACGTCCTCGAAGTCGCCCGCCTCGTATAGCGCCGTGTTCGACACCATCTCCACGTCGATGCCGAGCAGCGCGGCGGACTCCTCGATGAGGTTCGAGAAGTGGTCGCCGTAGGAGTCACAGCAGCCGAACGGGTCGGGAATCGCGGTGTACGGCGCGCCGAGGTTCTTCCCGAGCGCACCCGCGTTCACCTCCCCGAGGTCGACGATGTTGCCGTCGAGGTCGGCGAGCTTCCGCGGGAGCTTCCGGAGCGGGTCGCGGTCGTCGCTCGTGAACACCTGCCGGACGTCGTAGCCGCGGTCGCGCAGCGCCTCCGCGACGAAGTAGCCGCGGACGAGCTCGTTCATGTTGCCGAGGTGGGGGACGCCCGACGGCGAGATGCCGCCCTTGATGACGATGGGTTCCTCGGGGTCGCGTTCGAGGATGCGGTCGGCGACGGCGTCCGCCCAGAAGTCGCGGTCGTCGACGAGCGTGTAGGGGTCGTCCTCGGGGAGCATCTACTCGCTCGCCCAGTACGTCATCTGGTCGTCGGCGCCGTCCGGGATGATGTCCGTCCCCTCGTGGTCGCCGTACAGCACGGCGTCCACGATGCGCTGGGGGTCGGTCCCGTCGAGGACGATGGTGCGGACGCCCGAGCGCTCGATGAGCTTCGCGGCGAGCAGGTCGACCGGCGCGGAGGAGCCCGCGCTCATCTCGATGTCCGCGATGATGTCGACGAGTTCGCCGGCGGTCATCTGCTCGAAGTGTTTCGCGTCGTCGTCCTCGTTGGGGTCCGCGCTGAACACGCCCGGCACGCTCGTTGCGTACAGGAGGAGGTCGGCGTCCGTGTACTCCGCGAGCGCCGCGCTCACGGCGTCCGTCGTCTGGCCGGCGACGACCCCGCCCATCACGGCAACGTCGTCGCGGCGCATCGCCTCTCCGGCCTCCTCGTAGTTCTCGGCGGGGCTGGGCGCCGCCCGCCCACCGAGCGCCGCGATGAGCAGGCGCGCGTTCAGTCGCGTCACGTCGATGCCGATGTCGTCGAGTTCGATCTCGTTGGCCCCCAACTCCCGGGCCGTCCCGATGTACTCCCGTGCGACACCCCCACCGCCGACGACGGCTCCGACCTCGCAGCCGGCGTCGGCTAGCTGCTCGATGGCGGCGGCGTGCTCCTCGACCCGCTCGTGTGAGAGGTCGGGCGCGAGGACGCTGCCGCCGATAGAAACCACGACTCGCATACTACAGCGTGATACCTCCGAAGCGGCCTTAAGGGTTGTCAACTCGGGTTCGTTCGGCTGCGGAACACCTTTGCGCGCGCCGTCGCTCGCCACGGTATGGTCGCCCTCGCAGCGCCGGTCGTACTGCTGTCCGCACTCCTCGTTGTCGCGGCGTTCGTCGGCCTCTGGTACTACCGATTCGCCGACCGACCACCGGTCCGCGCGACAGCCGCCGTCGCAGCCGGCACGCTCGTCCTGGCGTACAGCGTGGTCGCCGTCTCGGACCTCGTTGCGGACCCGGTGGAGTCGGTCGCGATTCTCCTCGCCGTGCTCGTCGTCTCCGCGGTCGTCCAGTACGCGTGGGTTCGCGTCCGGGGCTGACGGCGACACCTACAAACCTCCCGGACACGCATCCTGACCTATGCAACTGCTCGGTATCGCCGGGCCCGGCGCCGACCACGTCGCGGACGCGCTCGCGGACCGCCTCACCGACCGGGGCCGCGTCGCCGTCGTCCGGGAGGGGGAGACGGACGCTCCGGCCTGGACTGCCTACGTCGTCGGTGACGGCTGGACCGGTGTCGGCGGCGAGCGCTCCGTCGACAGCGTGCTCGACGAACTGGCCCGCGACCACGACTACGCGCTCCTCGTCGACTTCCCCGACGCCCGCGTCCCCCAGGTAGCGGTCGGGGACGCCGACGTCGAGGATCCCGTGCTCTCGACGAGCGCGGCCGACCCCGACCTCGACGCGGTCGTCGCGGAACTCGAAGACGCCGAACCGTTCCAGACGCTCGCCTCGCTCGTCGCGGAACTGAAACGCACGCCCGAGGCCGACTACGCGGGCGCCATCGCGACGTTCACCGGCCAGGTGCGGGCACTCGAGGACGACGACGACGAGTGGACGGAGTCGCTCACCTTCGAGAAGTACGACGAGGTGGCCGCCGAGCGCACGGCGACCATCCGCGAGGAACTGGAGGCCCGCGAGGGCGTACTCGGTGTCCGCCTCCACCACCGCGTCGGTCGCGTCGATGCGGGCGAGGACATCGTCTTCGTCGCGGTGCTCGCCGGCCACCGCCGGGAGGCGTTCCGGGCCGTCGAGGACGGCATCGACCGCCTCAAGGAGGAGGTACCGATCTTCAAGAAGGAGGTCACCGTCGCGGAGGAGTTCTGGGTTCACGACCGGGCCTGACTCCGTTCTCGAGCGCGAACCGCAGACGAATGTCATACACTCTCGGAATAACGAACGAACGCGAAAGAAACGACGAGAAGTCTCCGTAAAACGTCTAACCGGATTTGAAACTGTCGTGAAATGTCCGACTGATTCCGTTCACGGCTGAAAACGTGCGAACAGTCGCTAACGTTCACCCCTTTATAACCCCTCGTGGGCAGTAGGGTGGGACGAAGATGAGCGCAACCCAGCAGTCCTCCACGACCCGCGAACCGCAGGACAAGGAGACTCGCCTCAAGTCCTACCTCCGCGAGAAGGCCGAAGACGGTGAGCTCTACTTCAAGAGCAAGTTCATCGCCGACGAGGTCGACCTCTCCCCCAAGGAGATCGGCGCGCTCATGGTGAAGCTCTCGAAGTCCGCGACCGACCTCGACATCGAGAAGTGGTCGTACACGAGCGCCACCACGTGGCGCGTCCAGCCGGCGTAACGACGCAGTTCACGATCCCCGCGCGCTCCCGTTCGACGTCCCCTTTTCCGTCGGGTCCTCCCCTTCCCGACGGAGCTACCTTCCTTCCCCCACGGCCGAGTGTCGGCCCGGTCCCCCACGGCGATTCGACGCGCCGATGACCCGGCGTTTAAATCGCTGTGGGCGTAACTACCGCGTGATGTCGGCCCAGCCGCCCGACGACGCACCCGCGCCGGCGAGTTTCGACTCCGTCTTCGACGTCTACGAGGTGAGCCAGCGTGATGGCCGCGTGCTCTACTTCGGCGACGCCACGACCGACCGGCAGACGGTCATCCGGACGGTGTGGCCGATGTTCCGCGAGCGCGGCTACGAGGTCGAACTCGCCCGGCGCACCGGCGAACTCGTCCTCGTCGCCGAACCACACGACGCCGACACCGGTGGGTTCCCCTGGAAGAACGTCGCGCTGTTCGTCGCCACTGTGCTCTCGACGCTGTTCGTCGGTGCGCAGTGGTACTACGTCGACCCGTTCTCACCGGAGATCGTCCGCGCGCTCCCGTTCACGCTCGCCGTGATGGGCGTCCTGGGCACCCACGAACTCGGTCACTACCTGCTGAGTCGCTACCACGACGTCGACGCCAGCCTCCCGTACTTCATCCCGTTCCCGTCGCTGTTCGGCACGATGGGCGCTGTCATCAGGATGCGCGGCCAGATGCCCGACCGCGACGCACTCTTCGACATCGGCGCCGCGGGCCCCCTCGCCGGCCTCGTCGCCGCCGTCGTCGTCACCGTCGTCGGCCTGCTGTTGCCGCCGGTGCACGTCCCGCCGGAGATCGTCAACTCCCCGTCGGCCGTGGAGATCCAGTTCGCGTACCCGCCGCTCCTCCAGGCGATCGCGACCGTCCTCGGGGAACCGCTCTCCTACAGCGACCCCAGCCGCTCCGTCAACCCCGTCGTGATGGGCGGCTGGATCGGGATGTTCGTCACGTTCCTCAACCTCATCCCGGTCGGCCAGCTGGACGGCGGCCACATCCTCCGGTCGCTCGTCGGCGACACCGCCGACCGCATCGCGCCGCTGGTCCCCACCAGCCTGTTCGCGCTCGCGGGCTACCTCTGGCTGGTCGGCGAGGCCGGCAACGCCGCCGGCATCTGGGTCATGTGGGGGTTCCTCTCCACGCTCGTCACGTTCATGGGGAGCGTCGACCCCATCGACGACGAGCCGCTCGACCGCCGTCGCGCCGCACTCGGCGTGCTCACGTTCGTCCTCGGGGCGCTCTGTTTCATGCCCGTCCCCATCCAGATCGTCGGCTAGCAGTGGGTACTAGCGCGGTCTCTCTGTTCGGCCGATGACGAAACGCCGGAGTGCTACGTGGCTGTGCGGACCCACCACTGCGGCCGCTCCCAGGTACGATCGGGGCTCGCCACGGTCAAACGCCGTTTTCCGGGCCGTTCCCGTGCAGACCCACGTTACTGTCCGTATCGACGCGAGCCAGCGGAGAGCAGCCCGACGGTGACGAGGACGACGCCGAGAACGAAGGCGGTCCGGGTGGCGAACCCGACTAGGAGTGCCGCGGGGTTGAAGCCAGGGGTGTTCCGCTGCGTCCGGAGCGAGTAGACCTCGCCGTCGTACTCGACGGCGTACACTCCCTTCCCGAGGGTGATGTGGTCGCTCGCGTACTCGAGGCCCGGTGCAGTCATGGACTGGTTCGTGACGACGTACGGTGAGTCGGCGCGGGCGCGGTCGAAGATAGCCTGACCGCGCTCGGAGAGGGACTCGTAGGCCCGAACGTCGCCCGCTTCGTACTCGATTCCGTAGACGAGCGTGCCGTTCTCTGCGGGCGCTACGCGGTGGACGAACTCTGTCGACTCCGAGGAGTCCCCGACAGGAACCGCCGAGACGAGCAACAGGAGAACCCCGAGTCCGATCACGACTGCGGGAGTGGAGGGCCTGGACACCATACCGGGCCGTCACCCTCGTTGCCATTAGTGGTTGTGCCACTGGGGCGGCTGTACGAACCGATCACCGCTTCTCTGTATCGAACAGCTGCTCCCCCCTCGACTCTAGAAAATTCCTACTAGCAACTGCTGCTAGTGCGTCCAGCCGCGGTCCGCCAGCGGTTCCCCGTCGAGGGTCACGCCGTCGTCGACGACTTCGCCGACCACCGTCAGCGGCACCGGTGACGCCGTGCGCGCGTCGGCGACGGCTTCCGGCGGGAGCGTCGCCACGAGTTCGAAGTCCTCGCCGAACGT
Organism: Halobacterium wangiae; assembly: GCF_021249345.1. Lineage (NCBI taxonomy): Archaea > Methanobacteriati > Methanobacteriota > Halobacteria > Halobacteriales > Halobacteriaceae > Halobacterium > Halobacterium wangiae. Next base: position 941,842 of record NZ_CP089588.1, on the reverse strand, counting down.
GAGTGCCGTGTCGAGTGGGTCCGTCGCTACCTCCCGGAGCGCCGCTGCGACGGGGATCTCCGCGGCGTCCACGGCGAACCCAACGTCGCTCGCCTCGGCTAGCTGGTGGAGCGAGCGCGCGAGGCCGTCGCTGGAGTCCATCATCGCCGTCGCGTACTCGCCCAGTGCCAGCCCCGCCGCGACCCGCGGCGAGAACCGGAACAGCTCGTTCGCGCGCTCGGTCTCGCCCGACTCGAACAGCCGCAGTGCGGCCGCGCTCCGGCCGAGCGTCCCCGTCACGACCACGCGGTCGCCGGGGGTCGCGCCGCCCCGGCCGATCTGGCGGTCCGTCTCGCCGACCGCCGCCGTCGCCACCGTGAACTCCTGGTGGCTGTCGAGGTCGCCACCGACGTACGCCGCGTCCACGTCTTCGCAGACCGCCGACGCCCCCTCGACGAACGCGGCCAGTTCCTCGTCGTCGAAGTTCGGCGCGGCGTAGGCGGCGACCGCCGCGGTGGCCTCCGCGCCCATCGCCGCCACGTCCGACAGCGACGCGCCGACCGACCGCCACCCCGCCGTGTAGCGCGTGGTCCCCTCGGGGAAGTCCGTCGCTTCGTGGAGCATGTCGACGGTGAGCACCGTCCCGTCCACGACCGCGGCGTCGTCCCCGGCGTTCGCGACGAGACCGCCGACCAGGTCCAGCGCCGCCCGTTCGTCCATACCGGGCCTTCACCGCCCGCGACTAAAACGCCGCGGATGCGAGACAGGGCCGATGGCCCGCGTGTCGTTGCACTCGGGAACGAGCGCCTAACGATGGCTTTAAACGAATCCGACGTGAAATCCGCCCAATGGCAACCCTCTACGACGCCCCTGCGGACGAGCTCATCGACGAGCTCGCCGAGGAACTCAAGGACCAACTCGACGAGCCCGACTGGGCACAGTTCGCGAAGACCGGCTCCGGCCGAGAACTCCCGCCCGAACAGGAGGACTTCTGGGCGATCCGCGCGGCCAGCCTCCTGCGGAAGGTCGCGATGGAAGGTCCCATCGGCGTGAAGCGCCTCTCGACGGCCTACGGCGACACCCGCGACGGTTCGAACCGCTACGTCGTCTCGCCGTCCGAGAGCGCCGCCGGCTCCCGGAACATCATCCGCACCATCCTCCAGCAGCTCGAGGACGCGGACCTCGTCGAACAGCAGCACGACCGCGGCCGCGTCGTCACCGCCGAGGGCCGCAGCCTCCTCGACGACACCGCGAACACGGTCATCGAGAACCTCGACCGCCCCGAACTCGAACGCTACGCCTGAGGTCGCGTTCGGTCGATTTCTCCGCCGTTCGTCCACTGCCGAGCCACACGACTATCGTCCGGGTGCGCAACAATTAACGGGATACGCAGCAAAGGGCCGACTAACATGAGTGGGAACCCAGACGACGAACGGCTCGACGAACTCCGCCAGCAGAAGATGGAGGAACTCAAGCAACAGCAGGGCGGTGGGGGCGCCCAGGACGAGGCACAGCAGCAGGCCCAGCAGCAGGCCGAACAGCAGAAACAGGCACTGCTCAAACAGCACCTGACGGACGGCGCGCGCAAGCGCCTGAACACCATCCGGATGAGCAAGCCGCAGTTCGCCGACAAGGTCGAACAGCAGGTCCTCGCGCTCGCCCAGTCCGGGCGGCTGCAGGACCGCATCGACGAGGAGCAGATGAAAGAGCTGCTCCGGGAACTCAAGCCCGACTCCAAGAGCTTCAACATCAACCGCCGCTAGCATGGAGCTGGGCCTGCTCTACAGCGGCGGGAAGGACTCTACGCTCGCGGCGCTCGTCCTCGAGCGGTTCTACGACATCACGCTCGTCACCGCGCACTTCGGCGTCACCGACGAGTGGGAACACGCTCGCGAGGCGGCCGACGCCACGGACTTCGCGTTCGCCGAGATCGAACTCGACCAGGACGTCGCCGAGGAGGCCGTCGACCTGATGCGCGAGGACGGCTACCCCCGGAACGGCATCCAGCACGTCCACGAGCACGCACTGGAGGCCGTCGCCGACGAGGGGTTCGACGCGATCGCGGACGGGACGCGCCGCGACGACCGCGTCCCGACGGTCTCGCGGGCGCAGGCACAGAGCCTCGAGGACCGCCACGACGTCGACTACCTCTCCCCGCTCTCGGGGTTCGGGCGGCGAGCGGTCGACCGCCTCGTGAACGCCGAACTCGACGTCCAGGTCGGCCCCAGCGAGGAGATTCCGCGCGCCGACTACGAGGCGGAACTCCGCGCGCTCCTCGCCGAGGAACACGGCGAGGAGGCCATCCGCGAGGTGTTCCCGGACCACGACCAGACGTACGTCCACGGCCTCCGGGAGTAATCGAACCACTCTTCTCCGAACACCGGCTCCGTTCGCGTGAATGGAGCCGGGAGTACTGTACGCGCTCGCCGCCGCCGGCATCTGGGGCAGCTACCTGTTCGCCCTGAAACGCTACTTCGCCGGCATCCACGGCGCCGTCCTCACCGTCTTCGTGAACGCTGCCGCCATCGCGTGGTACCTCCCGTTCGCCGTCGGCGTCGGCGACGGCCTCCCCGCGTTCCCGCCGATGGACGCCCTCGACGTCGCCGTCTTCGCCGGGACCGTCGTCATCGGTGGTGCGGGGTTCCTGCTCTCCGTGCGCGCGCTCGCCGTCGGCGACGTCTCCTACGTCGCGCCCATCGCGAAGATCGTGCCCGTGTTCGTCGTTCCCATCGAGGTGCTCGGCCTCGGCGCCACACTCGAATCCACGGCCCTCCTCGGCATCGGCGTCGCCACTACCGCGGTCTACCTCGCGAACTACGAGGGCGGCGACCTCCTCACGCCCCTCCGGAAGGCGGTCCACTCCCGCGCCGCCCAGCTCGCGCTCCTCTCCGCGATGCTGTACGCCGTCAGCGACGTCGGCCGCCGCATCGTCCTCGACGGCTTCACGTTCCCCACGCGGCTCTGGGTGCCGACGTTCCTCGGCGGCGTCGCTGTCGCCGTCCTCCCGCTCGCGCTCCGCCGCTGGCCCGCGGGCGGCGTCCGCCAGCACCTCCCGATGTTCGTCCTCGCGGGCTCCGGCGTCGCCGTCGGCGAACACGTCACCGCGCTCGCGTTCGCCAGCGCCCCCGCGAGCATCGTCTCCACGCTCGTCAACGCCCAGGCCATCGTCGCGGTGCTTTTGGGTTGTGTGTTGCTGGGTGAGCCCGGCCTCCGGCGTCGCCTGGGTGCTGCTGTTCTGGCTGTGGTTGGTGTCGGTCTGATAGCTGTCTGAGTCCGCCTGCCGACCCGCCCCTTTCTTGGGACCGCTCTCCCAGGCACCACCATGGCAGCCGTACGCGTCGCGGAACTCGACACCGAGGCCGAGTGGGAAGCCGCGTACCCCGTGCTGATGGAACTGTGGGCGGACGCCGACCGAGTGTTCACCCGCGAAGAGTTCCTTGCGTTCCTCCGCGAACTTCGAGCGGTCGAGGGGTACCGCCTGTTCGGCCTGTTCGCTGACGACGCGCTCGTTTCCGTCGCCGGCGTCTCCGTCCGCATGAGCGTGTGGTACGGGCGGTACCTGTGGGTGTACGACCTCGCTACGGCGCCCAACCACCGCTCGAATGGTTTCGGCGAGCGACTCCTCTCCCACCTGGAACGCTGGGCCGCGGACCGGGGCTGTGACACCATCGGGCTCGCGTCGGCGCCCGAACGCACCGACGCCCACCGGTTCTACGAGGACCGCGGCATGGAGCGCTCGAGCCACGTGTTCACGCGCTCCCTCGACTCGTGAGTTCGGGTTCCCTGTTCCTCACTACCGTATTCGACAGGACCTCGAAAGCCCAGGCGTCTCACCCCCCGGCCTCGTTGTCGCCGAAAGAGCGCAGAGCGCTCTTTCGAGATGACGAGAGAGCTTCGTTCTCTCGGACCACGCTCCTCGCTCGCGGTGCTCGCTGTGGTGCTTACTTCGTCCGTCTTCGTCCTTAGCCTCGAGGCTTTCGAGGTGTAGGAACCCGCCGCGAACCCAACGAGCGTACCACGTCACACAGAAACACGGAACGAAAGCATTCAAGCGCGAGACGCGACAACGACGCCCTATGTACGACCGACTGAAGGGATTCCGTGACTTCTACCCCGAGGAGATGGGGCCGCGTCGCGTGGCGATAGACGCCCTGGAGGGCGCCGCGCGGCAGTACGGCTTCCGGGAGATCGGGACGCCCGCGCTGGAGGGCCAGCAGATGTACGTCGACAAGTCCGGCGAGGGCATCGTCGAGGAACTGTACGCGTTCACGGACCAGGGCGGCCGGGACGTGGCGCTCACGCCCGAACTGACGCCGACGGTGGCGCGGATGGTGGTGGCGAAACAGCAGGCCCTCCAGAAGCCAATCAAGTGGTTCTCGACGCGGCCGTTCTGGCGCTACGAGGAGCCCCAGCAGGGCCGGTTCCGAGAGTTCTACCAGACGAACGTCGACATCTTCGGGTCCAGCGACCCCCGCGCCGACGCCGAGGTACTGGCGGTCGTCGCCGACGGCCTGACGGACCTCGGGCTGACGAGCGAGGACTTCGAGTTCCGCGTGAGCCACCGCGACATCCTCGGCGGTCTCCTCGAGTCCTTCGACGCCGACGTGGACACCGAGGAAGCCATCCGAACGGTGGACAAACGCGAGAAGGTCGAGTTCGCTGAGTACGTCGACGGCCTCGAGGCGGCCGGACTCACCCGCTCGCAGGCCGAGCGCTTCGACGACCTGCTGGCGGGCGACGACCTCGACGCACTCGTGGAGTTCGCGGGCACCGAGCGCGTCGACGACGCCGTGCAGAACCTCCGTGACGTCCTCGAAGCCGCCGAGCACCTCGGCGTGCGGGAGTACTGCGACGTCTCGCTGACCACGGCCAGGGGACTGGACTACTACACCGGCGTCGTCTTCGAGTGCTTCGACGCGACCGGCGAGGTGGGCCGCTCGGTGTTCGGCGGCGGGCGCTACGACGACCTCATCGAGAGCTTCGGCGGCCAGCCGACGCCCGCGGTCGGGGTCGCACCCGGCCACGCAACCCTGGGCCTGCTCCTGGAGAACGCGGGCGTGCTCCCCGAGGGCGAGTTCACCGCGGACTACTACGTCCTCCAGGTCGGCGACACTGAGGCCGAGGCAGCGCGCGTCGCCGGCGACCTCCGGGACCGCGGCAACGCCGTCGAGACGGACGTGACCGGCCGGAGCTTCGGCGCGCAGATGAACTACGCGGACGGCATCGGGGCGGAGACGGTCGTCATCGTCGGCGAACAAGACCTCGCGAACGGCGAGGTGACGGTGAAGGACATGGAGAGCGGCGACCAGGTGACCGCCCCCTTCGAGGAGTTCCCGGGCGAACTGGACGCTCCGACCGTCAACGACTTCGAGTAGCGAATGCCCCGTCGCGCGTTCCGCATCGCCTACGACGGCCGGCCGTACCGCGGTTTCCAGCGCCAGCCGGACGTCACGACCGTCGAGGACGAACTGTTTCGCGCACTCCGTCGGCTAGACGTCCTCGAAGGCGAGAAGCCCCCGGGCTACGCCGCCGCGGGACGCACGGACGCGGGCGTCTCGGCGCTCGCTCAGACCGTCGCCTTCGACGCACCCGACTGGCTCTCCCCGTCGGCGCTGAACACCGAACTCCCGGGACCGGTCGACGCGTGGGCCAGCGTCGACGCGCCACCCGACTTCCACGCGACCCACGACGCGAACTGGCGCGAGTACCGTTACTTCCTCCTAGTGCCGGACCTCGACGACCAGCGCGCCCGCGACGCGCTCGACCGGCTCACCGGCGAGCACGACTTCCACAACCTCACGCCCGACGACCGCAACACGGTCCGGGAGCTATCGGGGTCGCTCGCACGCGAGGACGACTTCCTCGTCCTCACGCTCCGCGCCGAGGGTTTCTGCCGGGAACTGGCCCGACGCGTCGTCTCGCTCGTCGAGGACGTCGCGGCGGGCGGGTCTTTCGACCGCATCGAGGACCTGCTCGGCCCGGACCCAGTCGAAGGCCCCGATGGTGTCCCGCCGGCGGACCCGCACCCGCTGGTGCTCCACGACGTGGACTACGACCTCGCGTTCGCGGTGGACGAGGACGCCGCGGCCCACGCCCGCGAGCGGTTCGCGGCGCTCCGTGAGGACCGTCTCGCGCTCGCCGCCGTCGCCGGCCACGTCGCCGACGGCATCTGACTACTCCCAGTCCGCGGGCCAGACGCCCGCGGCCTCCATTCCCGGGCGCACGTCGGCGGCGAGCAGGCGGTCCCGGAGCGCCGACTGGTCGGGACGGGGCACGTCGCGGGCGGTCAGAACCCGGACGAGGAGCGCGGCGAGCATACCGTGCTCGCGGAGGTTCCGCGAGTCGGCCTTGTCGCGGGTGTCGGCGTGCGTGTGCCCCCAGCCGCGGCCGCGCTCGGGCGTGACGCTGTGCAACTGGACGGCCGGCACGCCCCGCCGGAGGAACGGCCAGTGGTCGCTGTACGGGTGGATGGTCTCGTCGACCTCGACCGGGTGGCCCGTCCGCTCGGCGAGGTCGTCGAGGACCGCCTCGAACGCGTCGGTGCCGTGCGTGAACGCCCGGAGCGTCCGGTAGCGGCCCGCACCGTCGACGTTCACGACCGCGCGCACGGCGTCGAGGTCGAGTGACTCGGCGAGCGCTGCCGACCCGTGGAGGCCGACCTCCTCGGCGCCGACCGACGCGACTCGCACCTTGCAGTCGAGGTCGAGGTCGGCGAGCACGCGCGCCGCCGCGACGACGGTGGCGACGCCACAGCCGTTGTCGAGTGCGCCCTCCGCGATGTCGTGGGCGTCGTGGTGGGCGACGACGACCACCTCCTCGTCGGTGTCCGGTCCGAGGACGGCGTGGGCGTTCCTGCCGGTGCCCGACTCGGTCGTCGCGTCGACCGAGAGCGTGACTCGACCGTCCCGGTCGGCGTACTCCCGGAGCCACGCGCCCGTCTCCTTCGAGACGCCGACGGCGGGGAGCTCTCCCTCGTCGCCGAAGCGCAGCGACCCCGTCGGCGGTAGCTGGCCGTCCTTGTGGTTGTAGAAGACGAAGCCCGCGGCGCCGCCGTCGACAGCGCGGCCGTACTTCTCCATGCGGTGGACGAGGCGCTCGCCGGGTGGGCTGTCCGTGGACGCGAGGACGACCGCGCCCTCGACGTCGGACTCCTCGAACGCCGACTCCGTGCCGAAGCCGACGTCGACCAGCCGACCGGTCGCGTCGCCGGCCGGCGCGTACGGGAGGGCGATCGCCTCGAACGTCCGCTCGGTCGGCTCCGTTACCGCGAGCGAGCAGTCCCCGCGCGTCCACACCGCGAGGTCGAAGGCGTCGACGCTGACGTCGCGTGCGCCGGCCTCGGCGAAGGCGTCGGCGGCGAGTTCGGCCGCGCGGCGCTCGCCCTCGTGGCCGGCCATGCGGTCGTCGAGTTCGGTGAGGGCGGTGAGCACGTCCCACGGCGTCTCGTCGGTCCACGCCCGCCCCAGCACGCGTTCGACGCTGTGCGCCTCGTCGTCGGTCATGCGTGGGAGTACGCGCGGCGGCGGGGAAAAACTACGCCCCACCTGTTCCTTTCTTTCACGCCGACTCGGCGGCAAGCACGCAGTGTTTGGGAACGTTTAACCGAGTTGCCACGGAGAAATCCGGTATGAGCAGCGTCCCCGAACGCGGCGAGCGAGACGACGACTACAAGTGGGATCTGGAGTCCATCTACGCGACCGACGACGACTGGGAGCAGGCGTACGAGGCACTGTCCGAGCAACTCGACGAACTCGCGGCCTACGAGGGTCGGCTCACCGAGGACGGCGACACGCTCCTCGAGGCCATGGAACTCCGCGACGAGATCTACCGGGAGGCCGAGAAGGTGACCTCCTACGCGCGGATGCGCTCGGACGAGGACACCCGCGACCAGGAGTACCAGGCGCTCCGGGCGCGGGGCTCCAGTCTGATGGCCGATGTGTCGAGTGCGAGCTCCTACATCGACCCGGAACTCCAGGACAGCACGCGCGAGGAACTCCAGTCGATGGTGGAGTCCACGGAGGGCCTCGAGCAGTACGAGCACTACTTCGACGACGTGCTCCGGATGAAACCCCACACGCGCTCGGCGGAGGTCGAGGAGCTACTCAGCGACCTGAGCGAGGTGTTCGGCGCGCCCAGTGACGCGTACAACATGCTCACGGACGCCGACCTCGAGTTCCCGACCGTCGAGGACCCGGACGGCGAGGC